>JALZAL010000059.1 GCA_030948325.1 Candidatus Dormiibacterota bacterium
TCCGCTGCCTCAAGAGATACGTCGCGCGGGAGGTCTACCGAACCTTGGTCGACCCGCGCGAAGAGGCCGCTCGCAGTGCCGCGTGAACACCCTCAAATTTGCCCTTTGACATCTATAGGAGGATCAAAAATGGTCGGGGGCGAGGGATTTGAACCCTCGTCCTCACGGTCCCGAACCGCGTGCGGGGGCAAAAGTCAGCGTGGTCCCTATCCGAGAGGTCGATCGGTGATCCTCACCTGATGCTCGAACTTCTCAGCCTCTTGCTCGCCGTCGTACCGAGGGCTCTTCGCAGCCGGCATGACCTGCTTCTCGAAAACCTCTTCCTCCGGCAGCAGCTCCAGGTCGCCCTCCGCTCCCAGCGGCGGCCAGCCCTCCGAACCTGGGACAAGCTTTTCTGGGTGAGTGTCCATCGCTTCCGTCGGGACTGGCGACGGCACCTGCTCTTGGTCGGGCCCGAGACGGTAATCCGCTGGCACCGACAGGGATGGCGCCTCTACTGGCGCTGGCGCTCTAGCACTCGCCTCGGCCGACCGCGCCTGACTCCGGAGGTGCGGGAGCTGATCACCACTATGGCTGACCAGAATCCCCTGTGGGGAACCGAACGGATCCGCGGCGAGCTCTCAAAGCTCGGGTTCGTCGTCAGCGCCCGCTCGATCCGCCGCTATCGGCGACGGCCCCGCACCCGACCACCGAGCCAGAGCTGGCGCACCTTCCTCATCAACCACGCAAGCGCCATTTGGGCAGCCGACTTGTTCGTGGTCCAGACCCTCGACTTCAAGACCCTGTACGTGTTGTTCTTCATCAGTCACGGTCGCCGAGAGCTCCTCCACTTCCAAGTGACTTCCCACCCGGCCGCCGCCTGGACGTGGCGGCAGATGATCGAGGCCGGGGTCGGCTACCGAGATTCCTAATCCATGATCGCGATCGAGTCTGGGGCGGTGACTTTGCCGCCCGGCTGGCGGCGATCGGCATCGAGAGCGTGACCACGCCGATCCGAGCGCCCAACGCAAACTCGATCGGGGAGCGGGTCGTGGGCAGCATACGCCGCGAGTGCCTCGACCACATCATCATCCTCGGCGAACGGCATCTGAGCACCGTGCTAGCCGAGTTCGTCGCCTATTACAACCACGATCGACCGCACCGGACCTTGGGACTAGAAACTCCGGTCAGCAGTGTCCGCTCGCTCAGTGGCGAAGTTCGCTCTCGCCCGATCCTCGGCGGTCTACATCACGCTTACGAACGAGCCGCCTGATGGAGATTTGGACTTTTGCCACCCCACGTCCACTACGTCGACGCTCCGGAGTCGGGCAACATCTCGAAGGCAGAAGGTGGCTCCAATTCGAACGGTCGATACCCCATGAGCCGTGCAATCGGCCGGAGCACGGCGAGAACCAGCCGCTGGACTGCCCACGGCGGGGACGCGAGTCGGACGTGGTCCGACATCGTCGGCATCTCAACGGCGATCTGCCAGATGGACGGCAACCCCTTCAGATCGGTCAGCCCGGCACGCGCCAACCCGAAATACACTTCGAAGAACCGGCGCGAGTGCTCTGGCAGGCCGGGCCGGTACTCACCGAACATCTCGGATTCGCCCTCAGCGGCATTCTTGAAGGTGTGGGCGACGCCGGCTGGAACCACGACACTTTCGCCGGGATGGCAGACGATCTTCCGTGTCCCCATCACGAATTCGACGCTGCCGCGGATTACCTCGAAGCGCTCCTCCTGGAGCGGGTGAACGTGAAGGGCCGGTCCGTACGTGCTCGGCAGGGCGACCTCCCTGAATCGGAAGAGCTCTTCGGACGCCTCGAGGAACGTGATCGTGTAACCGGTGAGCGGGTTGACGATGGTATCGGTCATGTGTTGCTCCTTGGTTAATTGGCTATAACTAGCATATAGGTAACTAGAGGTATCATATAGCCAATGGTCACCACACGCGCAACCACCCGCAGCTACAGCTCACCAGCACGTCGGGAGAGGCGAAACCAGACCCAGGTTGCAATCCTCAAGGCCGCTGAGACGGTGTTCAAAGCGCGCGGCTACAGCGCAGCCACGATGCAGGGCGTGGCAGATTCGGCCGGTTTTTCCCTCCCCACGGTTTACCTGTACTTCCGATCCAAACCCGACCTGATTCGAAGCCTGGCGGACCTGGTGACGAGCTCGGCTGACCTAAGCGTCGAGCACGTGCTGGCCGAAACCGACCCCAAGCGACAGCTCGCGATTGGCGCCGGCATCCTGCGCGCGCTCCACGAGCGAAGCGAGGTGGTCGCCGACGTCTTGAGGTCTGCATCCGGTGCCGATCCCAAGGTGTCCCGGGAGTGGAAGCGCTGGCAGGAGCGCCACCTCGCCGCGGTGGGCGCAGTCGCACGATCGCTCGCCAAGAGAAAGGCGCTGCGCCGCGATCTGGACGTTGCGAGCGCGACGGACATCTTGTACGCGATCGGAGGCCCGGACACGTTCCGCCAACTGGTGCGCGAAAGGGGCTGGACGTCGGAGCGATATGAGCGTTGGCTCGCGGAGGCAGGTCGGCGCCTGCTCCTCTAGTGAAGATCGACCGCGTCATCGTCGCGACTGCTGTCTCCTGGCTTGGTCTATGGGTGCACGAGCTCCACCGCGTCCCGCGACTCCTTGGATTCACTCCCGATGGCGACCTTTTCATGTTGCCCATCGCGACCGGCCTCGCCTTCTGGTGGTCTCGGTCGCGCGGCACCCCAGCCGCCAGGGCCGTGGCGATCTATGCGACCGTGAACCTGGTCGGCGCAGTGGTGACGATCCTGCCCATGGGCTGGCTGCCTTTTGTCCCGGATCAAACCGTGGCCCATTACGCCGCCCATGTCATTTACGCGGTGTGCCAGCTCCCGCTGCTGACCTTGGCAATCTTGCAGCTCCAGCGTCGACGAGACAGAAAGAACCTGCCGGGCGCGACCTGATCGCCGCTGACAAACGTCCCCAAACACCGATCGCAAAAAATGGTCGGGATGCCGGGACTAGACCCCGGGGAGCTCACGGTCCTGCCCTGTGCGTCCTCAGGCGCCGGCCTGTGATTTTCGGACCGGGTGCCTCACGGTCCTGCCCGTTGCGTCCTCAGCGTGAAGCCTCAGCCGAGCCATCGATTGCTGCCAAGCGAGTTCAGATCCGCAGATGACAGTCACCGACGCACCCCTAGGTCGCGACAGTTCCCCAGGAAATTGTGACCCGGCTGTGATCCGCCGACTCCAGACAACCTCAAGAATCGCCGATTTCGAATACGAAATGGTCGGGGGCCCGGGATTTGAACCCGGGGCCTCACGGTCCCGAACCGTGCGCGCTGCCAAACTGCGCCAGCCCCCGACGTCGTGATTCTATCCGGCGGCGGAGTCGACTCGGGTTTCGGTCATCACTAGCGTCGCCGTCGCGTCCGCCACTCGCGAACCATCGTCGCGGTTTTCGATGTACGACGTCGCATAGACAAGCGTGCGCCGGATCCGCTCCACCTTACCTACAACGCGGATTGGCTCGCCAAGCTTCAGCGGCCGCCGGTAGCTGACCTGCAGCCGACCCGTGACCCCCGGGTGGCCCGCATGCCACGCTGCCCAGCCCACCGCTTCGTCGAGCAGCAGGGCGACGATCCCTCCGTGCGCCATGCCCGCCCAGCTCTGATATCGCTCCGGGACCGCGAACTCGACGCTCGAGCCCATCGGGCCCGGCACGAACTCCAGACGCAACCCCTCAGGGTTGAGCGGACCGCAGCCAAAACAGTGACCATCGAACCTGACTTCCATGCCGGCACTCTAGACCGAAGCAAACCGGGACCGCCCGCGGAGCCCGGCTCGATCAGCCTCGGCAGTTCCAGCGGCCCGCGATCCTGAGGCTTCCGGCCCTGCCGCTGGCCGCGTCTGTGAGGCTCGCGTCGACCGTCCCCGTCTGCTGGCTCGGTTCAACTGTGAAAGTGACTCTGTCGCGTCCCTGGCTCAACCACACTCTCGCCTTGTCGGGGCTGCGCACGACCAGCGACACATCGGTCGTGTGGTACGCACCCGGTCCTCGGAAGTTGTTGACCGTGAACACGATTTCCCAAACTTGCCCACTCGCGGCAGTCGTCCCGTAGAACGTATCCGCCCACTGCTCCCCGGTGCGTGTCTTTGACCCGGTGCACGCGTTGACCTGGCTCCCCGAGTCCGCCACGATCCCCGTCATCTGCCCGGTGATCGCGCCTGTGAACGTGAGGCTCTGCGCCCAGTTCCCCTGAGCAATCACAGGCGATGGCGACGGCACTGCGACGGGAGTGGTCTGTCCGCAGGCGGTGAAGACGAATAGGGCGACGATGCCCGCAGCACGGAGCATGTGATCGAATGTTAGCGGTGGCAGCGGCTGCGGAGCGTCTGACCAGGGCGATGAGATCGCTCGAGGCCTCCTTTTTGATCGGCGTAGAAGGTGTGACGGAGATCTGGCTCGTGCGCCACGGCGACTGCTACGAGGGCATGATCGATACCGCCGATCCGCCTCTCAGCCCGCTCGGTCGCGCGCAGGCACAACGTCTTGCCGAGCGAGTGAGACGAGTAGGCGCGGCCGCGATCTACTCGAGTCCCCGCCGCCGCGCGGTCGAGACCGCGCGAATCATCGGCGAAGACGTGCACGAAGATGTCCGCCTCGTCGAGATCGATCTCGAGCTCGGCGAAGACGGCAGGCTGGATTTCAAAGAGTCGCCCACGAGCGTCGTCGAACGGATGCGTTCCGCCATCGACGACATCGTGCGCGCACATCCAGGCAGTCATGTCGTGGTCGTGACGCACGGGATTGCGCTCATGGCATACATCGCCGAAGTCTTAGGCCTCGCGCCAAGCCAGCTGCGACTGCTTCCTTATTACACGAGCGTCAGCGTCGTCAGGGCCCTCGGTGATCAGCGCATGGTCGGCTCGCTGGTCGATACGGCACACCTCCCGTGAGCGACCGGATTCGAGAAGACCTCCAGCGCGAGTGTCGCGAGCGCCTCGGGCGGCCGGGATTGCGCGTCATGTCGATAGAGCCGATCCCCGAGGGGCACTCCGGATTCACCTACTTCGTCAGCATCGACGACGGCGAAGGCCTTCGCCGATACGTCCTGCGCCTCCCCCCTCCCGGCGCGCGGATCGCCGGCCCGGCGGACGTCGTGCGCCAGGGCCGGATCATGGCTGCTCTACACACCTCCGGCCTTCCCTCCCCCGCCATTCCCGCCCTCAGTCCCGATCCTGTCGTGGACGGCCGCCCTTTCGTCCTCATGGACGCCGTCGACGGCACCCGGATCGAGGAGGCCGGTGTGGAGCAGAAACCGATCGACATCGCCACATCCGCGATTCGCACGCTCAAGAGCCTTCAGGCCCTTCCTCTCGAAAGGACCGGAATTGGAGATGAAGCCCCCGTTGGATTGCAGGCCGAGATGTTGCGCTGGCTGTGGCTCATGGAACGGGCGCCGGCGGAGCTCACCTCACGCGCGGCTGAGCTCGGCAGCCGGCTGGCATCGGACGTTCCGGTGGAGCGGAAGCCCACCCTCGTTCATGGCGACTACCACTACGGCAACATGTTGTTCAAAGGGTCCGACGTCGTAGCGGTCCTCGATTGGGAGATCGCACAGATCGGTCAGCCTTTGCTTGACCTGGGCTGCCTTTGCATCGTTTCGCACCGCCGTCGATACGCGGGCGCGCCCAACCCAGGGGGTTCGGTCGATGTCCCGATCGAGGAGCTGTACAAGCTCTATGGAGTCGACGCTGAGGGGATGCGCTGGTACCTGGCCATGAGCCTGTACAAGTACGCATCGATCTTCGGCTACAACCTCATGCTGCACCGGCGTGGAAAGCGTCCCGACCCCATGTACGAGGGGTTGACGGATACGATCGTCGGCATGATCGACGACGGAATCGCGTTGCTCGCCCCCAGTGCCTAGGAGACAAGGAAATTGTCATGGGACTTCTCGACTGATCCGGAGTTCGAAGGCAAGCTCGAATGGATGCGCGCCTTCATGCGAAATGAGATCTATCCGTTGGAAGTGCTCGAAACCGACGACGCGGGGTTTATGAGCGCAGTCCGTCCGCTCCAGGAAGAGGTCAAAAGGCAGCAGCTATGGGCTACGCATCTGCCGCCAGAGCTGGGCGGTCAGGGCTACGGCCAGGTCAAGCTCGGGCTCATGCACGAGATCGAGGGAGCCTCTGTTTGGGGCCCCATTGTCTTCGGCAACCAAGCCCCCGATTCCGGCAACTCCGAGGTCCTCGCCCATTTCGGGACCGAAGAGCAGAAAAAGCGCTGGCTCCATCCGCTGCTTGACGGCAAAATCCGTTCAGGGTTCTCGATGACCGAGCCCGGCAATGCGGGGTCCGACCCAACTCTCCTATCCACCACGGCTGAGCTTCAAGGCGATCAGTGGATGATCAACGGCCACAAGTGGTTCACGACCAACGGAATGATCGCCGACTTCCTGATCGTGATGGTCGTAACCGACCCCGCGGCGGGCCCGTATGAGCGCGCCTCGATGATCCTGGTTCCAGGCGATGCCCCCGGGCTGAAGAAGCTTCGCAACATCCCGACCATGGCCGGAGAGCACGAACGCTTTGGCTACGGTCACTCCGAGATCCTCTACGAAGACGTGCGCGTGCCGAAGGAGAACCTGATCGGGGTACGTGGCCAGGGATTTTCCATCGCTCAGGCCCGACTCGGACCAGGTCGCATCCACCACTGCATGCGTTGGCTCGGCCAGGCGCGCCGCGCCTTCGACATGCTGTGCGAGAGGTCTCTGCAGCGAGAGGCGTTCGGCAAGAAGCTCGCCGGCCATGAAACCGTGCAGAGCTGGATCGCCGACTCCGCGGCCGAGATGCATGCGGCCCGCCTGATGACCCTGCACGCTGCATGGGTGATCGACACGCGAGGTGCTGCGGCGGCGCGCAAAGAGATCTCCCTGATCAAGTTCTTCGGCGCCAAGGTCCTGCACGACGTCATCGACCGGGCCATCCAGATCCATGGTTCGCTCGGTTACTCGTCCGACCTGCCCCTGGAGGAGATGTACCGGCACGCCCGCGCCGCGCGGATGTACGACGGCCCCGACGAGGTGCATCGCGTCTCGGTCGCACGGCAGATACTGGCCGGCTACCAGGCCCCCGACGGAACACTGCCGCGCGAACACATCCCGACCAGACGTGAGGCTGCGCGGCGCAAGTTCGCGGCCCTGCTGGAGGCAGCGATCACCGATCGATAAAGGCAGGCGCCGCCCTTACGCTGGAACAGTCTCCGCCAGGTGCAGCCGATCCCAGTCCGAGTACGGGCCGTTGACGTGGATGATCCGCTTCAGCCCGGCCTGTTCGAGAAGGCTGGCCGCTATGCCCGCTCGATAGCCGGAGGCGCAGTGCACGGCCACCGGCGCTTCGGCAGGAATCTCTCCTGCGCGACTGGGAATGTCCGGCACATAGATATGGACCGCGCCGGGCACATGGCCCGCAGCCCATTCGTGCTCGTCCCGAGCGTCGACCACCGTCATGGGCTCCGCGCTGAGGATCCACGCCGCCATATCCTCAACATCGACGGTCTCGAACGTGGAGAGCTCGCGGCCGCCGGCACGCCAGGCATCCATGCCCCCATCGAGGACACCCACAACCGTGTCGAAACCGATTCGGTAGAGCTGGCGGTGGGCCTCGCGGTGCTGGCTCTCCGTTCCGCCCACGAGCACGATCGGCCGGCCGCGTGGAACCAGCCAGCCGACCCACGCGCTCACGGAACCATCCAGGCCGACGCTGTAGCTGCCGGGGATGTGGCCGGCGTCATAGGCTCGGCCTGAGCGGATGTCTACCACCGCAGCCCCCTCATCGATGTGCGCCGCAACAGCGCCCGCGCTCAATATGGGGGGCGGGGCGAGGTGGCGGCCAAGCACCGGAGCGCCGGCCAGGTTGATCGCCGCCATATCGCGGTAATACGCGGGATAGCGGTGCTGGTTGAGGGCGCGCGCCAGGAACGGCATCACCTCGGTGGTCAGAAAAAACGGGTTGGTCGCGCGCTCGTGACCAAGCGTCGTCTCGTGGCCGCTGCGACCTCCGGTGCCGCAAAAGGATCCGCTTCCATGGGTCGGGAACACCGCGATGTCGTCCGGCAGACCGCGCAGGCGGACCTGAAGCGTTCGCAAAGCCTCGAGTGCGAGGCGCACCGCAAGATGCGGCCCGAGCAGATCGGTGCGGGCAATGGCACCGATCATCACTGCGCCCCCGGAGAACAGAGCGCGCGGCCGGCCGCGGTCGGTGATCAGATAGCTCAGGTGATCGGGTGTGTGGCCCGGCGTGTGAATCGCGTGAACCACTAGCTCGCCCAGCAACAGGTCATGGCCTTGAGGCAGCTCGGCGATGTCTGCTCCGGCCTCAGCCTGCAGCTCGCGCCGCCCGGAGACGAAGTCGTTGTGCAGGTGGGTGTCCAGGGCATGAGTGACCTTGACGCCCAGGGAGTCGGCCCTGGTCAGATAGTGGTCGACATCCCGAAGAGGATCGATGACCATGGCGACTTCGCGCTCGCGGTCCGCGACCAGGAAGCTCGAGTTACCGAGCTCTGGCGCAGGGAACGATTCGACGGTGAGCATGACCTCCTCACCCCAATGAGATCGGCGCGATCGTCAACAGCAGCCAGATCGTGTACAC
Source organism: Candidatus Dormiibacterota bacterium (assembly GCA_030948325.1). The sequence continues at coordinate 8,619 of JALZAL010000059.1, forward strand.
GGTGATGACCACGGCGCTTCCGTAGAAGAGGACCTGCATCGGCCACCGCTTGGCTGCGTGAACGCCGAGGTCGACGAGCAGGTAGCGGAGCCGGTGCGCGAAATGGAAGAACGGAAGCGAGATGAGCACGAGCACGTAGAGCTTTACGATCGGGTTGCCCAGGATGCTGATCCACGTGTCGTAGTGGCGGTCCACTACGGGGACGGCACCCAGCGGTCCGAGAATCCCCTGGACCAGGATGTGCACTGGGATCAGGAGCGCGGCCACCACCCCGCCTTGCGCAAACATGAACCACCAAAAAAGGTGAGCGAGAGCCGGCTTGCGCCCGGGCCGCTCCTTGTGTGTAGGCACATGCGGAGCCGGCCTGATTGAGCTCATCGGCCGAACCCGATCAGAACGGCGCCGATGACTATCGACGCGACAATCCACATCAAGAACTGCAAGTACACGATGATCCGCGACGGCACCGGCTTGTCGAGGACCTTGAAGTGGAGGATCACCCCGGCCAGGCTGAGGAAGGTGATGCTGTGGTAGAGCGAGAAATACAAGCAGATGACGCTGAAAATGACGAAGGCGGTTGAGGTGGGCGGGTAGTAACCCGCCGGCCCGCGGCCGGCGCGCTGGATCTCGAACAGGAGCCACAGCAACCAGAGCGCCAGTGGCAGCGCTGTGAACTCGCGGACCATGTACCAGAAGTAATGCCACTTGCGGGTCCACCAATCCGAGCTCATCGCGGGCGGGTAGCTCCGCGTACGTATCTGCGTCGAGGGGTCGGCCTCCGCGCTCAATCGCGGTTCCCGTACGGAAGCAAGAAGCGCACCGTCGTGTCGAGCTTGGTTTGCTGGATGGCCTTGGCGGGGTCGACGCCCTTGGGACAGACGACGGAGCACTCGCCGACGAAGCTGCATTCCCAGACGCCGGCCGAATCGGCCAGCATCGGCAAGCGCTGCTTGGTGCCCTGGTCGCGAGAGTCCAGGTTGTATCGGCGCGCCAGGGCAATCGCAGCCGGTCCGAGGAATTCGTTGTCGAGCCCGTACACGGGGCAGGCCGCGTAGCAAAGCATGCAGTTGATGCACTGGCTGAACTGCCGGAAGTCCTCGATCTGATCCATCGTCTGCCGGTGCTCACCGGCCCCGAGCGGCAGCTCCTGCTTGCGGATGATCCATGGCTTGATCGCCTTCAGCTTTTGCATGAAGTCTTCCATATCGACGACGAGGTCGCGCACGATCGGGAAGTTGTTCAGCGGAGTCACTGTCACCGGCCGCGGCCAGTAGTCGCGAAGAAAGGCGGCGCACGTCAGCTTCGGCGTCCCGTTGACGGTCATGCCGCAGCTTCCGCAAATCCCCATCCGGCACGACCAGCGATAGCTGAGACTGCCGTCGACATGCGACTTGATGTAGTTGAGCGCGTCAAGAACAACCATGCTCTCGTCACTGAAGGGAATCTCATATGACTGCAGGCGCGGCGCGGAGTCCTTCTCGGGGTCGAACCGAGTCGCGCGGATCGTGATCATCTTCTCGGTCAAATTGGTCCTCTCCCCTCAGTAGGCGCGCGCTTGCGGCGTGAAGTTGGTGATTCGAACGTCGCGGTACTCAAGCTTGGGGGGACCGCCGTCCGTGCGGAGCGCGATGGTGTGCTTCAGGAACTTGGCATCGTCCCTCTCGGGAAAGTCTCGTCGCGCGTGGGCGCCACGCGACTCTTCCCGCGCGAGGGCGGAGTATGTGATTGTCTCGGATAGTTCCAGCATGTAGTCAAGCTCGAGCGCCGCCATCAGCTCGGTGTTGAAGGTACGGCTCGAGTCCTCGATCTTGATCCTTTCGAAACGGTCTCGAAGTGCGCTCAGCTGTTTCGTCAGCTTCTCGAGACCCTCGCGAGTTCGGAAGACACCCGCGCCAGTGTCCATGTCGAGCTGCATCTCCTCACGGATCGCGCCTATCCGCTCGTCGCCGCCCTTCTTGTGGAGGTAGGCGCTCTCGATTCGCGCCGTCTCGTCCTTGAGCATTGCGCCGATCGGGTTTGAGCCAATCGCCTTGGCCGAGGTCACATACTCGGCGGCGGCGCGGCCGGCCGCTGCGCCGAACACCAGGCATTCGGACAGGGAGTTGGAGCCGAGCCTGTTGCCGCCGTTGAGGCCGACGTTCGAGCACTCGCCGGCCGCGTAGAGGCCCGGGAGGGGCGTGACACCGGAGATGTCTGCATCCACACCTCCCATCATGTAGTGCTGGACCGGCCGCACGGGAATGGGATCGTGCACGATGTCAATGCCCACGAACTCTCGGCCCAGCTCGCGCATGAAGGGCAGCTTGCGATCGATGACTTCTTCGCCGAGATGCCTGACATCGAGATGCATGTACTTGCCGTGAGGGCCTTCGAAGCCGCGACCCTCCTCGAACTCGGTCGTCATGGCCCGCGAGATGATGTCGCGTGGCCCCAGCTCCATCTTGTTGGGCACGTAGCGCTTGAGGAAACGGTCGCCATCCTTGTTGGTGAGATAGCCGCCCTCGCCGCGGACGGCCTCGGTGATCAGGATTCCGGTGAATGGCAGGCAGGTCGGATGGAACTGGACCATCTCCATGTCTTTGAGACCGACGCCCGCGCGATAGGCAAGCGACATGCCGTCACCGGTACAGATGTTGCCGTTCGTCGTGAAGGCGTACACGCGGCCGAGGCCCCCTGTCGCCATGATCACCGACTTGGCGGTGATCGCATCGAACCGCCCGCTGCGCATGTCGATCGCCACGACCCCGACGCAGCGCCCGTCCTCGACCAGGAGCTTGGTCACGAATGCTTCGTCGTGGCGGTGGATCTGCGGGTACTTGAGCGACGTCTGAAACGCTGTGTGCAGCATGTGGAATCCGGTCTTGTCAGCCGCGAAGCAGGTGCGCCACGTGGTCATCCCCCCGAACGGCCTCGCCGCGATCTTGCCGTCCGGGTCGCGGCTCCAGGGGCAGCCCCAATGCTCCATCTGGATCAGCTCGATTGGGGCCTCGCGCACGAACGCCTCGACCACGTCCTGGTCGGCTAGGTAGTCGGAGCCTTTGATCGTGTCGAACGCATGGTTCTCGTAGCTGTCTTCCGGTCGAAGCACCGCCGCGGCCCCGCCTTCTGCCGAGACCGTGTGACTTCGCATCGGGTAGACCTTCGAGACCATCGCGACCTTGAGGCGCGGATTTGCCTCGACCACCGCTATCGCCGCCCTGATGCCGGCGAGCCCACCGCCGACTACCAGGACGTCGTAGCTCTCAAAATCCATGTGGTATGTCCAATGTTATTCGGTCGACTGATTCAACTCGGGGGCCTACCCCGTTCTGGCGTTTGCCGGCCGAGCGATACCCGGGGGAACTGCCGGATCGCGCAGACGTCCTCGTCATCGGCGGGGGAATCGCCGGATTGAGTCTGATCCACCACCTCCGACAACGCGGGTCACATAACGCAACCCTGGTCGAGCGATCGCACCTTGCCGGTGGCGCCAGCGGTCGCAACGCGGGCTTCCTGCTTGCGGGGGTCGCGGCCAACTATGCCGAAGCTGTACGAGCGTATGGGCGCGACAAAGCCCGGGACGTGTGGCACCTGACCAATGAGAACCACGACCTGATGATCGAGGCGGTCGAGGGCGATGACGTCGGCCATCGCCGGGCCGGTAGCGCCACCCTGGCGTCAGGCGTCGAGGAAGCCGGACTGCTCGAGGAATCCGAGCAGCTCCTCCGCGAGGATGGCTTCGAGGCGCGCTGGGACGGACAGCGCCTGATCAACCCACGCGACGGTGAGGCCAACCCCGCCGCGATCGTGGGTGCGCTGGCGCGCCGGGCCGCGCAAGGCGCTATTCGCGAAGGTGTCGAAGTGTCGGCGATCGAACCTTCGGGCGATGGCGTGATTGTCCACGCGGCCGGCAGCGAATGCAGGGCGGGCGTGGTCATTCTCGCCACCAACGCGTACACCCCGCTCCTGGTGCCGCAGATCGCGATTCAACCCACCCGGGCGCAGATGCTGGCATCCGCACCCGTCGGGCGTCAGGTCTGCGATCTGCCGACGTACTCGCACCACGGGTACCGCTACTGGAGACAGCTCGCCGGCGGCGAGGTTCTTGTGGGCGGGTGGCGGGACACGTCGATGGACACGGAGGTCGGCTACGACGAGCAGCCCTCGCCTGCGATTCAGACTCACCTCGATACCCAGCTCGGCCGCCTCAGCCCCGGAGCCACAGTCACCAATCGGTGGGCCGGGATCATGGGTTTCACCGAGTCCGGCCTGCCAATGGTCGGGCCGGTTGCCGGAATGCCGCACGTCTACATCTGCGCCGGGTTCAACGGACACGGCATGGGTTTCGCCTTTGTCTGCGCGAAACAGCTCGTGGATGCCTTGTGATCGCTTAGTCGGGCAGCGCTCTGCCGAGAAACCCGATCCAGTTCGCGCCCATGATGCCCTCGACCTGGGCGCGGCTGAAGTGCTTGCGAAGCCGGATCGGCAGCCCTCTTAGATCCGCAAGGTCGGAGAAAGGTGCATGCCTCGAGTCGAATCCTCCATCGAGGTCGGTCCCCAACCCGACGTGCTCCGGCCCGCCCGCCGCGCGTGACAGGTGCACGGTGTGCCCAACCACGTCGTCGAGTGACGCGCGACCCGCCTTGCGCAGGTGGGGCTGGTAGAAGCTGACCCCTAGAATGCCGCCTCTTCGGGCGACCTCTGCCGCGGTGGCGTCGGTGATCTGCCTGTCGCCCGGCACGATCGCGCGGGCGTTGCTGTGCGAGGCCATGATCGGCCCGCGCCAGATCTCGAACGCATCCGCGACTGCCTGGTCGGCCATGTGGCTCAGGTCGAGGATCACCCGTTTGCGCCTCATCGCTTTCAAGAGCTGCTCCCCGAGGGCGGTGAGGCCGCCCGGGGCGCCAGTGCCACCGCTGTAGCGTGTCGCACCCCAGGCCAGTCCGATGATGCGGAGCCCCATGTCCGTCCATGCCCCGAGCTGTGAGGGCGTTTCGATGGGGTCAGCGCCCTCCATCAGCATGACTGCAGCGACCTTGCCTCTCCTCCAGCCACGTACGTAAGCGTCGAGCTCGCCCCTCGTCCCGATCAGCTGCAGCCCGCAGCTTCTGTAGTAGTTGGCCTCCGCGACGGCCATGATATGCGCCTCGTGCTCGTTCTCGTATACGAAGCGGGTTCTCATCGCGCGGGTGGCTCGTGCAGGCGCCGTGTAGAGGGTGGCGAACACCAGGCCCACCCCGGCAGCCGCCAGTGACGGCCGGCTGATCAGGTACCCGGGCGCCGGTGGCGACAAGAAGCCGTGACCGCGCGAGATCGCGTTCCAGGCGATGTCGAGGTGCGCGTCCACGATCATGGCCGTCTCCCTCCGGCCGGCTGGCGGAGCAGGGTCTTTTGATCCAAGTCCGATCGAGGATAAGCCCAAGTCGAGCCCGCCCGTCCAAACTGCCGCTCATCGCGCTAAAATCGCCCCCGCAACGCTAGAGGGGGTAAACCGGTCGTATCCGTCCGGGCCTCTGAGCGACATATTGGGGGAGGCCAGGGTGAGTTTCTCGGACAGGACGTTGCAGTGCCGTGACTGCGGTCGCGATTTCCTCTTCACGGCGGGGGAGCAGGAGTTCTATCAGTCTCGCGGTCTTCAGAACGAGCCCCGGCGCTGTCCCGAGTGTCGGGCGGCTCGGCGCACCACTGAGGGCAACGGCCGGACGCGCGCGATGCACGACGTGATCTGCTCCAACTGCGGCAAGCAGACGCAAGTGCCATTCGTGCCGACCGGAGCCCGCCCGGTTTACTGCCTGGACTGCTTCCAGACCGTGGGTCGCCGCTAGGTCCAAATCCGAACCCAATCTCCCTCCCCCAAACAGGGGGGAGGCTAGGGCTTAGGGGCTTTACCGGCTTCGTCGAGCACCAGCGCGATCGGTCGTACGGGTGATCCTGTCGCGCCGCGCATCTTCAACGGCAGGCAGACGAAGCCGAACTCGTAGATCTTTGCAGCGGCGAGCTCCTCGAGGTTGAGGTTCTCGATGATCGGGATTCCGGCACGCACCAGCAGGAGAACGTGGCCCGGCAGCGTCATGCCCAGCTCCGGGTCGGTGGGCCCGACCACGTCCCATGCCACGTTGTCCGCCCCGACCGCTTTGACCTTGCGCTCCACCAGCCATCGCGAGGCAGCACCGCCGACACCCGCGGCGCGCAGATACGCCTCAGGTTCAGCCCAGAGTGCCCCGTACCCGGTGCGGACGAGCACGACATCGCCCGCCCGGACCTCAATCCCGGCTGCGGCGGCCGCCCGCTCGAGCTCCTCGGGGCTGATCGCGTGTTGCGGGGGCAGGCGCTGTGCGCCCGCCACGTCCAGGAGGATGCCTCTTGTGACCAGCGGTTCCATGGTCTCGATGCCCAGCACGCGAAAGCCGGTCGAAGCCTGAATGCCCGTGTCCACGTGCACGCCCCCATGCAGCATCAGGTTCTCAGCCTGGTGCGCGAGAGCATCGATGTGCGTGCCCGAGTGTTCCGGCATGACGACGATGCCCGAAGCCCCGGTGCGCGCCTCCGATCCACCGCGCTCGTGGTGGCGATGCAGGAAATAGTTGAAGCCCGGCACGTGAGCAGGATGTGACGGAGCGCCTGCGTAGCGAAGCTGTTCGAGGTCGAAGACGCGAGCCGAGCTCAGCGTGTCGGCGATGCCGGGCTCAGAGAAGCCCATCGTCTACTCGCGATAGCGGTAGACGATGCGCCCACGCGAGAGGTCGTACGGCGACAGCTCCACGCGTATGCGGTCTCCCGGCGTGATGCGGATGAAGTAACGCCGCATGCGCCCCGCCGCGTAGGCAATGAGCTTGTGCCCGTTCTCGAGCTCGACCTCGAACATCGCATTCGGCAGCGCCTGGGCCACGACGGCATCCATCACGACCGCCGCCTCTTTCTGGTCGCCGTCGTCACGATCCGTCTTACGAACCTTTGGCGTTCGAGGACCGCGACGCGGACCTTTCGATTTCCCCAAGACTTGTGAAGTCTACTTGGAGAGGCGGGCTTCGATCGCTCTAGCCTGCTCGGCGGACACCCGGCCCACCGGGACCAACCTGCGGACCGTCTCCAGCCAGCGGCCCTCCTGGCGTACCGCTTCGCCAATCAGCACGCAGCCGCCCTCAAGGTCGCCCGAGGTAACCATCGCCACGCCCGCCCAGAAGCGCAGCTCGACCATCTCCGGAGCGAGCTCGAACGCCTCTCGGCGCCTGATGGCTGCGGCTGCGGCATCGCCGGCCTCGTCGAGATGGTCGGCTTCCGAGTCCGCGTCGTATGCGAGCCTGATGTGCAGCAGCCTCCGGAGCTCGAGCAGGGGTTCGGCCGCGTCCTCCACTCGGAGGTCGACGAGACGATCCTCCCAGGGCTTACCAGTGCCCGTTCCCGACACGATGAGCATGGCGGACGATTGCCTCCCGCGGATATCTCCACCCTCATGCTCGGCAGCGTCGAGGGCAGCCATCAAGCGCTCGGCCAGTGGCTCGCTGCTCGACTCGTACGCGGCGGCCATGGCGCCCCAGACGGTGTCCCGCTCCATCAGGTTGGCCTGGCAGCTGAAGCCATCGCCGAGTTTGTGCCCGGCAGC
>JALZAL010000073.1 GCA_030948325.1 Candidatus Dormiibacterota bacterium
ATGCGAACTGGTTGGTCTCGACGGTCCCCGAGGGCGGCGACTACGTGCCCGGTGGTGGGTCCCCCTTGATCTGCCAAGGTTCGCGGGGAACGTCGCAGTACGAGGTCTACGACACGGGTGGCCATACCCTTGGGGATACCGCCTGCCGCTGGCTGAACCAGCGGTTCGCTCAGTAAGTTTCGCGTCCAATAGGCCCTTTGGCCCCCAGTCAGCGACCGCAGAAACAAGAAAAGGCGTCCCGGGCCGGCATCTGGCGATTCCATCGGAATAGGTATGGTCTGTATGGGCCATAATTATCCGCGGTGCCTCGAACCAGAAACAAGAAGAAGTCAGTTGCGCTTAAGATCACCACCTCGGAGGAGGTGATGACCTACCTCGAGCAGCTGGTCGCTGGCGGGCTGTATGGGCCGACTCCTCCGGAGGTCGCCGGCGTCTTGATCGGCATGCAAATCCAGCACTTCATCGAAAGCGGGTATCTCGACAAGATCCGCCACCGGGTTTGAGATGGGCGATAAGAGCGGAATCGAGTGGACCGATGCCACCTGGAACTTCCTTACGGGGTGCACCCACGTAAGCCCGGGCTGTGATCATTGCTATGCCGAGGCCCTTGCAAAGCGCCTTCAAGCTACTGGCACCGAGCGCTACCGGAATGGATTTCAGCTGACGTTTCACCCCGACGTGCTCGAGCTGCCACGGACCTGGCGGCGGCCGCGTCGGATCTTCGTGAACAGCATGAGCGACCTCTTCCATGAGGACGTCCCGATCGACTGGATCCGTCGCGGCTTCGAGGTCATGGCGTCGACGTCCCAGCACACCTATCAGATCCTGACGAAGCGAGCCGACCGACTGCGCCGGTTGGCACGCGAGCTCGAGTGGCCGGCGAACGTCTGGATGGGTGTCAGCGTTGAGAATCAGGTCTATGCTTTTCGCGCTAAGCGGCTACGTGAGGTCCCAGCTTCGGTGCGATTTCTCTCCGTCGAGCCGCTCGTCGGCCCGGTCACTCTCGACCTGACTGGGATCCATTGGGTGATCGTGGGCGGCGAAAGCGGCCCTCAGGCGCGGCCGATGAACGTCGACTGGGCGCGAGGCGTGCGCGACCAGTGTCTGGCGGCCGGTGTCCCGTTCTTCTTCAAGCAATGGGGCGGCCGTACGCCGAAATCTGGCGGACGAATCCTGGACGGGCGCGCCTGGGATGAGTTTCCTGAGCCGCATCGCGAGCTATTGCCGTCGTCGCCGGGCTCGTGAGGCGGGCCGTCACTGCTTCGATCGATAGGGTGGCTCGGGCGGCTCGTACCGATATTTCATTGGCGGAGGCCGTGGCGACGGCTTCGGGCCGTAGCGGCTCAGGTCGAATAGTTCCAGCTCCTGAAAATCGGGCTCGGGCTCTGGAGCTCGATGTCTGGCAATCGTCTCGCGGCGCATGGCGGGGAAGTCCTCGAGCGCGTGGCTATAAAGGCTGGTCATGATCCGCTCCCCAGCATCGTTGTCGGTCGCGAAGATCATGTCGTAGAGCCGTGCTCCCTGTTCGTTTCTGACCTCGAGGGGGTGCGTTCTCTTGTAGCCCAGAATCTTTTCGAGCCGCCAGCGCATGAGGTTCAAGTACGCTTCAGCGGCAGCCTGCCCGTCGAGAATCTCGGCGATCCTGTCGTTATAGATGTCGCCCCACTCGGCGCTGCCGAACATTCGGGTGAGCTGATCAGCAGACTCTGGCGCTATGGGCTTTCCCTTCGTGGGAAGGTTGCGCGTGAACAGCCCAACTGGGAAGAGCAGCCAGAGCTCGACCTTGTACTTCAAACCCGTCTTGTGATCGGCGAGCGCCTTCAAAGTTGTCCAGTGGAAGTCCGGCCCGTTGGGGTCGATGAAGGCGAACGTGGGGGCCCAACGGACGGATTCCAGCTCGGTGAGAGCTGCCTCGATTTTCTGGTTGCAGTCGCCGCGGTGAACCTTGATGTCGCGCGCCGGGAACTGAGCTCGGAGGTAGGCCTCGAGCTGCTGCGCTTTCGGATCGAGCTCGAACAACCGGAACCTCGTGAACGGCGGTGCCGTCCTCAGAGCGATGGCGGCTGACCCATCAATCGGCTGGCCAGTGTCCCGGTCAAAATTCTCCGGTTCGCCGGCGAAGAGATCGAGGTAGATCGCTTCGGACGACTTCCGGTGTGAAGCCAGCATGAAGCCCTGGAGATAGCGCCGCAAAATGTCGAGCTTCCCACGCGTCCAGAAGCCCCAGGCCCGACCACGCGTTGCCAATCAGGCTGCGGACAATCGACTATGCAAGTCGACGAATAGGACCACTAGGGCGGGCTGCAGGTCGATGCCCCAGGCAACCGGCCGCCGGGTTAGTGCCGACACAAGATTGAGCTGCGGCGGCGACAGGGTCTTCAAGAAGTCCTCGACGTCACCCATCGTAATGATGGCCCCGAGTTCGTGAGCGAGTGTGTTCCGCATTCCGTTGAGACGGCGGTAAGACTCTCGTTCATCCGGCTGGACGAGACCCGAGGCGATCGCTCGGTCGACGAGCGTCATGAAACGTAGATCCTCCACGCCGGCGGCGTTCTGCGGCGCCCGTTTCTTGATCAACTGGATGAGGACGGCCTCGATGTACAGGTGACCGGTGATCACTAGCCGGAGGAAGTCCTTGGTATCGATCGCTCGTAGGTAGGTTTCCGGATCCAGATTCGGGCCGCCCGGGACGCCGCCTACCCATTGACTCAAGGCTGCTCGCCCAGACCCGGACATGGTGTCAGTCGGCGCCCCCGAGGCAGACTGCCCGGCCTGCGCGGAAGCGGGTCATGGGGACGGTCCCGGCTAAGCCTTCGTGGGTCTTGGGAAGTTCGTCCCGGTCCTGCTTCAACGAAATGCTGGGTGCTCAAGCGACCGTGGCGACCCCGCGTTGTTGTCAAAACTGTTGTCAACTAGAGCATCGCTTGGTCAGGATCTTTATCGGGAAGAGCGCTTTCGTATTCAGAACTTGGTGCCCGCACCAGGATTCGAACCCGGGACCCACTGATTAAGAGTCAGCTGCTCTACCAACTGAGCTATGCAGGCGCACCGGCTATTCTATCCAGCCGTTCTTTGGGCCTGCGTCGCTCACTTATTACTCGCGACCACCCCCCCGCATCATTAACCCGC
>JALZAL010000080.1 GCA_030948325.1 Candidatus Dormiibacterota bacterium
ACCCAAAGGCGATCGACAAGAACCCCACCAATCCACGCAGGTATTTCAACGACGAAAAGCTAGACCTTCTACGAACGTCCATCCAAGAAGTCGGCGTTCTGGTTCCTCTGATCGTTTACCGCAAACCGAGGGGCGCCCGTGGATTCATCCTCATGGATGGTGAGCGACGCTGGCGCTGTTCCCTCGATATTGGCCTAGACGCGGTTCCGGTTAATGTGATCAACCCACCAAGCGCTCTCGACAACCTTCTCCTCATGTTCAACATCCATGCGGTGCGTGAGGAATGGGCGCTGATCGCGATCGCTTCATCACTGCGCGATGTGATCAAACTGTCGGGCGAACAGAGGGAGAGCCGACTGGCGGAAATGACTGGCCTAACGCGGAGTGCAGTTAGGCGAGCCAAGCGCTTGCTCTCACTACCGGAGAGCGAGCTGGATCTGATTCGAGAGGAAGCTCATCTGGACCGAGCAGATCAAGTCCACCGTGAAGATCTATACCTTGAGATCGAAGCAGCTGAGTCGGTATTAAGGAACTCGTTGCCCGAGATCGCCAAGGCTTATAGCCGCGAAAAGATCATTCGCCAGTTTGCAAGGAAAAGGGAAGAGAAGACCCTTACCGCGGTTACGGATTTTCGGGCAGTTGGGAAGCTCGTAAAGGCTGTTGATGAGGATTTGGTCGACCGACAAACCACGATTCAAGGCATAAAGCGCCTAATCGACGATGTCAGCGTCAACCCAAATGATCTCTTCGACGAAATAGCTGCGGCGGCCTATGAGCAGCAAGCGGTGACCAGGAAGGCAGAAACCCTTTTAGGTGACCTCCGCCAGCTAGATAAACGGATCCCATTGTCTAATACCCTTGCCACAGCTCTTCGGGCACTAATGCGCGAGATCCTTCGGCTGCTACGACGGGCATAATGCCTAGCCCCTTCGAAGACCCTCGCAAATCAGAAATGCGCGAGCACTTCAAAATCGCTTTGGATGGGGCTGGTTATGAAGTCGTCGATGACCCGGTTCCGGTTCCGTTCCCCGAGGAGTCTGGCCTTAAGGGGGCCATTTTGGGAGATCTCCAAAGCCTGGACGGGGAGCAAATCCGTTTTGCGTATTTCTTGCGGCTGGACCCTGGTAAGCCAGTACCACAATGGCTTGCCAATATGGCTCGATTCGCGAGTGATCATGGCGACATTCGCGTCTATGTGGTCGTTACGGAAGTCACGTCGACTATCGAAAGGACCTGTCGTGCGTGTGGTGCGGGTCTACTCCTTCTTACGGTCGAGCACGGCATTGACGAGATCGTCACCTTTGGTGCGATCGATCCGGCTAAGCGAAAAACTGATTTCGAAAAGCGCGTCAAAGATATCCGACGCCGCCTCGATACGAAGCTTGATCTCAATCTGAAAAATTTGGAGGCGAACTTCAATCGGGTTTCGGAGCTAACACAAGGAATGCCTCCCAACATCAGGGACGAGTACATCGAAGACGTCGAGAGTTCCGGGAGGAGATGGAGGGATTGGGCAGACGAGATATCGGTCCGCCTTGATGCCGTTAACGCGTCCCAGGACGAGAACGAGTTGGCAACCATTGACCGCCTTATCAAAGAGGGCGCAGTGCTGGAAGCCGACGAGTAGTCGAGGCGGATGTCAGACTTAGTGCTCCGAGCAACCGCATGGACCGCCAGCCTTCATAGGTCTATGCTGATCATGGCCACAGCAGTGCTTGCGATCGCTGGCGCCAAGGTGGCAGGAACACCGAAGCTTGGGACTTGGCTCGTCTTGGTTGGGGCAGCGATGCTCATGTACTTAGCTGACACTCTTCGAGGGATCGAAGACATGGCACGTGATCTGGCGCACTCGTCGGGACACGATCTCAGCCGAACTCGAAGCGATGTGGTTATGAGTCACGGGCTTTGGCGAATCGTCATCCTGCTCTTGGCGGGAATCACTCTCGTGGCAGGCGGCTACATCAGTGGCGCGTGAACGATCGCTAACGGCGAGCCGAGACGGCTGGTTGTTCTGCGCCAACTAGGCTGGTGCGGAAACTCGCCTACTGGCCAATAGGGAGAATGGACCATGAAGGGGCCAGCCCGTGAACGCTTTCCGCGTCGAGAGGGCGGCAAGGGACACCCATTGACGGCAGTCGTGACGGCAACGGTGGCGAAGTCTGGCGAACGTTGGTGAACGGCGAATCCTCCAAAAGCCCTTCGTCGTCTCGAAGGTGGGCGAACCCGGGCGAAGGCTGACGGACGGTCATTGGATGGCCTTGAAACTACTAACGTGCCTAAGGCCCTGCCCAACTAGGCGGCCTCTTGAAGTTGAGGTCAAATTTGCGTTTGCTACTGTGCGGCTTGGAGGCCAAGACAGCCCATGGGGAAAGATGTTCAGCGTAGCTGGCGCGATCCTCCTGGTTGGGGAGACTCCCTTCACCTATTTGAGTCGAAACTGCTTGCGCCGGTTGCCTGCGACCAACTCGACCTTGTCACCCTGAAGAAGTGACATAAGAAGAGACCAGGTTAGCCAACCATTTTGTGCCCTAAGGAGTAAATCCAGGTCCGCTTTCTGTTCGATGAGCCGAGAGCCGGCACCATCGCCGAACACCTTGCGGCACTCCGGCATGTTAGACATCGTTTGCAGGACGTGGTCCTTCGCAAGCCGCAGGATTTCGTCACCGTTCATTATTCACCCAAAGTAGCATTAACGTATCGACATTCTCAACGTGCATACACCGGGTGGCGTGGTTCGCAGGAGTTAACTCTTGCCGAGCGCCTCGAAGCCTCGACGGATGATTTGAGCCATAAGGGGTCTGCGCTGCCGAAGGAACTCGTCATAGGACAGATGCTCCCACCCGGCGGGCAGGGCGTGCAATTCACACATCCGGTCCCAGTCGGATGAGCCGAAGTGGCTCCGCATCTGCGGAACGTAGACAGATGGCGCTTCATCGCTGATTTGAATATTGTCCGGCCACTCAAGCAACGCGAAGTTAGCAACCTGGTTGATCGCCTTGAAGTCTGTGACACCCGACGACTCCAGCCAAGCTCGCGGAAACAGATGGTGGACGTCCATTGATTTCTTCTTCAGTTTTAGTGACGGATCGAGTAAGTCTCCCACCTTCTTGTCAGAAAACAGAACCGGAGCGCCAAGCTTGTTCTGCGCCGCATAGTAGGCAAATAGCGCGGGGCTGCGAACGGAGGACGACTCAAGGTCGTTTGGAAGCGTAATGGCCCAGAAATCGTTGGTCAGGGTGTCGCTAACGATTTTCTGGAGCGTTTCGACAAATGCCTGACTTTCCGTCAGATTGCGCACCCGGCTCAGATCGGCATCCATGGCAGTCTCGGCAGAACCTGTGTAGCGGCCCGACAACGCAGCAGCGTAAAACCACCGGCCTATCAACCGTTGCAGCTCGTGTTCGGGAACGGCGTGGCGTGTCTTCCCGATCAGATACAGCGAATAAGCGAAGAGAAGAGCGTTCTCAGAGGAAATCAGAGCCCCGCTGCGAAAGCCGGCTCCCAGGAGGCAGCCAAAAAACTGGTGCCAGTACGTCAAGTTCAAGACCTTTTGCTGAGCCTCCTGGAGCACAGCGAATTGTTCCTGACGCCGATCCACCGAGACGGTCTCGGTATCTGGGTCACGGCCACGCAAGATCTGGTAAACGCTACGTAGTCGCCCGCGGTTGAATCCTACGGCCACGTCGACGCGGATCAGTTGATCAGGGCTGGGCTCGATAAAGTGGTTGTAAGGCGAGGGCTTCGATCCGGCGTGTGGCGGGATTCGCGATTCGCGGCAAAACTTCTCAAGCTCCGCCCTGCCCTCGTCCCAAAAGACCGAGAGCAGGGTCAGGATAAAGTCTGCCTGGTTGAGCTTGATACCCTCACTGTTGATGCGCACAAAGATATCGGCAACCTGCTCTTCGTCAACCGAAGCTGCGATCTCCAACGCCGTGAACGGGTACTTCTGTAGGTCGAACAGCCGGTCGAGGTTGTGACTGATGGTCTCCTCTTCGTCAGCATTCAGGGGACGCCGCGCCTTCAGAGTGTCGAGAAACGCCTTAACCAGTCCATAGCTTGCCTTTCCGGAGGTCCAGACCTCCGAAATGTTCGGGATGAACTCGGGGTCTTTGCGAATAGCCGCGTCGGTGACTTCAAAGCGTCCATCCCTTGGACGGAACCCGATTTCGACGCGGGTAGCGCGATATTCCGAGTCAACTACCGCCTTGCCCCGAAAGACCGAGTACAGGGATGTTAGGCGCTGCTGGCCATCGACGATTAGAAGCTGGGGTAGGCGGTGAACCTTCTCTCCGACGCCGATCTGACGGCTGCCGTCGACGGCATCATTGCTCCAGAAAAGGAGGTATCCGACGGGAAAGCCGCGGTACATCGAGTCGAAAAGGTCGCGCACTTTGGTTGCCGGCCAAAGAAAGGGACGCTGGATATCGGGCAGCGCTATGTCGCCTACGTCGATGTAATGAAGCAAGCCCGACAGGTCGTAGTCGACCCGCTTGAAGACTGTTCTCGAGTCGCTCATGAGCGCAGGTCGCCCTCGGGCTCAGGCGGGGGCAGGCCAAGATCTGCGAATCCCTGGCGGATCTCGTTAAACCCGCTTTCAGAGAGTCCATCGACTGGCCGAGCGTCGACCTCGACCCGCAAACGGACGTCGCCCCTGGGAATGAGCCTGGCGACGATCTTGTTGTAAAAGAGAGACCACTTCGTCGACGGAACTTCGCCCGCCCAATGAAGTCCCCGCAACTTTGGGGAGGCGCCAAGACCCCCGCCAGGTTCCGCCGTCTTTACCAGCGCCCCGGAGGAGGTCTGGGGCTGCGGGCTCACCGCTGTAGCGGTTAGGCCAGCGGCTCCCGACCTCAGGGCTTGTGCTTCTTCGCGTTGAATGAGCACAGCTTCCTCGCTGAAGTCGACGTCGGATGATTCAATGGGCTCTCCGTAGCGGAGGGAAGTGACGCGGTCGTCAGCCGCCAGCCGCCCAACGCCGAAGGCGCCGCTGAATACACCGCGAGCGACGGTCGTGCGCAAGGTGTCCGCAGATGTCAGCCTCGGGAGCAGCGGCGAGGCGAAGAAGTCGCCGCGCAGCGTGCGCATCGGCCATCGCGGCAGCCCGGGCGGCCAGTGGCGGACCAGGAAGTCTGGGGAAACTGTGTCAACTAGGAGGTCTTGCTGCCTGAGCCGAAGCTCAATGTACCCAGCGAGTGAGTCTGCGGAGCTGCTGTGAAGGAGTCCCATGTCGAGGATGGCGGGCTCGCTTTTCAAGTCCAGGAAGACGACCGCGTTGTAGGTCTGCCAGACGGCCTCTCGAAGGTCGCGCTGCGCACCCTTGATTTGCTCGGCGACCTGTCGGATCTGCACATCGTTGAGCCCCCTGCGATCGCCTTCGAGGTCGAGCGTCTGCCAGGCGAGGAGCTTCCTCGCAGCGTCGCGCAACCGGGCGGGCGAATCCGAGGCAGCAAAGAAGAGGGCGCTCTTGAATGACCGTGAAGAGCTCCCGGCGTTTGCAAGAACGTCTTGGATGAATGTCATCGTCTTCGCGCGCTCGCCTTCCGATAGCGCTTGCTCGGGGCTAAGGACCACGAGGACCAGGGTGGGCGCGTTCGGAATGGCACCCGACGTTTCGGGAAAGAAGCGGCGCTCGAGCACCCCCCCGATCTTGAATACAGCCTGCACTTCTTCCCGCATCCGCTTGCCTACCAGTGGTGAGTCCGCCAGTCCGACGCGGATGTCGGCCAGGAGCATGTTCAGATTCGGCTGCAGTGAGAAGTGGTATCGGGCGCCATCGACGGCCAGGTAGTAGCAGCTGTCGGTCAGGGCGCTGATCGCCGTCTCGATATGGCCCAGCTCGAAGTCCGGGCCGTCTAGGTCAAGTCTGACCTCGGGCAGGCTGGCTTCCTCGCGCACCTGGCCGCCGCTCGACTCGAAAAAGATGGCCGAAGCGACGGCGCGATGGAGCCGGGCTCCCTGGATGGCGGGGAGTGCGGCCTGGTCGAGCTGGACGGCGTGTGCCTCGCTGCCGGCAATGTCAGTCGTGATGGTCGCTTCGAGACGACTCTCGCCGAGCTGCTCTAGGATGGCGGCCCGGAACGCAGGATCCTCCAGCGGCGCGGCGCCGAGTGTGATGAGCGGCTCCCTGCGGCCGCCACGGTAGGCGGCCTGGTAGGTCTGTGAGACCCAAAGCGCCAACATCCGCAGCACTCCCCGAGTCCGCTGGAACCCTGGCGCAGTCTGCCACTTGCGCTCGAACACCGACAGAACGGTCGGGTGGAAGGGATAGGAGGCCTCAAAAGCGTCCGTGGCGCGGTCGAAGGCAAACCACTGCGGCAGGAGCTGGCGGTCGCCGGAGACGGCTTTCGCGTACGCACGGCTTGTCGCCTTACGTTCGGCCACCGGACCCAGATCCTCGAAGAGACGCCTGCGGATGATCTCGGAGATCTCGAGACCCTCGGACAGGATATACGGCCTGTCGACTCTGGAAGACAGTCGCTGCAACCGGCGGAAATCTTCCTGGTCCTCTGCGGACATCTCAGTCTCGGACTTAGGAAGCGCCATGACGAGCACTAGTCCCGCGCGCCCGCTCGCTTCCTCGGTCAGTGCCTGTACGAAGGCCATGAATTGGGACGCAAGCGAACTCTGCTTCGTTTCGGTGTCGCCTGCCTTGATAGCGCGAGCTACGTTGAGGAAGTTGAGCACCTCGTCCATTAGGACGAGCACGGGCCGATCGCGCGGCAAGAGCGCCCGCAGCACGTCTCCACCAGGCCGGAGGCGCAGCCGGTCCTGCTCGCGGACTGTATCGAAGCCAGCCTCGCCTGCGAGTTGCCAGGCGATGTCCCCCCACGGCGTCATGCGCCGAGGCTCGCCCGGGCCGGAGCGTCCGGAAATCGGGTCGAAGTCCGTACCCACGAAAATGGCGATCCGAGCTTGGGGCACCGTCTTAAGACCGGCCTCCCTCACGATGTCTTGAACGCCGGGCCAGGCCAGCGCCGCGGGTCCTCCGTTGAGCAGGTGGTAAAGCATGACCAGAGCGTGGGTCTTGCCTCCGCCGAATTGTGTGGTCAGGTTGATGACCGGCGCGGCGTTAACCGTCTCGCCCGAGAGACGGCGCAGGACCTCGATGGCCACGTCTTTGAGCCCCCGAGTGAGGTAGGTGCGTTGAAAGAAGCGCTCGGGATCGATGTAGTCGTCCGGGGCAGTACCCGCCTTAACCTGCTGCAGGTGGATGGCAAACTCGGACGCATCGAGCGGCTTACCCTCTCGAAGGTCCTTGCGGGGAGTGACTACCTGATGCCAGGGTTTCATGACTCCAGCCTCATAGCTTCAGCATCTTTTTACGGGCCAGCACCCCATCCACCCAGCGCTTCTCCGGGCTAGATGGAGGGTAGAGCTTGGATAGAGCATCCGCCAGCCGCCAGAAGCGGCTATCCTGGCCTACCCCTTCATCGACCAATAGTCGACGGAGGGAGTCGCTTCGCTCGTCGGCGAATAGGAGCATGGCTTGACTGACGCGGTCAAACGTCGTCGCCGCCGGTCTCACAATGCCCACAGGAACTGGCGGGAGCGATTCGGCAAACAGCTCGACTTGCCCGCGGCGCTTCACCGTTGGCGTGAGGGCGTCGCCGTCCGCGTTCAAGAGATACTTCCGGCGCTCGCCGACCGGCCGAAGGCGGGCGGATGAACCCTTGATCTCGAACGCTGCGCCGGGCTCCCTCGTCAGAACCTGCAGGTCGGCGCCGAGCGGTTGAGCAAGCTTGCGCGCGGTATCGTAGGGAAGCACGAAGCCCTTCAACTTTTCGGGATTGGTAGGTGCCTCGTCGTCGGCCTCGTCTAACTCGTCTTCCTCGGCTTTGGTAGAACCATTACGGGCGGCGATAGGTCCCGCTACGGTCCACAGCCACACCGCGGCGAGCCGCCCGTCCGGTTCGAAGCCGGTCGCTTCGGCCTCCTCGAAGATGGTTCGGAGTGCGGCGCGGCTGACGGCTGCCCAGACGTGAGTGAGGTAGTCGTCGCCGGTCAGGGCGTGGCCGCCGAGGGGGACGACCTCTCCGGAGGCGGTCTCGACGCGCGAGTACCGGCTGTAGAGCTCGATCGCCGGACCGAGGCAGGCGAAAATGGCGTCCGCACCGACAACCCCTTCCTTGGAGAGTCGGCGCATCCATTCATCGACGCGCGGCTGGAGGTCTCGTAAGATCGAGCCCCAGTCGCCGACTCCCGCATTGGGCGGCCGTGGGCGGCAGGCGAGGTGAACGGAAGACGCAAGGGCGGCGGAGTTCATGGCGCGAAGGCGCGACCCCATCTCGGTGTCGATCGGCCAGGAACTGGTAACTGTCCAGCCAGCGTTGATAAGCGCCTGCAGCATGGCTTCCCAGCCGGAGGTCGACTTGTGAGCGAATACTACGATAGCAATGCCGTCGTCGGCTAGGACGCGTCTCGCTTCGTGAAAAGCCTCGGCCATCTTCGTTTCAAAGAACGCTCCGAGCTTCCTGTGGCCGCCCACTATTGCCGCAGGGTTGACCACGATCTCCTCTTCCTTTTGCGTAAGGCGGCCTGCGAGCAAGTCGGGATGCACGTCCAATATGGATCGCCGCAGCCAAACGTAGAAGAAGTCGGACAGGTCCGCGTAAGGGACCGCATCATAGTAGGGCGGGTCCGTAATAACTGACGCCGCTGAGCGATCACCTGCAGGAAGCGCGGTGGCGTTAGCCAGGTAAGCGCCGCCGGGTGTGGTGAGGTAAGCAGCGAGATCCTGAATCAGGAGAGCAGGCGGCTCGTATGCATCGGCCCAGCTTGCGGTTCCAGCCGAAAAAGGGTTCCCCTCAGCGAAATCCCATGTCATGGGAAGAGCTTGGCGAGTGAAGGCGTGCTCGACCTTTTCTTGGTCCGCCTGAGGCCGCCAAGTGGACTGGACAGACAGCCGGTCCACCATTCGATCTAGCGCGAGGCCGAGGCACGTCACGATGGCGTCGCCCAGGCCAGGATCGCCAACCTCGTCAGCGCTCAGCCTGCGGCTGTGCCGTACGAGGCGAGCGAGCGTGGTCAGCGCCAAGGCTTGGCGTGCTGTAAACAGATCGCCCCAGGTCTTCAAGCCGTAGCCTTGCACGCGAAATCCGATAGTCCCGTGGGGAGGGAGCGGCTCGTCCGGAACAAGGGACAGCGGGCCCTCATTTCCGCCCTTTCGATGCTCGAGCTCGGCTTTCGCTGCCTCCACCGCCGCCAAGTCTGCTTGTGTCGGCAGCCGGTAATTTCGGCCTTGTGTGCCGGGGGAGGTGGTGACCACAGCGACCAGACGCTCGGGCAATCCTCGGTTCCGGGCCTGCTGGCGCACGCTGGCGACGGGAGTCGTGTGCCGGCAAACTGGGCAGGTGAGCGAGCCGCGTCTCATGGTCCCAGGG
>JALZAL010000084.1 GCA_030948325.1 Candidatus Dormiibacterota bacterium
CATGCCCTTCATCGCGGCCAGCTCGAGATCTGGCCGTGGATCGCGTTGGCCGCCCTCGGCCTCGTCGTGATCGAATGGCTGGCGTTTCATCGTGGTCTTTGAGCTGACCCGGCCTCTGTTTTTGGGGGCCGGTCTGCTGGCGCTGGTGGCGATCGTGGTCATCTGGCTGCGCCTCAGGCCACCGTTGGCGCCACGCCGCGCGCGTACGTCGCTTGGTCTGCGGGTGGTGATAGTCGTGCTGCTCACCGGCGCGCTGGCGGGGTTCCAGTTCCAGACCACACCTTCGTCGCAATCGCTGATTGTGGTGGCTGACGTGTCGGCGAGCGTTCAAAGCGCCCAGGACACGGAGCTAGCCACCGTGCAGCGCATCCTGGCGTTGCGCCAGGGCGACAACCGCGCCGGCGTGGTCAGCTTTGGACGCGATCCACAGGTCGAGCTGAACGTAAGCAGCAATCCCCAGCTCGGCGGTCTCCAGAGCCAGCCGAATCCCCATTACACCGACATCGCATCCGCTCTGCAGCTGGCTGGGTCGATTCTCCCAGGCGATACGCGCAGCCATGTCGTGCTTGTAAGCGACGGCCGTGGGAACCTCGGTGACGCGGTCGGCGAAGCGCGCCTGCTTCGAGCCGAGGGCGTGCGTGTCGACACTGTGGCGATCAACGTGGCGGTGGGCGCTGAGGTGCTGGTCGACCGTGTCGACGCCCCGCGCTCGCTGGCCGTAGGACAGCGAGCTAACGTAACAGCTGTCATCGCAAGTAATGTGGCCACGTCGGCGACAGTGCGCTGGTATCTCGATCGCACCCTGATCAACACGGTTCGACTCCAGCTGCGAGCCGGCGAGACGACGCTGGCACAAACCGTCCAGCCGGCGCAAACGGGATTTCACTCGGTGCGGGCGGTGATCGACCCAATCATCGACACGTACTCGGAGAACAACCTCGGCGAGGCGCTCATCCAGGTCGTGGGACCGCCACGCGTCCTCCTGGTCGAGAACCCGCCCGGCAGCGCCGCCAGCCTGGAATCCGCCCTTCGATCCACGGGCATCCTCACTATCACTGTGGCGCCGGCGCAGCTACCGCTTTCTGCGGCGGACCTGGCGGCGTACTCGGGGGTGGTGCTCGTCAACGTGCAGGCATCGAGCCTCGGCCAGAATGGGATGACGCTGCTGCAGGCCGCAACGCGGGACCTGGGGATCGGCCTGGTCGTCATCGGAGGCGGCGACAGTTACGGCCCCGGCGGCTATGCGGGCACGCCGTTGGAAACGGCGCTACCGGTCGAGATCCTGTTGCCCAAGAACACGCAGAAGCCGCCGGTTGCCGTGATGCTGGTCCTGGAAAGCAGCGAGAGCCAGCAGAGTGATCAGGTCGTGCGCGGCGCCGCCGAGGCCGTGATCGATCAGCTGACGCCACGGGACAGAGTCGGCGTCACGAATGGAACGAACGGAACAGTTGTGTTTCAGCTCACCACACTGACCGACAAGGCCAAGGTCAAGCAGCAGATCGAGGCGATGAGCCTGGGCGATCCACCGTCCTACGTACCCGATCTGAACGCCGCAGACGCACAGCTGGTCAAAACCACAGCTTCGCTCAAGCACATCATCCTGCTTGGTGACGGCGATGCTACTTTCGGCAACTACCAGTCCGTCATCGAAGGCATCCACGGACACGGCATCACGGTTTCCACAGTGGCTATCGGCTCCGACACCGGCGGCGCGGCCCTCATGCAAGCGATGGCCGGATGGGGTCACGGGCGCTTCTACCGGAGCGCGAGCATCCAGGACGTGCCGCAGATCTTCCTCAAGGAGACCCAGGAGGCGCTCAAGCCGTGGGTGATCGAGGGTCTCTTCACTCCTCGGCTTACGTCCTTGGCAGAAATCTTGCCTGGAGTGCCACTTGACTCGTTTCCAACGCTGAGCGGCTACGTGGCGACCACACCACGCGCCGCCGCGGACGTGGTGCTGAAGAGCCCGCAGGGCGATCCATTGCTGGCCACGTGGCAGTACGGCCTGGGCCGGGTGGTCGCCTGGACGAGCGACGCCCAGGGTCGCTGGACCTCCGCTCTTCTGCGCTGGCCATCGGCCAACCGTTTCTTCGGAGACCTGGTCCGATATAGCTTGCCCCAGGCAGGGGACCCAGCCCTTCAGGTTGAAGCCCAGGTGCAGGGCGATCACACGCACCTGCTGGTCACCTCCCCTTCCTCGTCGGGGTCGGTTGTGAGCGTGAGCGCCGTTGCGCCTGACCTTTCAAACGTCGACTTGGCCCTGTCCTCGACAGGCCCGGGGCGGTTCGAAGGCGACCTTCCAACAGACCAGGTCGGAAGCTATCTCCTGCACGTCACGGACTCAATCGGGGGCGTCGCCAAGCACGCGAACACAGTCGGTCTCGTCGTCCCGTACTCGCCGGAGTACCGCAATCTTGGCACCGACAACGCCAGCCTGAGCGCGATTGCTCGAGCCGGCGGGGGCGTACTCCTCACCGATTTGTCGTCGGTGTTCAATGTGCCGGTGCCGCCAGTCCGTGCGGCTCAACCGATCGGTGAGCTGTTGCTGATCATGGCCATCCTGCTGTTTCCAATCGACATCGCATTGAGACGTTTCGTGTTCAAAGCCGAAGACTTACCTGCCTGGCGTGCGGCGCTGGGGCGCGCGCCGGCGCAAGCCCTTCCGGCCGACGTGACAGTCACTCGATTGCGAGAGCGCGTATCCGACGTGCGCGCGGCCCGCGCCCAAAAGCCGCCGCCACCGCCGACGGCACCCGGAACGTAGGTAGCTCTAAATCGCGATACGTCGCGCACGCGTTGTGTAAAGCGCGAGGCTGATGGCTATCCGGTTGCTATCGTGCGGCTCTGTCAGATGCCGCCACGGTGACCATGGTCAAATTCAGACTTGGCTCCGGAGCAGGGATTCGAGCCCCAAACCTTGCGGTTATCAGATCGCCGAAGCCCGTTCAGAAATGGGTTTCTGTATTCGCTGAGTGTCGCCGTTTGCCACGGTTTATCGCCGGCGTTGCTGCTATGGACCGGTCGTTGTCAAGAGGGCAGGCGGGGACCGTCAGCGGCATTAATAAGATGTATGAAGCCCGAGGGAGGCGAGACGGCGCGGCGGTTGAGTGACGCGAACGCCTTGGTCAGGCTGCTATTCGAGGACTGGCTGCCTCATGACCATGATTGCGTCGCAGGCTCGCCGTCTGTAACGTCGGGCGCGGCCACCCAAGCGGTGACTACCCATAGCAACAGCGCGAGCCCTTCGATGCGCGCGTTTCTCGGTTGCCACGCCGCCTCGCCCATCGCGGGCAGATGTGCGCCGAGATGACGCTTTAGCCAGTCAAGGTCGCGATCTCCCAGCAGAAAGCGGCTAGCTCCCGGCCCACGGCAACAGCGACCACCGTGCTTCTCTTTCGACGCTCGCCGGAGAGGCGCTGCCATCGTTTGTAGAGTCGGCGCTGGGCGCGCCAGGCAATGTCAATCACGCGTGGGTCCTGGCCCTGTTGCCGGCGAGAGATGTGATGAGACGTACGCGGTACGTGGCGATACTGCCAGGCCGCCTCGACCAGCAATCGTCGAGCGTGCTTGGAACCGGCCTTGGTAATTCCACCTTGGCGGCGCTTCTCGCCTGAGGAGTGCTCGCTCGGCACCAGACCTAGGTAACTGGCCAGAAACCGCGGGTGTTGAAAACGGCGGAAGTCCCCTACCTCCGCCACCAGGCCGAGCGCTGACAGGGTGTCGATTCCGCGCAAGCACCTCAGCCTGGCGATGGTGAGCGCCCACACCGACGTCTCGGCGATCTCCGCCAGCGCCTGCTCGAGCTGCTGTCGCCTGGCTACCAAGATGTCGTGGGCATGCATCGCATCTTCGAAAACGAGCTCGGAGGCACGGTCGTCAAAGTGGAGTGCGCGCAGCCACTTGCGATGAAGAACGCCCCATGTCTCGGTGTGTTGAGGCGAGTAAATCTCGCGACGAAGCAGAAACTTGCCGATGCGGTTCCGGATACGCGTGAGGTCGACCCGCAGGTCCTCACGGCTGCGGACCAGATCTCGCAGCTGCTCTTCGTCGGGTTCCGGAACACGCACCAGTCGGAGCTCGCCAGCACTCAGCAGGCGCGCCAACCGAACGGCGTCACGCTTGTCGACTTTGATGTGGTCGGTGGCGTTCTTGAGGATGTGCCCAGGCGCGCAGACGACGACATCGAGGCCCCGTTCGCGAGCTCTCCGGACCAGCCCATAGCCGGTTGGCCCTGCCTCGTACACGGCCCGGAACGGCTGGGGCACCGCCGCCAGCCACTCGACGACTGCTTCCCCCGGTCGGCCGGTGATTCGCTGTGTGCTGATCTCCCCAGTCCCCGGGTCCAACACCGCGGCCAAAGACTCTTTGGCGTGAACGTCGACTCCCACCCATCGCATACTTTCCATGGCCGGCGCCTCCTCATCCATAGATGCGGTCATCGGCCGAGGGTGCCTCCTTCGACCGACACCAGTCCGCGCGAGACTATGCGCGAGGCGCCGGTCTTTGTGTCACCTCAAGCTTGCCGCCGGCCCATATGGTCTGTACGGATGCATTCGCCCATGTGGTCACATGTGGGACTACAATGACAGGATGGCATCTGTAGGAATTCGAGACCTCAAAACCCATGCATCCGACATTGTGGAGCGAGCTGAAGCTGGTGAGGCATTCCTGGTCACCCGTCGAGGTAAGCCCGTGGCCGTGGTCCTCCCCTTCACAGTCGACGCGGAGGACTTAATCCTCGCACACGCCCCCCAGTTCATCAGGCTCCGTGAGGAGGGCCGCGCAGATCTGCGAAAGGGCAAGACCATCGGCTGGGAATCGCTTAAGAGCAAGCGCGAGTCCACTACTGCTCGGTGACCTTTCGCGTAGAACTTGCTCGCTCAGCTGCACGCGCGTTCGAGCGCGCTCCCCGATCGGAGCGCAGGCGCCTCGAGCGCGCTATCGACGCCCTAGCCCGGAATCCCAGACCACCTGGAAAGCTTGTCAAGGCCATTCAAGCAACCAAAGACGACTTCCTGCGAATGCGCGTCGGCGACTATCGGATCGTGTACGAGGTCGTCGATGCTGACCGAGTTGTTCTGATCCTCGGAATCGTTCAACGCAAGGATCTAGAGCAGTGGCTCCGTCAACACGGCTGAGCGATTGGTTCCGATAGCTCCACATTATCGATAGCAAAGGTGGCGGTGGCCTTCTACTCCTTGTTCCAACGACGCCCTCGCAGACTGCGAGCGGTAAGCGGATTCCGTATTCGGATTTGGCTCCGGAGCATCGAACCCTGAACCTTGTGGTTAACAGATCGCTGCGGTCCGTTCAGAAATAGCAATTTGAATTCGTTGAATGCCGCTGATTAGCACGGTTGCCAGCGGCGTGCTGTCCGAAAAACCCGGGTCCTGAGCATTCGCTTCCTCTACGCGAGCAGCCGCCGGGTCGCGGCGCTGATCAAGCGCGCGGCCGCTTCGGCGTCACGGCCGCTCGTTGCGAGGGTTTCGTAACTCTCGAAGGAAGTCATCGCGGTCAGGAGGTCGGCCATGTCGTCAAGGTCGCCCGGGGGAGGACTAAGCCGGCGTAGCAGGACGGTGATCGCCTGTCGCCTTCGCTGGTTGCGATCCTCGTGGTCGCTGAAGTCGGGGTCAAGCGCGCTCAACGCCCGAAGTCGCTGGATGACCAGCCGCTCCGATTCCCAGAGGTGCATGAACACCTGCACAAGGATTTCAAGCCCAGCCATCGGATCGGGAACCCTGAAGGCCTGGGGGAGCCTGTCGATGCCGCCACGGGAGGCGAGGTCATCGGATAGTGCCGCGATCAACCCCGGCTTGGAGCCGAACTGGTAGTAGACAGTCATCCGAGCCACATTCGCCCCGTCGGCGACGGCGTCGATGGTGAATGTCGGTTCGCCCACCCGGCTGAGGAGCGAGCGCGCCGCTTCGAGGATGCGAGACCGCGTCTCGTTGGTCGCCGACTGGCGCCGCTTTGACTGGTAGGTCCGCGGACTGATGGAATCGACTCTAGCTCAAATTGGTTAGACTATCCATACAAATATTCGCGTGGCGGCGGATCGGATGTCTCACGTTTTCTTGACCCAGATCGTCGCCCGCGTTATCGCGGCGGTGCAGGTGGCTCTTGGAATCGTCATCTGGACAGGGCACGGAGATTCGTTGATACCGGTCCACATCGCGGTTGGGCTGCTTCTCGTCATCGACCTCTGGGCGGCTGTCGCGCTCGGCCTGCGATCGGGTGCTCCGACCGGCTTGGTGGTCCTGGCCCTGGTCTGGAGTGTAGGCATGCCGGTGTTCGGCTTGGTCCAGACAAGCCTCCTGCCCGGAGACACCCACGTCGCAGTCCAGGTCCTGCACCTGGTGGTTGGCCTCGCCGCGGTCGGCTTGGTCGAGGCTCTTGCTCGCAAGAGCCCGCAGCGCGACAAGGTCACAGGATGACGGCTCGGCCCTTTCGTTTCGGCGTGAATGAGGCCCCCGGAGCAGACACTGTAAGCAAGGCCCGACGCTTCGAGGCACTCGGTTACGACGTTCTGCTTGCGCCCGACCGGCCGAACCTTCTGTCTCCGTTGCCGATCCTGGCCGCCGCCGGCGCGGTCACCGAGAGGCTCGGGCTAGGCACTTACGTGCTGGCGGCTAACCTGCACGAGCCACAGGCGCTGGTGAGGCAGCTCAAAGCGGTCCGGGCGGTGGCAGCCGACCGGTTCGAACCCGGCTTCGGGGCCGGTCTCGAGCCGGGCTCGGGTGCTGATAAGCGGCAGCGACTCAACACGCTATTGGAGGCAGTGCGAAGCGAACTCCCCGATGCGCGCATCTTGGTCGCCGCGTCCGGCCGGGTTGGGCTTGAGCTCGCGGCATGGTTGGCCCAGACGGTGGCACTCAGCCTTCCGCCTCAGGCCGGCGCCGCGGAGATCCAGCAGCGTATAGAGCTGCTTCGCGGCGCGGCTGACGGCATTGAGCTCAACTACAGCCTCACCGCCGTCGGGGATTTGCCTGCTCCGTGGCTGGCCAGACAAGGGCTGGACCCGCAGGCGCTTCGCGCCGCTCGCGCTGCGTCCCTGCTCTGGGGCGATGCGGATGCGATGTGCGAACAGCTGGAGCAGCGGCGAGAAGCGCTGGGCATCTCTTACTGGACGGTGCCGGCTGCGTTCGCCGAGCATCTGGCGCCCCTCGTCTCGATGCTTCGGGGCCGCTGATCTGACCACAGCCCTGTTTGGTCTGGAGTCGCTTGGGCCAACGACCAAGCCGCACTATCTGCACCTGGTCTAGAAGTGGTGCTGGGGCGATCGGATCTTGCGACGAGCTAATGACGTCCGAGCGCGAGCTCGACTGCTGGATCACCGGTGTGCTTGAGGTCCTCGGCCTGGCGTAGCCGCCTGGCGATTACCTCGGCGACGAAGCTCGCGTCTTCACCGACTCCTCCGATCAGGCCGGATGCCAACCTGGTCTGGAACGGCAAGCCAACGAAGTAGAGCCCGGGTTCGCCGTTTGCGACCCCGCCGCTGTGGCGGGGAAATCCGTCCGGCCCAGCCACCGGGAACTGGATCCATGAGTAGTCTCGCCCAAAACCCGTACACCATACGATCGTGTCCGCCTGAATCCGGCGCCCGCCTTCGCAGACTGGGAGTCCGCCTTCGACCGCGATTACCCGAGGAGCGCGCTCGACGCCGGCAGCGATCGCATCGCGCATCTTGACGCGAATGAGAGGAGCCCCATGGGTGAGAACCGAGGGCTTCATCCGGCGCCCCATCGGGGTCCGTACCGAAGCGATGCGGTTGGCATATAACCAGAACAACTTTCCGTCGAATGCGTAAAAGATTGGTGGGATGCTGCCGGTTCCTCGGCCGGCCAGGACAGTGTGGTGACCAGCGCGAGCTGCCTCGATTGCTATCTCGACACCAGAAGTGCCAGCGCCGACCACGAGGACGTCGCCTGCCAGCTGCGACGGATTCCGGTACAGGCCCGCATGCAGCTGGCTTACTGTGGACTGAATGTCGGCCGCGAACGCCGGGACCTTGGGCCGCTGATAACCCGTTGCGATTACCACATGGCCCGCTTCCATCGTTCCGGCGGTGGTCTCCAATAGGTATGAGCCGTCCCTTCGCGCCAGCTTCAATGCATGTACGCCGCTGCGCACCGGCAGCGCGGCGTCACGGCTGTACGTCTCGAGGTAATCCGCCATCTCGTCCTTCCCGGGGAAGCTGGCGGCAGGCGCCGGGAACTTCGACCCGGGCAGCGCGTCATATCGCGCAGGCGTGAAAAGACGTAGAGAATCCCAACGGTGTCGCCATTGGTCGCCGATCCGCTTCTCGGCCTCAAGCACTGCGACGCCGACACCTCGACGGCCAAGTTCGTACGCAGTTGCCAGGCCGGCCTGGCCCCCACCAATGATCACCGCCTGCCGCTTTTCGAGGTCACCCATCTTCAGCCTCCAACTCAGCGTCAATGCACTCACTGCAGTATTACTGTATTCAATGTGGTGATACTGTAATTGGAGACATGACGGAAGTCAAGGCGCATCAGATCCCTCTTCGCCAGCGCCAGGCGCTCGAGACGCGTCATGCGATCGCTCGCGCGGCGAGATCGCTGTTCGCTGAGCGCGGCTACGCTGCTACCAGCATCGAGGCGGTGGCCGAGGAAGCCGGAGTGGCTGCGCGGACGGTGTATGCAATCTTTGGCACGAAGAAGGCAATCCTCGGCGCCATCTGCGAAGAATGGCTAGCTGGTGCGGGCGTGATGGAAACAGTCGCCGAGGGCCTTGCGGTGCGCGACCTGCGCCTCCGCCTCATCCTCGTCGCGAACTCCAGCCGGCGCCAGTGGGAGTCAGAGCGTGGTGTGAGGGCGATGCTCGAGGGCGCAGCGGCGTCTGACGCGGATGTCGCGAGGATGGTCGCTTCGTGGAAGAGCGATCGCGCCCGGTCGTTCCGCGCGCTCGTACTCGGCCTCGAAGGAGATCTCCGTCGTGGGATCGACGGTGACCGGGCCGGCGCAATCATCCGTGCTTTGACGAGCGCCGAGATCTATTCCGAGTTGGTCACAGGGGAAGGCTGGTCGCCCGCCGAGTACGAACAATGGCTTGCCGGCATTCTTGGCGACGTGCTGCTCCCGCCTCCCTAGTCGCACGCTCGCCAAGACGGCCATGAATGCGGGCGTGCCTGTACGAAACTGGCTCAGCCGCCCTGGCTTCGCGACGTAGCCACGCTTTATACCGCGAACGCGCCATCATCTATCTGTGAGGGGCCTGCTACGCCGCAGTGGAAGACCTCGCATGCAAATGCGTGAGCTAATAAGCGGCGATTCGCCGATGCTTGCCCCGGGATGCTACGACGCTCTCAGTGCTCGACTCGTCGAGGAGGCGGGTTTCCCTGGCGCTTACATGACTGGCTTTGGCACTTCGGCCGGATACCTGGGGAGACCCGACGTTGGGCTGATGACGATGGCGGAGATGATCGACAACGCTCGCCGCATTGTCGATGCGGTCGACATCCCGGTGATCGCTGACGCCGACACTGGGTACGGCAACCCGATCAACGTCATCCGGACCGTTCAAGCGTACGAGAGGGCGGGAGTCGCGGCAATCCATATAGAGGATCAGGTAGCGCCCAAAAAGTGCGGGCACATGGAGGGCAAGCAGGTCATTCCGGCCGCGGAAATGGTCGCCAAGATCCACGCTGCAGCTGACGCCCGCAGCTCGCCAGACTTCCTGCTCATCGCTCGAACGGACGCCCGCGCCGTCGAGGGCCTGGCCGCCGCGATTGAACGGGCACGGCTCTATTGGGAGGCCGGAGCCGACATTCTTTTCATCGAGGCGCCTCAATCGGAGGCGGAGATACGCGCCGTTGCAGCTGCCTTCCCGAAAGTTCCACTTCTATTCAACTATGCCGAAGGGGGCAAGACGCCAGCGGTTGCACACAATTTGCTTGCCGAGCTGGGCTTTGCGATCATCATCTTTCCGATCAGCACCATCCTCGCCGCAACCAAGGCTATGCGTACCGTTCTAAAGAAAATCAAGGAGGATGGTTCTCCGATCGCCGTCCTTCCCGACCTGCCTCGGTTCGGCGATTTCGTTGACTTCATCGGCTTGCCGGAGATTCTCGCGCTTGAGCAGCGGTACAAAGTTGTTGATTTGGAGGGAAACCATGAGTGAGACGTTCAACAAGGCCAGCATCAGCACGGAATCGGCGCATCGGATCGTCGCCGCAGCAGAGGCAAAGGCGAAGGCAATGGGTCATCCATTCGTCATCGCCGTCTGCGACGAGAGTGGCGTCCTGAAGGCCTTCAGCCGGATGGATGGTGCGGCCCTCCTCAGCGTCCAAATCGCCCAGGACAAGGCCTATACCGCGGTCGGTTTCGGGCTATCAACCGACGCCTGGCATGAGTTCATCAAGAATGATCCGCCGCTTGCAGCCGGAGCCGTCGGAGGGATTGACCGGCTCGTCGTTTTTGGAGGCGGATACCCGATCAAGGCCGGCGATGTGATCGTTGGCGCGATCGGTGTCAGTGGAGGCCACTACAAGCAAGACATGGAGGTGGCCGAGGCAGGGCTCGAGGCGGTCAAGCGTTAGTAAAGGGCTGAGGCCAGCCGCGTCCGCGACCTGGTGACAAGTGGATCATCAAGGCCGAGTTCGTCGAGGATGCCGACGACCACCCGGCGGATCTCGTCTCGACTGCTGCTGGCTGGAGTAATCGCTTCGATGAGCACGTCCAGTGCCTGTTCGTTGTCACCTGCGTCGAGCGCCGCGAAAGCCCTGCTGAGATCCAGCGCCGCCGTCCGCTCGATCTTGATCCGGGCAGCCAGCCCCTCGGCTGCGAAGCTTCCGCGAACGTTTCCGAGGATCTCGAGAGCCTCTTCCTTCTGCCCGCGGCCGTGGAGGATCCGCGCGAGCTGGATGGCAGCAGCGGCGTGCCCCGGCTCAAGTTGCAGGGCCGCGCGGAGTGACTCCTCATCCCCCTTGTGAGCCAGCAGTTCCGCCTCGGAGGGGAGTAGTGAGTCGAGAAAGCGTTCTACAGCGGTGGCCGGCTGGGCGCCGACGAACCCGGCTGTAACTCGGCCCCTGTGAAAGGCTTTGACTGCGGGAATGCCTTGAATCCCATACGACCGCGAAAGAGTCGGGTTGGCGTCGACATCGACTTTTACCAGTTCAAGACTGCCGGAGCGCTTGGAAGCCTCACGCTCCAGGATCGGCCCCAGCTGCCGGCACGGCGCGCACCACTCGGCCCAGAAGTCGACCACCACCGGCAGTGAGTGGGAGCGGTCGAGAACCGCGGACTCGAAGTTGCTCTCCGTGACCTCCATGGACGGAGATTACCGGGTGTTGCCAAACCAACGCGCTGCCACGAAAACAACCCTGCCGGTTCGTCCTTGGACTGCCCTGCCTAAGCAGAAGCCTGAGGCGACGCTGAGAGGTTGTAGTGCCCGCGGCGGGCCCGGGTGGCGTATAGCGCTTCGTCGGCCCTGGCGACCAGCCCCTCCGGCGTGTCACCCGGTCGCAGCTCGGCGAACCCGACCGTGAACGCGCGGCCGCGGCTGGAGTCGCCGAAGCTGCGCTTGATGGAGTCGAAGATCGGCTCCGCGAGGGGCAGCTTAGCGCCCGGTAGCACGCAGACGAACTCGTCGCCGCCGTAGCGGAAGACAACATCGTGCAACCGCAGCCGCTTCGTCATCGACTTCGTGAGCGCGATGAGCAGCTTGTCGCCCTCGGCGTGGCCGGCGTGGTCGTTGAACCATTTGAGGCCGTCCACGTCGATGAAGGCCACCACGAGGCAAGGATCCGGGGTCCGGAAAGCGCGCCTGATCTCGCGCGTCAACGTGAGCATCCCGTGGCCTCTGCGAAGCACACTGGTCAGCTCGTCGATGGCAGCCTCCTCTTCGAGCTTTTGCATGCGGTCATAGGCGAGGTTCAAGTTCGCAAGCGAGATCGCGAGCGCCTCCTTCGACGTG
This sequence comes from Candidatus Dormiibacterota bacterium, assembly GCA_030948325.1. The sequence goes on from JALZAL010000084.1 coordinate 11,935, forward strand.
TTGGCGAACTCACGCGAGTGGACGCCGAGCCTCTCGGCGAGGGAATCGCGCAGTGCGCGCGCTGCGAGGTCGCGGCGCTCCTCATCGAGCGGCGTCATCTGCGCCAAAGACCGAACGATGTCGGACTCGGTCCGGCTAACGTTCACAGCTTTCTCCCCCCAGAACAACGCTTGCCGGCGTTCTCCGACGCCCGCCAGCGTCGCAAGTAAACGGGAAGTGGCCCAACGCGTCAATAGGTCGCATGGCCCACCCAGGTCGCACCGGCGCCGGAAAGCCGTGCGCCCAAGACCGGAGAGGGAAGCGGAAAGCTGATCAGCCGGCCGCGATCGGGGCTCGACATCGTGCCTCATCGAGCGGACGGCCGGATTGCGCGAAGAGGTCGGCCGCCTCACGGAGCAGCGCGTTCGCCTGCTGGCGATCCCCCTCTGCGGTGCGGAGCGCGGCACGTGCCTCCCAAACCGCTGCCTGCCAGGGGCCGCCGGACCACATGCCGGCCAGCCTGTCCGCGTGCCCGAGCCAGAAGCGGGCCCGTGCGAGCTCTCCCGCCTCCGAGCACGCGATGGACGCGGCCACCGCGAGTCCGATCGAGCACGGACGGCAGAACTCTTTCGGCCGCGCCATCTGCGCTTCCGCCTCCGCGAGGATCGCCTCGCGGCGTTTCGAGTCATCCGCCGTCTTCACCATCACTTCCAGCGCGCGCACCTTCAGGTGGGAGCCGAGTGGCGACTGCTCCGCGATACGCCGCGCTTCCGCCAATCGAGACATCGGCCGCGAGTGCCCCTCGCCTGCCGCCGCGACCTCGGCCATACGCAGCAGGGTGAAGGCCAGCCCAGAGCCACTGTCTTGAACGTAGAGACCCGCGGCGCGGGTCAACCAATCGTGCGATGCGTCGAGATGGCCGGCGAAAAATTCCGCCTCGCCGATGAACTGGCACATTAAGGCCTCGCCTTGGCGTGAGTGAACTTCAATTGCCTGGTCGAGGAGACTCCGCGCGAGTTCGCCGGTCGCCCTGCTGTCGCCGCCCGCGAGCGTGGCTTCCGCGAGGCACAGATGCGCCTCGAACACGAACGACGCTTGCTCAGTAGGCAACTCGATCGCTTGCGTGAAGTCCTGCCGGAAAACGTCGGGCCACCCGCCTCGGGCCATTGCCACCATGCCAAGAAGAGCGCTAGCCTCACCCAGCTCTCGGTCGAGGCGGTGCTCGATCGACAGCGCACGAGCGTGCTCCGCGGACTGCTGCGCCGCGACGAGATCCCGCTCATTCCACTGAATCAGGCCGTGGGCGAGCACTGCCTGCGCTCGCTCCGACGCGGATGCAGGCTCCGCTCCCTGGGTCGCGACCGCCTGATCGAACAGCGCGACAGTCGATGCCTCCGGTCCGACCCCGAGGTCGACTCGAAGCACCTCTCGCAGACGCTGAAACTCGCGGATCGCATCGTGGCGATTGCCCTTTTCGAGGTGGGCCCGCATCAACGCCCGACAGGCAGCCTCGTCGGCGCGGTCGACGGCCAGTACCTCCTCCCACCTGCCGGCCGCGCGCAGAAGTTGGAGGTTTCGCTGCTGCAGGCGAGTGCGATGCGGCTCGGTCCACTCCGCGTAGCGATCTTCCGGCAGGAGATCGCCCGCAAACAATCTAAGCGCCAGGTCATACCCGCCTTCATCGGCGAGTGCTCGGCTCGACTCGCGTTCAAACTCTTCGGCGTCGATCTGCAGCTCGCCGTCCGGCCAGAGCTCGAGCATGTCGGCGTCGGTGGCGATTGCGTCCATGCCTCCCAGCGCGCGCCGCGCGAAGTGGACCGCCTTGCGCAGGTTTGCAGCGCCGGGGTCCGCTCCAAGCTCGGGCCACAGGTGCTCCATTACCTGGTGGCGCTGGAGTTTGTGCTGCGGCGCGAGGGCGAGCAGCTTCATGAGGTCGGCGCCACGCCGGTGGCGCCACGCCTGTGCCGCAATAGGCCGTCCGTCGACCTCCACCTGAAATCCGCCAAGCAGCCGCACCGCGCACCTCCGCGCCATTGCAACTGGACGATAGCGCGCCCGGGAACGGTTGAGGAACGCGCCGTTTCCAAACTTCGCCTCGACGCTTGCAGCTGCATGAACAAGGAGGCAAAGAAGAGATGGCGATTTCGACAAACGAGGCGCTGGTCGACACGGAGTCGGTGGCCGGGAACCTCGGCCGCAGGGACATGCGCCTGCTCGACGTGGATGAGGACACCGAGGCCTATGGCCGCGGCCACATCGAAGGGGCGCTCGGGATCCATTGGAAGAACGATCTCCAGGATCCTCTCCGCCGCGACTTCATCGGCCCGGTGGCGTTTGCGGAGCTCATGGACCGGTTCGGCATCACCAACGACACGCTCGTCGTCCTTTATGGCGGAAACAACAACTGGTTTGCGGCGTACGCCTACTGGTACTTCAAGTACTACGGCCACGGGTCGGTGCGACTGATGGACGGAGGCCGCAAGAAGTGGGAGCTCGAGAAGCGTCCGGTCACGCAAGAACCGGCGCATGTCGCGTCGACCTCCGGCTACAGGACCGGCGGTCCGATTGACGATATCCGCGCCAAGCGCAAGATGGTCGAGGACGAGGTTGTCGGCCACTCGCGGTTCGGGTTGGTCGATGTTCGGTCGCCGGAGGAATACCGCGGCGAACTGCTCGCGCCACCGCACCTTCCGCAGGAGCAGGCACAGAAGCCTGGTCACATCCCGGGGGCCAAGAACATCCCGTGGGCGAGAGCGGTCGACCCACAAACCGGCGCGTTCCTGCCGGTGGCAGATCTGAAAGCGCTGTACGAGGGCCAGGGCATAACGCCGGAACGCGAGGTGATCGCGTACTGCAGGATCGGCGAGCGGTCGGCGCACACGTGGTTCGCGCTGCACGAGCTGCTCGGCTACCCGCGCGTTCGCAACTACGACGGTTCGTGGACCGAGTGGGGCTCGCTCGTCGGCGTGCCCATCGAGCGCTGAAATGATCGCGACCGACACCGTCTACGCATCTGGAACCTGGATCGTGACCAAGGGACGCGAGGAGGAGTTCGTCCGGCGTTGGACCGAGTTCTTGGAATGGACCAGATCCACTTTTGGCGAGCTCGGCACAGCGCAGCTGATCCGCGATGAGGAAACCCCGGGGCATTTTGTCTCGTTCGCAACCTGGAAGAGCATCAAGGCACTGCGTGACTGGCGCTCTCGGCCGGGATTCGCCGAGCATCTCAGCGCGTGCCGCGCCCTGTGCGATGAATTCCGCGGCTCGAGCTACGTGCTCGCCGCCGCGATCTGATTCGATCAAGGAAACGCCCGGCGCCGATCTCATCGTGCGCCGGGCCGATCCGCTCAACTGCGGACGGCCGGCTTTCGCCCCTACCCGAAGTTCGCGAGACGATCGTCGACCTTCGCCACATAAACGGCCCGGGTTCTCCTTCACAGGCCGGAGCCAGGGACGGTCCGGCTGGACAGCTGTTAGCGCGCGAGCCAGTCGACAGCGTCCTGGCGGCGGCCGAAGTAACCGGTTGGAAACCGTCCTGGCCCCTCAGGTGCCGGTGGCTTGCCGATCATAGGCATGCCTTCTGGCATGTGGAAAGCGAACTTCGCGACACCGGCGGCGTTGTAGCGGGGAATGATGTTGGCGTC
>JALZAL010000085.1 GCA_030948325.1 Candidatus Dormiibacterota bacterium
ATCGCCTTTGGTAGATCGGCAAAGAGATGGGCCGTCCGGACAAGTTGCTGGTGCGGCTTGCTTGTGTTGCCGATGAAGACCAACGAGGCCTCGGCGGGCGTCTCCTCCTTGCCACGGGCGAATGAGCCGGACTCCATGTAGTCCTTGAGCATGTTGACGACCGTCGAGTCGGACATCTCGAGCCCAGCAACCTCGTCGAAGGCGACCACGTCCCACATACCGAGAAGTCCAATTCGTCCTGAGCTGAGGTTGACGAACAGCTGGGCCACGGTCACCTTACCGCCCGATATGAGCATTGCGTTCGGCGACGTCTCCCGGTATACGAAGGACTTGCCAGTGCCCCACGGTCCGAGTTCGATTAGGTTGTAATTCCGTTCGACCATCGGCACAATGCGCAGGATCGCGAGCAGCTTGCCCCGAAAATCGAAGTGCGCGGGCTCGAGTCCGATCGAGCGCATGACTAGGTCGAGCCATTGGTCACGATCAAAGTGAGCGCGCCCGGCAACATACTCCTCCATGTCGAAGGCGGCGACCTGGATGGGTTTGAGTGCTTGGATATAGAACGGTCGCTTCTGCGCTTCATCATCGGAGACGTTGTAGACCAGGTCGAGCTGGCACCAAACCCCCCCGCCGAGAAGCCGATCGTACTTATAGACGACGTCTTCGGGGATGTTGACGTACTTGTCCCCGAAATTCGAGAGGTGGGCCCAGAACTTGTCCTCACTGGGCACCAGGCGGACATCGACCTTGTCGATCAGGCGGTGCTTGCCCTTCCGCTTTAGCTCGGCCTTGGCCTTTTCGGACTCGTCGGGACGGATGAAGTTCTCCCGCAGCGACTGATTGACGACCTCAAGGCCGGTTGCGATCGCGGCGGGATCGTCTGACGCGCAGTACTTCCCAAGTAGGAATTCCAGGACATAGACGGGCACATTGGCTCCGACCTTGACTTGGCGGACGAGGTCTTTGCGGACGACGCGACCCGTGAAGGCATCGTTGGCGAGCCGGTCAAGCTCATCCATGGTCATGCCAGCCAAGGCAGCAGTGTCGGTCACTCGAGATCGTCCTCCACGACGATCTTGGCCGATACGGTCGCTTCTGTGCCCCCAAGTCGAACGCCAGTGCGGGCGTCAAACACCTCGATATCAACGGCTGTGTCGCGTTCCAGGTTTGCGGTTACTTGGAACGTCAGTACGGGTGGGGTCCCGTCAGCTCGCAGGGTCACGGCACCGGTTGCGGGGTCAAAGCCGTCACCGGATACGACTCGAGCCACGACCCCGCTGCCGGTGGGGCCCTGCGCTACGACCCGCACGGTAATCTCCGTCGTGAAGAGGTTGCCGCTGAAGCCGACCGTGGCTGCGAACGCCCCGGTGGTGATCCTGCCACCAGCGATGCTTATTTCGACCGCCAGCTCCTTCGGTGCGGGGGCCGGTTGAGTGTCTACGACTATGACCGGGATTAGAAGCTCTTGGGGAGATAAGCCGCCGTGGAAGAACTGCTTTGAACCACCGGCACGGAACACCGCGAGACCTCGGGGCACGATTACGTCGAGGTCACTTGGGATCCCAGTGGAGGCCACAGCGACTCGCAGGGTGCTCGGAGTCGTTGAGGCGCCCTTTCCGATCCAGCCACGACGGTGGAGGTCTCCGGTCCCACCCGCTGGGGGATCGATTGCCCGATCGGGGCCGAGGCCTCGGGACAACGTCACGAAGCCGTGGTCAGCGGTAATAACGATGCGCCGGACACCGGCTTGACCAAGACGTGCGACGAGATTGCGAAGCAGCTCAAGCACAGCGTTGAACTGCGACCAAGCGGCGTTCAGCATTCCTGATTCGCCAGCTGAGTCGAGCTCCTGCGAGCGCACAAGCAGGAGGTTCGCGTCGCCCACCGATCGTTTGAGCTCCTTCTCGCCTTGCCCCGCCACTGAGTCGAGGGTCCGGTCCAAAACCTTGTCTCCATGTGCGGCGCGAAGCCGGGCAACGCGGTCGGAAACGTTGGCTACTTTGGCACCGCTCACGCGGATAATCAGATCGCCGCCATCGAGTTCGAGAGTGAGTCCGGCCCCGGCGGCCGGCGTGAGGTTGGCCATTCCAACGGGCGTGATGGTAGGGACTGCAGCTACTGCTGCGTGTAGGTCGACCGTGTGGCCGTCGGCTCGTAAGCCTTCCCGCAGGTCGATCCCAAGCTCGTAGCGCAGCGCATCCACCCAGACGTAAGCGACCGGACCCGCCGCGTCGCGCACCCACTTCGCGTGGATGTCTCCCTGGCGGACATGCGAGCCGGCGTCAAAGCCGCTCTTCTCGATGGCGGTCGTGAAGGCGAGGAGCGTGCTGTCGAGCCACTGGTCGTACACGCCCCGGGCGGCAGTGAACGGTGGTTCTAGCACGCCAAGGATGCGAAGGTCGTTGCGGGCGACTTCGAATCGGCGATGGGCACGATCGACCTTCCACCCGATTTGCACGTACCAATCGAGCAAGGCCGCTGAGTCAGAGAGCTTGGGTGGCCTGCTGTCGCCTACGGCGATAAGCAGATCGGCGGTAGCTTGGACAGCGCGCCATTTTCGCGCCGTTGTCGCCCAGTCCTCCCCACTCGGTCCCTGAGGCTGCACCCAAGGACTGATGCGGAGCCGCCCCTCGGCGAGGATGCCGGCCGCCGTCGCGTCGCCGGCGCCCAGTAGGCGCACCGCTTCAGTAAAGACCACCTCTTCGATGGCCGGAGTGGCGATGCAATTGGCGAGCTGATTCGTCCATTTCAGCGTGCTGCGAAGACCGAGCTCCTCGTCGATCTCCCGTGCGAGCGAGCCATAGTCATCGCGATACCGAGGGTCGCCCTGCCAGGCTGTGAGTAGGTCTGTGGTCCGCCGCCGCTGTTCTGCACTGACGGGTCCCCACGCCGAGGCGAGTGCCTTCGGCAGCGGGTCCTTCGAGCCCGCAACTGCTGTGAGGACCATTTGGCGGAGGCCAGCCCGACGAAGTTCGTCTCCGGAACCGGTCAATGTTCCGCCGACCTGAGCCGAGAGCAGTTCGGCCGCTGCCGCCCAAGCGGCGCCGCCTTCCAATTCAGCGGCTCTTTCTCCGGTGAGTACGTGGAGTGCCATGGTCCGACCATCGCTGGCGCCTAACACACTGATCAGACGAACATCACCGCCAGCGTCGCCACCGGCCGCCGTCTCTGCTTCCAGCAGAGTGCGGGCCTTACTACCGATCTCCGCCAGCCGCTGCTCGCTGAGCTGACCTTTGAGTGCGTTCTTCGCGAGTGTCGAGAGCCGCAGAGTGTATGTACACCCAGCGGCGCGCAACTCCTCGAGAGGATCTTCGCTGGGGGCCCGCGCAGGCGCGTAGACCACCAATTTGGGTGGGGCGTCGCCGGAAAGGAGCGGCTCGACCTCGCGACGCAGCGCGTACCAACTGCCCTTATAGGCTACGAAACGCGAGTCCGGTGGGCAAAGCGAGTCAGCGACGTCACTGTACTCGTGGTCCGCGTCCTGCCAAACGACTATGCCCTTCTGACTGACCTTCTTGGCCAGCTCGGCTGTGAGATGGTTCCGCATACTGCTCACAGCTTGCCCGCCCAGGCCGCGACGGTAGCCCAGGGGTACTCACCCTTGCGAAGCTCGGCCCGTGCCGTCGTTGCGTCCGGCCAGGCTGGCATCAGC
>JALZAL010000125.1 GCA_030948325.1 Candidatus Dormiibacterota bacterium
CTCGCCTCGGGCCTCCAGGTTCAGGCTTCCCAGCGCCACCCGAGCGGCAACCGCCGCGGAATCGGCTGCCAACGCACCCACCTCAGCATCGTGCGCCGCTTTGAGCAGCGGGATCGCACCCTCGAGATCGGTTCGACGGCGGTGGGCAGCACGAACTGACGCTGCGTCCTTCAGGAGCTGTTGCTTGCCCTGGAGTTCCCCAGCCACCGCCTTCAGGCTCGTTTCGACCTCCCAATAGTGCCTGCTCGCATCCAGTCGAGCCTTGGCCGTCGTTTGCGCCAGCTCGGCCTGCTCCGACCGCTCCAGCGCGCCGGCGAGTCCGGTCTCCAGGCGCTCGAACGTCTCGGGATCGTGAGCCACCAGGTCCCCGAGGCGCCCCTCGATGCCGTCGGCCGCGCCCCGGGCTTGGCCCTTTCTGTCGCGAGCGGCTTGTTGGAGCCGGCGATACGGTTCGAAATCCAGCAAGGTATTTAGCACCAGCTGCCGCTCGGTCGGTTTGGCGGACAGGAACATGTCGTGGGCGCCCTGGCGCAGCAGGATCGACTGGCAGCAGATCTCATAGGTCATGCCACCGAGCACGTCCTTCACCCAGGCGTCGCAGTCCGCGACTCCGTGCGCGACCGCCTGCCAGTCGATCCCATCCCAGACCAGGCCTGTAGCTACCGGCGCCGGCACGCCGTTCTTGCGCGGACTGAGGGTCAGTGCACGATCGACACGATAGCGCCGGCCGTCGGCCTCGAACTCGAACCGGACCGCCAGCTCGCGGCACTCCTGATTGACCAGGTAGCGGGTCTGACTGCCGCGGTGCTTGCCAAACAGCGCATAAGTGACCGCGTCGAAGAGGGCGCTCTTGCCGTGGCCGTTGTCGCCGATGATCACGGCGGTTCGCACGTCCTCAAAGTTGAGGGTCTCTTCGTCGCGATAGGTAAGGAATCCCCGCAGGGTGAGCTTGAGCGGGATCACGCGACGACCTCCTCCAACAATTCGTCGAGCAACGTCAGCACGCGGACGCGGCGGACGTCGTCTTCGATGGCCTCGGCCACATACGTTCGCGCCGTCGTCGCGACGTCGTGGTGATTGTCACCCAGGTGCGCCACCTGCACGCCTTCTCCGATGGGCTGCAGGTGGAGTCGGTACATGCGGGGGAACACTCGCCGAAGATCGCGCTCGATCGTGAGCGTGTTGTCTTCGGCGGAGTCGTAGTTGAGCGTCACCTCAACGTAGGCCCGTGTCGGATCCTGGTCGGCGTACCGGTCCGCGAGGCCCTCCATGCCCTTGCTGCCGTCGATCGCGACGCGGTAGAAGGGGCAGGCGGGCAACTCGAGAAACTCTGGATCCTGGACGAGTCGTCCATCCGCGCCGATCTCGACGAACACCACGCCGCGGTCATGGTCTTTTTCGCCCATGTCCATCCGTTCGATGGCGCCGCTGTAACGCACCCACCGCCGGGACCCGATCGTTTGCGGCTTGTGAATGTGCCCAAGGGCTACGTACGAAAAGGAAGGAATGTCCGCTTCGGCGACGGGCACGTCGTCCTGTTCGGTGAGTCTGTAACCGGTCCCGATGTCGGCGCCAGACACGAGAATGTGGCTGGCCAGGACAATCGGTTGGTCCAGAGACTCTTTCGCCGTCTGCGTCATTTCCGCGACTTGATTCCGCCAGGCCTGCGCCAGGTGCGCGCGCAGCGCAGGGCCCGCCATCAGCGGCTCCGAGCCGTCGAGGTAGGTGCTCGGACGCGGCCAGGGAAGCAGCAGGAACTGAACTCTGTTGCCATCCCTTCCCACTCGCGAGACATTGGCCGGCCTCGCACGAAAGAAGACCCTTGGGGTGCCCGATGGAGCCGTTCCGCCCAGGCGTTGCGCCCGCTCCAGGAGCGGGAACGCGCTTCCGTGATCGTGGTTGCCGGGCAGGAGCAGGACCGAGAGTCCGTTGCTCAGCCGCGGCTGGAGCATCTCCGACAGCGGCTTCATGATGGCCTCGAGATCGTCGGTCTCCTCGACTTCGAAGACGTCGCCAGCGACCAACAGCACGTCGGCCTTGTTCTCATCGCACAGCTCAAGCACTCGCTCCACCTGGGCCAGCTGATCGTCGATCCGGCGTAGCGTGCCGATGCGCGCCCCCAGGTGCCAGTCGGCGGTGTGCATGATGCGCATGGTCAGTCCTCCCTCTCCGTGCGCGGCAGTCGGCCGTTGACCGGTCGTGTAAAGGCCACGTCCTCCTGGTTCATCGCCCACGCCGGACACGGCATGCGGATGATCATTGGCTGCCGGGCCGAGGGCGTCAGCACGACCTTCTCCTCCTTGCGGAGCCCGGTGACCAAGCGGCGGAACGCCGGCGGCACACTCTTCCAGACCGTCTGCTCCAGCTCCAGGGAGCCGGTGCGACCCAGCATACGGATCGCCGCGGCTTCGATCACTTTCTCCGAGACTTGGCTGGCCTGCTGCTGGGCGCCGAGGAGAACCACTCCTTGTGAGCGCATTTCAGCCGCCACGCGCTCGATAAGCTTGGTGATCGGATCCCGCGCGCCGCGCGGGGCCCACCGGTTCAGCTCGTCGAGCATCAGCAAGTAGCGGAGGCCGCGCACGGCGCGCGGGCCAACCCGCGCGTCCGCAATCTGTCGGACGATGGCGCCGACCACAAACCGCTGGAGTCCGGCGTCGCCGATGGCTGCAATGTCCACCACGCGCGGCGGCACTGTCTCGGTGGCGGTGACGTCCAGCGGATGCCCGCGGGGCTCCTGTACCCGTAGCACTCCCGAGCCCGACTGGACGATGCGCAGCAGGCGTCGGTACAGCTTGCTCACTGTGCCGTGGTGCTGGTTACGCAAACTGGGCAGGCCATTGTCCAATTGATCACCGACCCAATCGGTGAGCGTGCTCAACGTGCGCGGTGTATTTGGCGCCTTGTCCCGATCGAGCATGCGGAGTACGACACGGCCTTCCTCGATCCGCTCGCGGGCGAGCATCCGTTCAATCATCGATAGCAGGCCTGCGAAGTTGTCGTCTTCGCGGTCGTCCTCGGCAAAGATGTAGGGGAAGAGGTTGCGTTCGATCAGGTCCTCGAGACCCCACGAGTAGGGCAGCGCCTCGCGCCCGCGCTGCTCGGCCGCTTCGGCGCCGAGCTGCTGGGGAACGTAGAAGGTGGCATCGGCGAACGGCCCGGGCTCGGGGATTCCGATATCCCGCCA
>JALZAL010000132.1 GCA_030948325.1 Candidatus Dormiibacterota bacterium
CTCCCGTCCCGATCTCCTCGACGAGGGCGTCCAGCGCGCGAGCCGGGTTGGCGTCCTCGCCACGAGTGAGGCTGACGGCTCAGAGGATGAGCGCCGCCATGCGATCTTCGTTGAAGCCCTGCCCGAAACCGGCGGCCAGGGACGCCGCATTCACGGCCGGGCCGAGCGCGGCGTCGAAGCTTGCGCCTGCCACTCCGCACGAGATGACCATCGCCACCGCCGCAGCGCCGGCGTTCGCGAGCCCGGTTTCGTGGGTCACCTGGCCCGCCCCCGTCACGGCCTCAACCAGCCGATCGACGGGCGTCGGCGGCGTCGCGATCCCTACCGGGGCGATCCGCATTGCCGCCCCATTGGTGACACCGCTGCCCCCGGTGGTCGCCGGGTCGGCGCCGGCGGCGACAGCCTTGAGAGCTCTCTTGGTGGAGGGACCGAGGAGCTCCGCCTTGCCGCCGGCTGCCATCTCACGCTCCCATTCGAGCAGCTCGTGGGCCAGTCGCAGGGGCTCGATCTTGCCTCCACCGTCCACCAGCAGGCGCCCGATGAGCAGGGCCTGGAGGGTGTCATCGGTCACCGAGCCGGCGGGCAGCCCGCGTGAGATGGGGTTTTCAGGAGGACCTGGACGGAAGCCGGGAATTGGGCCGAGGATGCGCTGCGCCTCGGCCCGGCTCAGCTCCTGCGTCGGCATGCCCAGCGCGTCTCCGATCGCGAGACCGTACAGGGCGCCGAGCGCGCGGTCGAGGGCTGGCGCGAGCGGATCGGAAGCCTCCGCTGGGGGACTCAATGCGGAGCTATCAAGCCGTGAGGCAGCCGGCCGACTTCATTTCCTCGATCGCGCGCTGCCCCGACTCTGCGTTGACCGCGGCGCACAGATTGGTCAGGATGCGGACCTTGAACTCGTGCTTGCGAGCATCAAGGGCCGTGGCGCGCACGCAGTAGTCGGTTGCCAGGCCGCAGATGTCAAGGGAGTCGATGTGAGCTTCCCGAAGAACGTCCAGCAGCGGATGGCCGTCCGGATCGAGGGCTTCGAAACCCGAGTAGGCGGCCGTGCTGCGCCCCTTGTCGACGACCGACTCGATCAGCTTATCGCCGACGAGGTCGGAGATCGATGTGCAGAGGGCGGCGCCAGGCGTGCCTATGACGCAGTGCTTCGGCCAGGTGTTGACGAAGTCCGGCTGCTCGGCGAAGTGGTCGCCTGGGTCCTCGTGATAGTCACGGGTCGCCACAACGAGGTCGTACTCGCTTCTAGAGTGGCGGACATGCCGGGCCACGTCGGCGGCGACCGCTGTTCCACCGGACACCGCCAGGCTGCCGCCCTCGCAGAAGTCGTTCTGAACATCCACGATCACCAATGCCGTCCTCACGTCGACCCTGGGTTGTCGGTCAAGCTGAAATGGAAGCACGGCATTGTGTGAGTAATGCCTCTAAGCGGAAGAATATCCGGCTCCCCGGCCACGAACAAGAGCGCGACACGGATTCGGAAGCGGGCGGTCAGGGCGCGCCGCCCGGAAGCTGGCCCCCATGAAACAATGCATAGATCCAGACGCTGACCACGAATCCTGGCAAGACCAAGCTCAGAAGCGTGCCTAGCACCCCAAGCGCAACACCGGCAATCGCGATTCGCCTTCCCTTAAGCTCACCGCTGCTACGGGAAATGCGCTTTCGAGCAGTCCAGCCGAGGATGATGCCCGCCAATGCGGCGGCAATTAGAGGCGGAAAGACCAGTCCAAAGAGCGAAACGAGGCTGAGCACGAGGGCGGCCACGGCGCCACTGTCAGTTCGAACCTGCGGCGGGGTCGCGGAGGGGCTGCTCAAGCAGGACGTGATGGTACGCCGAGGAACGCTTCCATCAGATCGCCGGCAGCCGCGTGGGCATCACGTAGACCAGACCGTTGAATTGAAAACGAAGTTTGTAGGTGCCCGACTGACGCGGGCGAAACCGTCGCAAACTAATAGAGCTGCTTAACTCGAGGAAAGCGGGGCTCTGAGTCTAGAAGTCGGTCGGGGGCCTGGATCTGAACACAGCCGCGCGTTCGCGCCATTGCGACGCGTTCATCGAGGCCTCCGCGCGCGGCAGCACCCCCCAGGGGAAGCTGGACCGCATCTGCGCTTAACGTTTCGCCTGCCCTCGATTGTGTGAATGCGAGAGGCACCACCATCGCCCAAGCATCAGCAAACCTCGCGACGGGAAGAAACTAAATAAGTACGACGGCTAAGCCTGCGACCTCAATAGCAGGCTTACGAACGCGACTGCAGCGAGTATTGCCCACGAATTGCGCTGGTCCCCCATGCGATCGTGTGCGCACGGCGCTTGTGAGCGGTGAGCGCAAGCGAGGTGAGCTTGGCGACGTGGGATGCGTTTCGCCAGGATCAGCAGCGCGATCGCGAAGGCGAACACGCCATCGCTGAAGGCCGCCAGCCGAGTCAGAATCAGCGGCTCGTACCGAAATACCATGCATCCCATGGTAGCTTGCGATACAATGTAGCAGTGGCCTTGGACACCCTTGTCACCCAAATGCGAAAAGGAGCCCTGGAATACTGCGTTCTGGCCCTGCTGAAGGACCAAGAGCGCTACGGCTTCGAGATCGTCCAGCGGCTCAGCCAGATCGACGGGATGCTGACAAGTGAAGGCACGATGTACCCCCTCCTTGGACGGTTGCGCCGGGACGGCCTGGTGGAGAGCGCTTGGAAGGAGTCGTCGACAGGACCGCCACGCCGCTATTACCGGCTCACGGCCGGAGGTCAACGAGCCCTGCGCGGATTCAGGGACGAGTGGACGACCTTCCGGACCGCCGTCGACATGATTCTCAAAACAGGAGGCGAA
>JALZAL010000159.1 GCA_030948325.1 Candidatus Dormiibacterota bacterium
GTGCCCGGACGAAAGCGGGCGAACTCTCGATGCCGAGGAAGGCGATCTCGGTCTGGAAGACTGTCGGACATGTATTGCGATCCATGATCGTGACGGACGGCAAGACCGCCGGCGATGGCTTTGCCAAACCCACCGAAGTGCTGCCGCACGCCCTGCCGGATCGGCTCCAGCGCCTGAAAGCGGGTGGCTCGTACATTGGCATGGATCCCGACACATTCAGCGGAGCAGTGATCAATGGCCACGAACACCGCCGCCTGACCCTCGCCGGTGATCGTGGTGGTCAGATCGGTGCCCCATCTGTGGACGCCCCCTCCGACGCAAGGGGAATTTCAGGATTGTCGTGACGCGTAGTCGGATGCTGCCATCTGTCCGGCCTCCGGTGCGGTGATGAACCGCCCTGGGCCTGTATGGGAGTTCGCGGGCCGGAGCCAAATCACATACGGCGTGCACGAAGCACGTGGGGGCACCCTGGCTTTTCCGACCCCGTCTCGCCGACTGTTGCGCCATACTCTCCTTCGTTTTCCCTACGCCCTCAAGCTCCAGCCGTTTTATGCGGCTGGAACCGGAGTTCGGTATGTGCCGCCCTTGACCAAGAGGGCCCACACGGTGCGGGCCAGCTTGTTGGCCAGAGCGACGACGACCAACATCTTCGGCTTTCGCGCCAGCATCTGCATCAGCCACGATCCCGCCGGTGCCCCGCGCTGACTGGCCCAGCGGATCACCGCACTGGCCCCGATAATGAGCAGGCGCCGGAGGGTTCGCTCCCCCTGCTTCGAGACGGCACCGAGCCTCTGCTTTCCGCCGGTCGACTTCTGCACCGGGGTGAGCCCGAGCCAGGCGGCGAAGTCCCGCCCGGCCCGGAAGCCCTGTGGCGCCGGCACCAGGGCCGTGATGGCAGTGGCGGCAATTGGACCGATGCCGGGGATCGTCATCAGCCGGCACGCCACCGGGTCCGTTTTGGAGCGCCGGCCGATCTCGGCATCCAGGTCACGAAGGTGCTCGTTCAGCGTGGTGAGGGTGGCAATCAGTTGTAGAAGTCTTGACATGATCTGACGGGCAGCTTTTGAATCGGTGGGCGGAGAGGCCGGGGCGCGGAGCCATAGGCGCAGCGCCTCGGCCGGTTTCAACTGGAGAGACCGTCATGACCACAACCGAGCGCAAGGTGATCAAGGCCAAAGTCGGCCTGCTGGAACTGGCCAAGCAGCTGGGCAGCGTGACCCAGGCCTGTCGGGTGATGGGCTATAGCCGCGACAGCTTCTACCGCTTCCGCGATCTGTATGAGAAAGGCGGCGATCTGGCGCTGGCTGAGATCACCCGCGCCAAGCCCAACCTGAAGAACCGCGCCGCCCCCGAGGTGGAGGCAGCGGTGGTGGCGATGGCGATCGACCAGCCGGCCTGGGGCCAGGCGCGGGCCGCCAACGAGCTGAAAAAGCGCGGCATCGAGGTCTCGCCGTTCGGCGTCCGCTGCATCTGGATGCGCCATGACCTGGAGACCATGAAGAAGCGGCTGAAGGCGCTGGAAGCCAAGGTGGCCCAGGACGGCGGCGTGCTCACCGAGAGCCAGTTGGTCGCGCTCGAAAAGGCCAAGCTGGACAAGGAAGCCCACGGCGAGTTCGACAGCGAGCATCCCGGCTACTGCCTCGCACAGGACACGTTCTATGTCGGCACGCTGAAGGGAGTTGGCCGCGTCTATCAGCAGACGGTGATCGACACCTACAGCAAGATCGGCTTCGCCAAGCTCTACACCCGCAAGACGCCGCTGACGGCGGCCGACATCCTCAACGACCGGGTGATCCCGTTCTTCGACGAGCATGGCATTCGGGTCGACAGGGTCCTGACCGATCGCGGCACCGAGTATTGCGGCGCCCATGACCGTCACGAATATGAACTCTACCTCGCAGTCGAGAACATCGACCATACCCGGACCAAGGTGAAAAGCCCTCAGACCAACGGGATCTGCGAGCGGTTCCACAAGACGCTGCTCGACGAGTTCTACCGGGTGGCGTTCCGCAAGAAAGTCTACGACACCCCGGACGCCCTGCAGGCTGACCTCGACGAATGGCTGGCGATCTACAACGAGCAGCGCACCCACCAGGGACGCTGGTGCTTCGGCAAGACCCCAATGCAGACATTCCTCGACAGTGCCGAGCGGGCGCGCGAAAAGCAGAATGTGGCGGAGGCAGCGTAGCGGAACCACTCGACAGCTTCGATCCGGCGGACACCCACCACGCCAGATCGACAGTCCGTCAGATCAAATAGAAACTTCTACACATCATCGGTTCTCGCCTGCGTGCCCGCACGTTCGCAGCTCAGCAAGGAGAAATCGCAATCGCCGTTGAGGCGCTCAATCGGATGATCCGACTCGCCAAGCCGATCTCCGTCCGCGTCGCGTAGCCGGAACAGATGGCAGG
>JALZAL010000176.1 GCA_030948325.1 Candidatus Dormiibacterota bacterium
GATCGAGTGCTTCTACAACCCGACCCGACGGCACTCGTTCATCGGGATGCGCAGCCCCGTCGACTACGAGAGCACCACCGCTGCATGATCACCACACGCACCCGTCCGGAGAACCGGGGGAAGCTCAGGGGGCTGACGAACGCCACAGAGTCGATCGTTGCCTATCTGCGATCGAAGTTCCGCTACATCGAGGTTGTCGTGCCTGTTTTCGCAATGTCCGCGGGGACCATGATCAGTCTTGCCTCGCAACGGGTCGTTATGGGCCGTCAGAGCCAGCTAGGCCCCATCGATCCTCAGATGGCTTTCGGCGGGAGATTCGTGTCAGCACGAGCGATTGTCGATCAGTTCGAACGGGCAAAGGCGGACGTGCTCGGTGACCAGACGCTCGCACATTTGTGGGCGCCCATTCTCCAATCCCTTGGACCTGCCTTGCTGCAAGAGGCGCAGAATGCGCTGCAGTACGGGGAGAAGATGGTCTCTCAGTGGCTGGCGGAGCAGATGTTCCGACGGCGCGCGAACCGTAACGAATTAGGCGCGACGGTCGCGAAACACTTCAACGATGCTGGTGTGCACTTAAGCCACGGCCGCCGAATTGATCGGACCGAGGCGCGGGGACAGAAGCTAGTCATAGAAGACCTTGAACGCGACCAGGCGCTGCAGGAAGCGGTGCTCTCCGCCTACCACCTGGCGACTATCGCCTTCGAGCAGAGCCCGACATCGAAGATGATCTGGACCAATACGAACCGAACGTGGGTCAAGAGTTGGGTTCCCGGTCCTTGACGCGCCTCCACCCGTCGTTGAAGTCGCGTGGTGGTACCGGCGGCGCTTACGAACTCGACCGGAGGGCAGCTCCTTGCCTGCTTGAACCATTCACATCCTCGACCGATGGCACGGCCACCCACGTGTACACGCCGTGCCGGTCATCGAACATGCACTCGTACCAGATGTCCGTGTCACCGTCGTAATGAAACCTGCCAATGTGCTCGGCGCAACGGCACTCGGCAGGCTCAGGCAAGCCAAGAAGCGGCTCGGATCGCCGAGTAGAACTCACAGGCCTAGAGGGCGAGCCGTGCCACTCACGGAGGGCTGACGTCGCTGGGCCGGATTCGGCTAGACGAGAAGAGGTCGGGCTGGTCGTCCCGATACGGTTCGAGGTCGGTCGCTCCTTGCCCTGCAGCTCTTGGCGAACGCACGAAGTGTTTGCTCAACGCGTCGACCTGTTCCTGATACGCCGAGCCAATGTCCTCTCCGTACAGCACCTTTGGGCGCATCGCCATCCGCTCAAAGATCAACTTACAAACGCGCTGATCATGTTCGATCATGAAGGGAACATCGTGAGCCCGGACTTCTAGAGCGGCGCGGGATCCGAAGAACCGCGCGTGCGTGTCGTAACCGAAGCCCGGGTCAAAGAAGCCCGCATAGTGCGTGCGCAGTTCTCCACTCGTTGGGTCGTACGCCGTCATCTCGGCGGCGTAGCCGGGCGGAATCCGGATGCTCTCTTCTGATAGCAGCAGGTAGAACTTCCCCGGAGCGAGCACCATGGCGGCATCGCCTTCGCGGTAAACCGGCTCCCAGTAGTCAGTCGGCCGGAAGGCCTCGGTCCTTGCCATGTCAAGGAGCGGAGCAGGATCTTTGGCGCGGTAACCGACGCATCCGCGTTCGTCGCCTTGAAGATCGAGGGTTAAGAACAGTCCACCGCTGGTGTGCAAGTTGTCCGCGCCCACAGCTCGGCCTGATTTGAAAAGGATCGGGTCCTCGGCATGAACGCTCCGAAGCTCCTCGTCGGTCAAGACGGATGTCCCGACAGCAAGCCTGAGCTGATTGAGGGCCAGCTTGTGGCGCACCCTCACTGTGAACGATAGAGGGACTACTTCTAGGTAGAGCTTGCCTTGATATCCCGGTGCAATCTCGTCGAACCGATCGCTGTAATCCGTGATAACACGTGTAAACACGTCGAGCCGCCCAGTTGAGCTCTTGGGGTTGGTCCTGCCACGAACGTTGGGCGGAAGGTTCAGTTCTTCAATCAGCGGGATCAGGTACGGACGATTTGTCTCAAGAACCGCACCGTCCCGTCTGAGATCGATCTCATCGATGATGTAGTTGTTGTTCTTGAGCTTCGGCTCGACGGCCTGCGACCCGGGTAGGAAGCTGCAACGAATCCGGTACGCCGTCTCTCCTAGTCGCAGGTCGAGGCTTGCCGGTTGGATGTCTTCGGTCCGGACCTTGTAGTCCGCCTCGATCACGCCCGAATCGATCGCTTCGCTGAGTAGCTGGCTGGGCAACACGCCTTCCGCATCTGAAGGCAGGTGGAGTGTGGGCATCAGGAGCGCTCCATCTGGTTGGGCACTATGCGTCGGTTGCCCGCCCGCCACCTGTTTCCGCAGCTCCTCTGGGGTAACGCCACCGCCGTCCCTTGCCGTCTAGAGCCATCTTCTCACGCGACCGCGAGAGTGAAGCTGATACTGGTCAACGCGGCAAGCCGAAATCAGCCTCCTTCCTGAACCACCAGTTTGAGCGGCTAGGGGACGCGACGGGGAGTGCTCGACTGCTCGCGGCGGGTGTGGGGACGCCACCGCGGCGATGTGGTACGGCGCGCTGCGGCGAGCCGTTCAGTGTCTGGCGCTGCGGAGGATCTGCGGCCTGAGCAGGGCGTTCGCTCGAAGAGGGTGCGGCATCGAAGCCGCGTTCTTGGCTTGGGGAGCTGATGTCGCCATCGCAAGCGCAACTAGGTTCGGGCCACCCGAAAGCGCAGGAACACCCCCGACGCGTTCCGGACTTGGGGCAAACGCGTTTCGAGGCAAGCGGACAAGGCATGGCCGAACAGCAGCTTGGGGGTTTCGCGCCGTCCCCCACCCGCGAGGGACGACGCGAATCCTGGCGGGAAACGTTGCCAGGGCCGACCCGAGGTCGGGATAGTACTCGGGGCTTCAGATCGCCGAACGCAGAAGCGAGCGGAGATCACGCACCGGATTCGAGGGCTGCGACTCTCACTTCCAAGTCGGCCAGCACGACCGCAAGCTC
>JALZAL010000224.1 GCA_030948325.1 Candidatus Dormiibacterota bacterium
TCTCCGAGGAGATCGAAGCATTTGCCCTTCGGGGTGAGCGCGGCCCGGACCGGATCTCACCCTTCTTCGTTCCCCGCGTGATCCCGAACATGGCCTCCTGCCAGATCGCGATCCAGTTCGGCCTTGAGGGCCCCAACAACACCGACACCACGGCCTGCGCCGCGTCGACCCAGGCGCTGGGCAACGCCTATCGCGTGCTGCAGCGTGGGGACGCCGAGGTGATGCTGGCCGGCGGCGCCGAGGCAAACCTATGCCGGTTCGGACTGGCGTCATTTGCGGCGATGAAAGTCCTTTCGACCCAATCCGAAGACCCCAGTAAGGCGAGCCGACCGTTCGACGCGCATCGCGACGGCTTCGTCCCCGGTGAGGGGGCCGGCATGCTGGTGCTCGAGACGCTCGAGCACGCCCAGGGCCGCGGCGCCGAGATCTACGGCGAGATCATCGGCTTTGCCGTCACTGACGACGCCTTCCACATCGTGATGCCCGAAGAAGACGGGGACGGTCCCGCCCGGGCCATGGCCAAGGCGCTCGAAGATGCGCACATCGGTCCGGAGGACGTCGACTATATCAATGCCCACGGCACGTCGACGCAGCTGAATGACAAGTCCGAGACGGCGGCGATCAAGCGCGTGATGGGAGACCGGGCCAAGCGGATTCCGATCTCGAGCACGAAGTCGATGATCGGCCACCTGCTTGGGGCTGCTGGTGCGGTCGAGGCGATCGCCTCGATCCTCAGCATCAACCACGGCATCGTCCATCCCACCATCAACCTCGAACACCCTGATCCGGACTGCGACCTTGACTACGTCCCCGATGGGCCGCGCCGCCATGAGATCGAGGTCGCCATGTCGAACTCGTTCGGCTTCGGCGGCCAGAATGCCTGCATCGTGCTCAAGCGCTTTGATAGCAACTAAGAACGAACTCGTGCGCCCAGAGGTCTAAATGGAACCACTGAACATCGGTACCGTCTTGCCGCTGCAGCTCGAGAACGAGATGCGCTCGAGCTATATGGACTACGCGATGAGCGTCATCGTGAGCCGGGCGCTGCCGGACGTTCGTGATGGCCTGAAGCCGGTTCATCGCCGGATCCTTTACGCAATGCAAGAGCAGGGGATGACGCCCGGCGCCCGCTACCAGAAGTCCGCCGCCATCATCGGTGAGGTGCTCAAGCACTACCACCCACATGGCGACATGTCCGTCTACGACAGCCTGGTGCGAATGGCGCAGGACTTCTCGCTGCGATACCCGCTGGTCGACGGCCAGGGGAACTTCGGGTCGATCGATGGCGACTCGGCGGCCGCCTACCGGTATACCGAGGCCCGCCTCGCCCCGATCGCTGCCGAATTGCTGGTCGACCTCGAGAAGGACACCGTCGACTTCGGCGACAACTATGCCGCGACGCGGCAGGAGCCACTCGTGCTACCGGCCCGGCTGCCGAACCTGATGCTCAACGGCTCATCGGGGATCGCCGTCGGCATGACGACCAACATTCCGCCCCACAACCTCAGCGAGGTCTGCGACGCGGAGATCTATCTGATCGAGCATCCGGACGCCACCACCGAGGACTTGATGAAGCTGGTCAAAGGACCGGACTTTCCGACGGGCGGCATCATCATCGGTCGCGAGGGCATCGCCGCCGCCTACGGCACGGGTCACGGTCGCCTAATCGTGCGGGCGCGCCACACCTTCGAAGAGGCGAAGAACGGCCGCGAGCGGATCATCATCACCGAGATCCCCTACATGGTCAACAAGGCGACACTCGTGGCGCGCATCGCCGAGCTGGTGGGCGAGCGAAAGCTGGAAGGCATCGCCGACCTGAACGATGAGTCCGACCGTCAGGGCATGCGCATCGTCATCGAGCTGAAGAAGGATGCCCGCGCGCTGACCGTTCTCAATAACCTCTACAAGCACACGGCCCTGCAGACCACCTTCGGGGTGATCTCACTGGCGCTGGTGGACGGCCGGCCGGTTGTTCTCAACCTCAAAGCACTGCTCCAGCACCATATCGATCATCGCCGCGACGTGCTGACCCGCCGAACGCGCTACGAGCTGGCGCGCGCGCGCGACCGGGCCCACCTCCTCGAAGGCCTCAAGATCGCCCTCGACAACCTGGATGCCGTCATCAAGACGATCCGCGAGTCGCAGGACGAGAAGCAGGCCCAGGAGCGCCTCCAGGAGCGATTCAAGCTCTCTGAACGGCAATCGAAGGCGATCGTGGACATGCGGCTCGGACGGCTCACCCGCCTGGAACGCGGCAAGGTGGAGGAGGAATACGCGGAGATCATC
>JALZAL010000236.1 GCA_030948325.1 Candidatus Dormiibacterota bacterium
GGCGTCGGTGGCTGCCGAGGCGGCGGGCAGTCGGTTCTGAGCTTGGAGCTCATCGACTGGTTGGTCATGAATCCTCCTGATTGGGGTGGTTGACGCGCAGGTGGTAGGCGCTACCGGCGGGAGCCACCGAGCATCCGTGCGATCAGGCCGCCCACGAGCGAGTAGACGACCGCGGCGATGCCCCAGTTCACAGCGATCGCGACGTGCGCGTTGTGGAAGCTGAACATGCCGTCGAACGGACCGGCGAGCGAGCGTGCCCAGTCGTGGACCTCCGAGACGATGCTGTTGGCCGGATTCGCCTTCAGCACCACCAGCAGAATTCCAGCGACGATGATCGCCACGACGATGCTTACAACGAGTTGAACGAGGCGCGCCAGCAAGCCCGCGCCTTGCCCGAATACTCTGGCGCTGGTCCCGTGCCGCCTATCCTGCCGGCGTGAAGCTCCGGCCGGCCGGCCGTCCGGATCCACTGCCGAAGCAGGCCCTGCGGGCCTCGCTCTAAACATGAGAGGAACCTCCTGTTCGGTCTTCAATCCCTTCCGGGAAAAGCCCGGCGGGCCGCGAACCCCGAAAGGGATCCACGTGGGCGGAGGTCAATCGAATCGGCTAGTCGCAGCGACGGCAAGACTCAGCGGCGGCGACGGCTGGTCGGCTTGGTCAGCGACCGTCCGAGAGCGAGTTTACTCCCTTGTGCGGATGATTGCTTGCTGGGGGCGGATGATTGAACGTCGCGCCTCGCAGCCGCGGTCCACGCACCGCTTCCGCATTCGGACGCGAGCACGCACGTCGACGACTAGGATCGGCATGCCCCCGTTCGACGAGGACCGGCACCTGAGAACTGCCTGAGGAACGCGGGTGGGGATCAGACCTCCGTGGCGCGCGCGGGTACGTCCTTCTCGTAGTCAGACCGAACGAGATGCAGAATCCGTACCGTCGTTAAGATCGAGTGCCTCATCCTCGGCGCTATCACTCACGTCGGGGTCGACCTCGCGCGCCCGATCGTGGTGTTCGCGTGCCACCACGGTCTTTCCCTCGGCCTCGCCCGTGCGCTCTTGCGCGGCGACCTCATGACGACGCGCCTCTGCCTCCTTCTCGTCGGCTTCCGCGCGCACTCGTCGTGCACGTGCGGTTTCTTCGTCGGCAGCCGCACGCGCGTCCTCAGCAGTTCTCTCGCGATGCTGCGCCTGCTGGCGAAGCTCTCCGGCTTTCTCACGGCGCCCCTCCAGGCGTCGCTGGCGAGCCGTCCGAGTCCCCACCACGATCAAACCCAGCAGCAGAATCGCTCCGACGACAATGGCGATGATCGCTGCCGTGCTCATGCATGCCACTCTACTCCTTGTGAGGATGAGCACGCGGCCCCGCCCACGTGCGCGGCGCAACAGCGAGATCGCCGTAACCGGGGTCCCCAAGCGGGTCCACTCCATAGGATGCAACGGGCGGCCTAGACCCGTACCAGACTGTTTTCCGATCCCGGTATCGATACTTGCTCGAGATTCCCGTAAACGCGCGACCCTTGCGCGTGCCAGGCTTGCCGGGAGGCAATCCCCTGTTGAATGCGAGTAGGCTCGGGCCATGGTATGGAAGAACCCGGGCACGGCCGAGTGGATCACGATCGACGACGGTGAAGGCGCCAAGCACTTCGTGCGTCAGCAGGACGCCGATGGGAATGACGTCTGGTACGAGGGCCGCAGTGACCAGCCGGGCACCCTTGCGAGCAGTCCATACCAGATGACCGAAGCCGAGTTCAGGGAACTAGTCGAAGCGTCGCTCTTCGAGTTTGAGCCCGGCCCGTAGCAACCGGCAAGGAGATCCCAAGCTACCCCAGACTCGCGCTGGTTCTCGGCAACGGCTGCTTGAGGCCCTGATCGCTAGTTTCCCCTGGGAGGTGGAGGGACCCCGGTGGTTTTGATCGTGGCTCAGGCGCGGTTCGCGCGACCCGCCACGACCTCGGCGGCCTGAGCCGAGGCGTGGCCGTCCGAACTCCCGTTGCCGTGTCCGAGACCAGCGGCTAGCTTCGCCCCGAGTTGGGGGTCGACGTTCGCCCAGTAGGCGATCACCCGTAGTTGCACCTCGTCGCTGACCTCATCGCTCGCATGACCGACGATGTTTGCCACGAGGTGATCGCGATCCGTCTCGTTCATGACGTCGCGATACAGCGTGCCGGGCTGACCGAAGTCGTCGTCCTCGGCGTGCTTCTCGTAGGCGTAACGTCCGAGCTCGCCAGCGGCCACCGACCAGCCGAGATCGGCGCCCCTCTGGGGGTCGGCCTGGGGCCCGCCGTGGCTATTGGGGGCGTACACGGGTTGCGCACCGGCGTGGCGATAGGTCATCGCCCCATCCTTGTTGTATGAATGCAGGTCGACCTTGGGGGCGTTGATCGGGAGCTGCTCGTAGTTCGCGCCGATCCGATGCAGATGGGTGTCGTGGTAAGAGAAGATCCTTCCCATCAACATCTTGTCCGGGCTGAGACCAACGCCTGGCACGAGGTTGGCTCGGGAGAAGCTGGACTGCTCGACCTCCGCGAAGAAGTTAGCCGGGTTGCGGTCCAGGACCAAGCGGCCTACCACGATGGGAGGGTAGTCGGCGTGCGGCCAGATCTTGGTCAGATCGAACGGGTTGAAGCGGTAGTCGGCCGCGTCGGCGAAGGGCATGATCTGCATCTCAAGGCGCCACTCCGGACACTCGCCGCGATCAATCGCGGCGCGGAGGTCGCGACGATGAAAGTCGGGGTCCTCGACGGTCATCGCCTGAGCCTCATCGTCGGCGAAGTTTTCGGCGCCCTGGACCGTCTTGAAATGGTACTTGACCCAGAACCGCTCGCCGGCCTCATTGATCCACGAGAACGTGTGGCTGCCGTAGCCGTTCATGTTGCGCCAGGTGCGCGGCGTCCCGCGGTCGGACATCAGAATCGCCACCTGGTGTGCGCTCTCGGGCGAGAGCGTCCAGAAGTCCCACTGCATGTCATTGGAACGCAGACCCGTGTCGGGCAGACGCTTCTGGGAGTGGATGAAGTCCTGGAACTTGGTCGCGTCGCGAACGAAGAACACCGGAGTGTTGTTGCCGACAAGGTCGTAGTTGCCCTCGTCGGTGTAGAACTTCAGTGCGAAGCCCCGCGGGTCACGCACTGTGTCGGGGTAGCCTTGCTCACCGGCGACCGTCGAGAACCTCGCGAACACGGGTGTGCGCTTGCCGACCGCGCCGAGAAAGCTTGCCTTGGTGAACGGTGTGACGTCCTCGGTGACCTCGAAGAAGCCGTGCGCGCCACTTCCCTTGGCATGCACGACCCGCTCCGGCACGCGCTCGCGGTTGAAGTGCTGCATCTTCTGGACGACATAGTGGTCGTGCAATACCGTCGGGCCGGCGGGACCGACCGTCAACGAATACTCATCACTAGGGGCGAGGATCCCCGAGTCGGTGGTAGTCGCCGGAGGCGGACTGTCGTTGTTGTTCGCGGCCGGATTGACGTCAGTCATGACCTGCTCCTTCCTCGCCGGTGGGATTGGCGGTCGCAGCCTCCAGCCAAAGCCGCGGCTGGGCCAGCCTGGCGCGTCAGGTCAGCGACCACTGGCTGATGTTACGGTAGCCGTCGTATTGGCAACGGACGTGAGCGGTGGGGTAGGCCGGGTATCGCGGGGAACATCCGGGAGCCTATGCATCCTGATCGTTGCCGGGTCGCGGCATTCGGGCGTCCAACACCGCGGCGACGAGCATGGTGGCTTACGACGACCCCTCCGCTCAATGGGATCGGCAGAGTCACGAATGGTGGCAAACGTCTCGCGATCGAGC
Organism: Candidatus Dormiibacterota bacterium; assembly: GCA_030948325.1. The sequence goes on from JALZAL010000236.1 coordinate 3,787, forward strand.
CCAGATGAGGAGTAATCTGGGCCGCATGTACGTAGACATGCGCCGGGAGAAATGACGGTGGGCTCCCGTTTGGGCGACGTCCTTAGCGGCGCCGCGTGCGGAACCGTCGGTGCAATGGCCATGACGGGGATGCGGGTGATGACGACCGAGCTCGGGCTGGTGGAGCAGACTCCCCCCCAAGCCGTAGGCCGTCAGCGAGCGCGCGGCGTGCGCGCGCTGTTGCGCCGGGCGCCGGGCAGGCAGCGCCGAGGGCTTATCGAGGCGGCCCACTGGACGTTTGGCGCTGGTGGTGGCGCGGCATTTGGGGCGCTGCCCAGTGAGCTGCGCCGCCGGGTTTGGGCGGGACCTGTGTACGGGCTGGTGGTCTGGTTGGGCTTTGAGCTGGGGATCGCGCCTGCCCTGGGCCTCAGCCAGGCCAAGCGTGTGCGCCTGGTTGACCGGCTCGCGCTGGCCGCAGATCATCTGCTCTACGGCCTGGTGCTCTCAGCGACGAATTCCAGTGGGCCAGGCCAGACCTTCGGGCCGGCTGGGCCGTCACCAAACCACGTGACCGACGAATGAACACCTCCCACTGAAGATGACAGGGGTCCGGTCCGTCGCGGGTTGCGAGTCAGGTGGTGGCTTGCGGTTGTCAGCGGGTATGCACCGCGGCGCAGCTGGCAGCCGCTGACCGGTGGTGTAACGACAGCCGACCCGTAGTCAGGCC
>JALZAL010000262.1 GCA_030948325.1 Candidatus Dormiibacterota bacterium
GCGCCGGCCCGGTTCCTAGATGAGCTGCAGGGGGAGGCAGGCGGCTTGCTCGACGTTCGTCACATTCATGTACGTGGCCGTCGTGCGCAGGCCCGTGCCTTGATCGGCGGGGCTGGTCGGGAGCAAGACCCCCGTCGTCGGGGCGGAAACCGAGCCCGAGCCCGTAACGCTTGCCGAATGCCCGAAGAGCTTGCGGTCAAGGGTGTAGCCGGCGCAATTGAAGGTGCCCTTGTCGGACGTAGTGCCGATCACGCCGTTTCCACTCCAGGTGATGTCAAGTGCGATCGATGCCGGGAGGCCACCGCCGCCACCTCCTGCAAGAGGTTGGTGGAGCGCTGGCACGGACGACGCTACCGAACCCGTGCCAGGCGGTGGCGGAGGTCCGCACGGAGTAGTCAACGTCGTATGCAGCGAGGCGCTCTGCAGGTTCGCGCTGACCGTGAAGTCAGACGACGGGATGGTGAAACAGCCAAACCCGTTGATTTTTGCCGTCGAGATCTGGATCACCACAGTCGTTGTGTCATAGACCTGATGCGGCCCAGATTTTGGCCGGAAGTCGCTGTGTGAGCGGTCGACAGCGATGATGAATTGAGGTGGCCCTGTCGGTGTCACAGGCACTCCGAATGCAGCGAAAGCACCGGTGTCTTTGAACGTGTAGTTGCCAGGCGGCAGGCCGCCGCCGCCTCCGGCGGCAATCGCTGCCGCTGCCAGTCCGAGGGAGCCCGTCACGACGATTGAGACAACGAGGAAGAGTCGCCTGAACAAGGTCATGTTCTGCTCCTGAATCAAGTGCTTGGACCCCGAATGGTGCCCCTGAGCCGGCAAGGCTCAAAGTTGCCGCAAACCCTCCCTCAGTAATGTGCCTGTATCGATAACGGGCGTGCTCCGAAATGGTTCTGGTTCCGTGTACAAGAATCGCCACGCCTGCGGGTCAGGGTTTATGGTGGGCAGCGTGCACGTGATATGGCGGGCGTAACGCCCGTCCTTTGGCGTCCGTTTCAACTCCCCGTGAGGCTCGGGGTAATGACTGTTGCCGTATTGCTGGCGGTCACCGGCTGCGGTGCTGCAGGGTCGGCGGTCAGGACGAGCCCAACCCCTTCGGATCTCGCCAGCCCGACTCCAAGCCCCTCGCCGAGCCCCTCGGCAAGTCCGTCCGCGACATCAAGCCCCCCGGCGAGCCCGGCCGCGATCCCGTCTTGGGCCGCCATGCGTGCGACCTGCTCCGGCGCCTCGAGCGCCCGCGAAGCAGTACTGCTGATGCAAGGTTCAGCTGCCAAGGTGCTCGCAGACGTGACCGACCCCGTGCACCCGCGCACGCTTTGCACGCTGACGGGACTTGCGCAGCCCCAGCTCGTGACGTCGAGCGAGATCTCGTGGTCCGCGAGCCAGCGGGCACCAGGCACCCCGGGACCCAGCGTGATCGCCACCCTGGACGTCTTTACAGGGACTGCCGCTGTCGTCGCGACCTGGCAGGGGGGCGGCTACCTGGACGGCCTTCACGCATGGAGCCCAGATCGCGGCCTGCTCGCGTACCTGACATCTGATGCCGGCGCTGTCAACCTTCACCTCCTGAGTGGCGGCGGCGATCGCGTGGTGGCCACCCTTGGGGCAGTCCCCTTCCGCGGTGCCAATCCCAGCGAGGACGATGCCTATCTGGAGTTCTCACCAGATGGGGCCTACTTCGCCCTCGAACAGACATTTACGGGCAGCGGTGACCATCTACAAGTCAGGAAGTCCACCGACGGCAGCCTTGTGTACTCGCAACCAAGTGCCACCATGGCAACCTGGGGCAGCATCGGAAGCAAGCTGTACTTTCGGCACTTGCAGGCGACCACCATCTACTCCTGGGACCCGACTGCCGGCCTTGCGCAGGCAATCGGCCAGCCGCTGGCCTGGATCAAGCCCCGTGCGGATGCCGGCGACGACTACCTTGCTTTCACTGTCCGCGATGCTCCCGGAACGCCGCATGTCTGGCTTTACGGCCATGGGGGCCGCGCCGGGAGCGAGCTGCCGAACGTGCGCTCGTCACCCATCTTTCTGACCCAGACCGCATTCTTCTATCTTGAGGAAGCGCCGTGCGGCGCCAACTGCGGTCCAGGTCCTGCCACCCAACCGACTGGGCGAACGTTCATATACGACCTCGGTCGCCAGGCTGAGACCGCATCAACGATCTTGGCCGTCTACTCGATCTGGCCTCGACCCGGCCAGATCTAGCTCCCGGATGCGATCATCGAATCGTGATTGAAGAGCCGGCCCCGCCGCCGGAGCCATCGGGCGAGCTTCTGGCTCCACCGGCGCCGGTCGTGGCTCCCACGCCGAGACTGGGGTTCCCAGTGCTCCCGATAGGAGCGCCGGCCGGCAATCGCCGTCGGTTGTGGGCCGCTCTCCTCGCGGTCGCTGTCCTGGTGACCGGAGGGGGACTGGCCTTCCTTTACAACGACGACCGCAACCTCCAGAGCCAGGTGGGGTCGCTCACGACGGACAAGCATGCCCTCCAGGGACAGGTGTCGGGTCTCCAGGGACAGGTGACCGGTCTCCAGGGGCAGCTGACGGCCACACAGGGCAACCTGACGACTGCGCAATCGGACCTTGCAAGCGCGCGCGCCCAGCTGGCGCATCCGAGCCTGGGTATCTGGAACGTCGCGCAGTCGCTGCAGGGACCGACCTACTACCTCGCCGCGGGCATTCCGGACACCTTCACGTACCACTTGAAGCTCAAGTCGACGGCCGCGATCAACGTGAGCATCATTTCCTTCGATCAGTTCTCCGCCGCCGTCAAGTGCATCGAAAACGGTGCGGGTGTCACCAATTGGTGCATGCACCATTCCGGTGCCGCCAACAGCTGGCTTGGGGGAACCTCAGTGACATTCGACTTCCACCTGGCCGAGGGTTGCGCCGCCTACATGGTGGTCATCACAGCCCCAGCCAAGGCCGTTGTCACGCCAGATGTGAGCGTCACATACAACCCGGCCAACCACGCCACCGGAACCTGCAGCTAGCCAATGCTCGTCAGCTAGCGTCGCAGGGTTGGCCGGGGCAGCCCCGGCCATGACTTTGTCCCCACTGCGCCACCGCACCGCTGCGATTGGATAGTTCTCAACTAGTCCAATCGATACGCCGGAAAGAGAGCAGGCGCGCGCGAAGCGCCCGCCGATGAGAGGGAACCATCTGGGTTCCCTCTCATATTGTTTAGGCTATCCTATCTTGCGTGCTAGGCAGGCCAGTAACTGAGGTTAGGGGCGCCTAGGCTAGTGCTCGAGCTTGTACGGCGCAACTCATTCACTCGGGCGCAGGAGGATTACCTCAAGGCCCTTTACCTGCTGCACGGTGACCAGCGCCCCGTGCCGACCCGCGATCTGGCACAGCGCCTCGGCATCTCTTCGCCTTCTGTCAGCGAGATGGTCACCCGCCTGTCCGCCCAGGGCCTGGTCGAGCATGACCGCTACCGAGGCCAGCAGCTGACCCGCGAGGGCAGGAAGGTCGCCCTCGAGCTCGTGCGTCACCACCGGTTGCTCGAGATGTTCCTGGTGCAGGTCCTGGGCTACAGCTGGGACGAGGTGCACGAGGAGGCCGAGCTGCTTGAGCACGTCATGTCGGATCGGATGGAGCAGCGGATCTTTGAGCTGCTCGGCCGCCCCGTGCTCGATCCCCACGGCCACGCCATCCCGAGCGCAAGTGGCAAGGTCCGATCGCTCAGTGAGCGCCCCCTCAGCGAGTGCCGTGCGGGCGAGAGGGTCGTCGTACAGGGAGTGTCCGACGAGAACGCGAGCAGGCTGCGCGAGCTCCATCGCCGAGGCCTGCTGCCCGGAACTCGCATCGAGGTCCTGGTGGAAAGCGAGTTCGAGGGCCCGATCGAGGTCCGCATCAAAGGCCGCCGCGTCAACATCCCGCTCGGGCTGGCCAGAGGCATGTTCATGGAGGAATTGCGCCCAAGTGGCCGTTAAGGCACCAACGCCGGAGCCTCCGCCGCCTCCGCTCGCCCAACCTCCGATCAAGGCGACCCCCGACCCGGTAGCCGTCGCGCTCCCCGGCGAGGAGCGTGTACTAAGGGCCGCGGAGAAAGCCCTCAGAGGCGAGACACGAGGACCCAGGGCGCTGTTGCCGTTCCTCGGGCCGGCCTTCGTCGCGGCGGTGGCTTATGTCGACCCTGGCAACTTCGCAACCAACATCGCCGGCGGCGCGCAGTACGGCTACATGCTTTTGTGGGTCGTCCTCGCCGCCAACCTCATGGCGATGCTGGTTCAATCGATGAGCGCCAAGCTCGGAATCGCGAGCGGGCTCAACCTGGCCGAAGTCTGCCGCCAGAAGTTTCCCTTTCCAGCGGTTGTGGGCCTGTGGATCCAGGCAGAAGTCATCGCCATGGCCACGGACCTCGCGGAGTTCATCGGCGCCGCGATCGGCATCCATCTGCTTTTTCCGGGAGTGCCGCTGTTCGCCGCCGGCATCATCACCGCATTCGCGGCATTCGGGATCCTTGCGATTCAGTCTCGCGGCTTTCGCGGATTCGAGGCGGTGATCGCCGGTCTCGTCGGGGTCATCGTCGCCGCGTTTGCGTTCGAGGTGATCCTTGCCCGGCCATCGGTGTCCGGCGTGGTGACCGGCCTGATCACGCCGCGGTTCGACGGCACCGAGAGCGTCCTTCTGGGCGCCGGCATCCTGGGAGCCACGGTGATGCCTCACGTCATCTACCTTCACTCGGCCCTCACTCAACGGAGAGTCTTCGGGGCCACTGACGCCGAGCAGAAGAAGATCTTCAGCTTCGAAAGATGGGACGTGATCATCGCGATGGGTCTTGCGGGGCTGGTCAACATCGCGATGCTGACCATCGCCGCGGCTGCTTTCCACGACCGCGGCATCGGCTCCATCCAAAACCTGGACCAGGCGTATGCGGGCCTTCACGTCCAGCTTGGCAATGGCGCCGACATATTTTTCGGGCTCGGATTGCTGGCCTCAGGCCTGTCCTCCTCATCCGTCGGCACGCTCGCCGGACAGGTGGTCATGCAGGGCTTCATCCGCCGCCAGATCCCACTGTTCGTGCGCCGGGCTATCACCATGGCGCCCGCCCTGCTGGTGATCGCGGTCGGGCTCAATCCGACGCGCGCCCTGGTGCTCAGCCAGGTTGTGCTGTCCTTCGGCATCCCCTTCGCGCTGATCCCGCTCCTCCTGTTCTGCCGCGATCGCGGGCTGATGGGCACGCTGGTCAACAATCGCTTGACAACTGCGATCGCCACCGGGGTCGTGGCTGTCATCGTGAGCCTGAACGTGTTCCTGATCTCGCTGCTGGTTACGGGCCACTGACGGACCGGGTTTAGACAGGTGAAGCTTGGATTGGCAGTCGGTTACTGGGGCTTCGGGCTCACCCCCGCCGACCAGCTCGACATCGCCCGCACGGCCGAGGAGCTTGGCTACGACTCGGTCTGGACCGCCGAGGCATATGGATCAGATGCAGCGACGGTGCTGGCCTGGCTGGCGGCGGGAACGAGCCGTATCAAGCTTGGTTCGGGGATATTTCAGATCCCAGCACGCAGCGCGGCCATGACGGCGATGACGGCGGCGACAATCGACCAGCTGTCTGGGGGCCGGTTTCTCCTCGGCCTGGGCACGTCGGGGCCGCAGGTGTCGGAAGGATGGCACGGAGTCCGCTTCGCCAAACAGCTGCAGCGCACGCGCGAGTACGTGGCGGTGGTGCGGATGGCGTTGGCGCATCAGAAGGTCGAGTTTCACGGCGAGACGCTCGAGCTACCGCTGCCGGATGGCCCCGGGAAAGTTCTCAAGCTGACGATCCGGCCGGCGCAGGAGCGCATCCCCATCTACCTGGCCGTCCTTGGTCCGAAGAACGTTGCGCTGGCGGGCGAGATCGCTGACGGCTGGCTCCCCATCTTTTTCTCGCCCGAGCACGCGTCCAAGTTGCGGGCGCCGCTCGAGGAGGGTGCCTCGCGCGCCGGCCGATCGCTTGAGGGCTTCCGGATATGTCCCAGCGTCAACGTGATGATCAGTGACGACGCCCAGCCGGCGCGTGACTCGATGCGCCCAATGCTGGCTCTCTACATCGGCGGCATGGGCTCACGCGAGCAAAACTTCTACAACCGCCTGGTGTCGTCGTACGGCTTCGAAACGGCCGCGCGCGAGGTGCAGGACCTCTACCTGGCAGGCAAGAGGAGCGAGGCGGCGATGGCGCTGCCGGACGAGCTCATCGACGCCGTCAGCATCGCCGGTCCGCGGCAGCGGGCGAAGGAACGAATCCGGGCTTTCCGGGACGCAGGTGTGGAAACCCTGATCGTCTCCCCGATGGCGCTGGACAACGATGAGCGCAAAAACCAGCTCCGAATCGTTGCCGAGCTCGCCGGAGAAGTCGGCTGAGACTTTTCGTGTGGATTGACTTCAACCAGCTTCAATCGTGCAGCAGCACCCTCGGTCTTCGTAGATTGTCTTGGTGAGCGTCCAATCCAGCGATATCGCCGCGGTCTGGCGAAGTTCACCGGTTGCAAGCGTTCGCCCACAAGAACTTCTTCTCGTTTCAGACTTCGACGGCACGCTTGCTGAGATCGTCCCTGAACCGACGCTCGCCGCTCCTCTGCCGGATTCGTTAGACGCTCTCCGGCGACTCGCGCAGGTGCTCAAGCAGGTTGTCATCCTCAGCAGCCGGGCCCCCGCCGAGCTTGCAAGGCTCGTGTCGATCCCAGGCGCGCTGCTGATTGGCGACAGCGGTCTCCCGCCGCCCAGTCCCGAGGAGGTGCAGGCGCTGAAGACGTTCAACGCGCAGGCGGCAAATCTGCTCGGCACCACGCCGGGCGCCTGGATCGAGATCAAGCCGGCGAGCAGCGCCGTTCACTTCCGAAACGCCAGCGTCAGCGGCGAGGAGCTGCTGTACCTGCTGCAGCCTCTTTTGGAGCAAACCGGACTATATGGAGGTCTCGGCCGCAAGGTGATCGAGGTTCACGCGCCCAACGCCGGCAAGGGCAGCGCGCTCGAGTCTTTGCTCGCCCGTCTCAAGCCGGAAGGCCTGGTCTGCATGGGCGACGACGAAAACGACCGCTCGGTCTTCGATGTGGCAAGCAAATCGGCCATCCCGCATTTGTGCGTCGGAGTGGGCTCAGCCGAGGTTCCCCAGGATCTATTCGAGCACTGCGACCTCGTCGTCGACGGGCAGGCTGAAGCATCAGCCTTGCTGCGCAGCATCGCCGACTGGGCGATGGCGGGGAGCTAGGGCCGGACCGGAGTCATCACCAGGTCGCGCAGGTCCTGCACCTGCCGGCTGATCCACCGCGTGATGTCGTTGCTTCGCACCACCTCGCGCGCTCCCTCGTTCAAGCGACGGCGTCCCGCCATGCCAATGGTCAGACCGGTGTACAGCGCCGCCGCTGTGGCCTCGACGTCGAACGGGTTGATCGACAGCACGTGCGCCTGCAGCTCCTCATGGGCCCCGGCGTTCTCGGAAAGCACGATCACCCCGTTGGTGGCGTTGACGAGCGCGCCTTCCTTGACGACCAGGTTCAGCCCGTCGTAGACGGGATTGACCAGCAGCACATCGAAGTTCTTGAGCGAGGCGACTGCCTTCCGCTCGCTCTCCCCGATCTCCAACCGGATCGGCAGCCATGTCTCGGTGCCGAACTCGCTGTTGATTCGCCCTGCGGTCTGCCGGATCTGCCTTAGATAGCGGCTGTACACCGCCACGTCCTGGCGCGACGGCTGCAGGAAGGCCCAGAACTGGACCTCGCCGCGCAGCTCCGGGTGGTAGCGGAGTAGCTTGTCATATGCGATGAACCCACGAACGATGTTCTTCGACGGATCGGTCCGGTCGATGCGGGTGATGAGGTAAGGCGGGCGCCACGACGCAATGTCGCGCTCCTGGCGCTTGACCCCACGCGACGCGGCCAGCCGCGAAGTCGTGCTGACATCGATCGAGATCGGGTAGTGGCGCGCGTAAACTACGCGGCCGCCATAGAAAACTGCGCGCTCGCGCTCGTCCACCTGCAGCCCGGCGTTCTCCTCGCAGGTCAGCAAGAAGTTGCGCACGTCGAGGCTCGACTGGAAGCCGACGATGTCGCATCCAAGCAAACCCTCGAGAATTGCGTCGCGCATGTGCTTGGGCAGCACCTTCCAGTACTGCGGCGTCGGCCATGGCACGTGCACGAAGTGCTGAAGCATGGCCGCGGGAACTGCCTTCCGCACCAGTCCGGGAACCAGATACAGCTGGTAGTCGTGGACGAGGACGAGGGGTCGCTTCGGCGCCTCGCGTGCGACCTCGATCACCTTGTCCGCTACCTGGCGGTTGACCTCGACATAGCCCTCCTCCCACGCCTGGTGGATGCGATCGTCGATGACGGGCTCGTTGCCGAGATCCCAGAGATAGTGCTGGATGAACCACAGCACGGGGTTGGCGAACACGCCGTAGTACATGTCGTACTGCTCTTTTGTCGGCACCGCATAGTGCAGGCGGCCGGTGGAGTTCAGAAGGGGGACATTGACCGCGTTGCCATGAGCTGCGGCGAGCTGGCGCTCATCCTCGTTGCGGGCGCAGGCGACCCAATCCGCCTCGGTCGCCTCCGCCAGCGTCAGCAACGCGGTGATCACCCCACCAGACCCGCGTCTGAAGCCTCCCTCCGGCTTTGGCTCGCTGGGAGCGCGATTGCACACGAGGATGGGTGAGCAGGAGGGCAGGGTGCGGGTCACATATGCCCGCATGCTCGACCCGGGACTTCCCTTCTCGACGGGCGCGTTCGCGTCTTGTGTGCTGATCACTGCGTCCCCATCAAAGTGATTTGTACCAACCGCCACATGTCTCGCTCGCGCGAGCCTACCTCACGAACGCCGCGCGATCGATTGGAAGGTCTCGCGCCCTGATTCCGGTCGCCCGCGCGAGCGCGTTGGCGAGGGCTGCCGGCCCGGGTATTGCGGGAGGCTCGCCGACCCCTTTGGCGCCTAGGGGCCCGACCGGAGACCGCACCTCGATCAGCCGCACGTCGATTTCAGGAAGCTGATCGGCTGTCGGCAGCTCGTAGTCGAGGAAGCTCGAGGTGCGGAGCTGGCCGTCGGCGTCGTAAAAGAGCTGCTCTCCCAGCGCCCGGCCGAGTCCCTGCGCCGCGCCGCCGTGGATCTGTCCTTCGATCTCGGGCGGGTTGATCGCGCGCCCGACGTCCTGGATCGCCGCGTAACCCGTGAGCTGGAAGTCGCCAGTCTCAGCATCGGTTCGCACCCGGGCGATATGAACTGTGAACATCGGTGATGCCTCCTGCACGGCGGAGCGGCCGGTGGCCTGGATCGGCTTGTACCGGCTCCCGAACTCGGTGCTCAAAGCCACCAGCCGGGTGATCTCGACGAACCGGTCGGGCACGCCGCGAACCATCACGCGTCCGTCGACGATCTCGAGATCCTCCGGCGCCGCCTCAAGCTCGTTGGTGGCGATCTCGAGCACCTGCCGCCTCGCCTCGAGGGCAGCCTCCTGGACGGCACCCCCCACGCTGTAGGTCACTTGGCTTCCTCCGGCGACCGGGCCGAAGGGCGCGACCCCTGTGTCGCCGGTTTCGATCCGGACCTTGTCCAGGGAGACGCCGAAGGACTCGGCGGCGATCATCGCCAGGCCTGTCGACGAGCCGCTGATGTCGACGGTTCCGACATGCACGGTCAATGTTCCGTCTGGTTCGATGCGACAGCCGGCCGCAGATGGAGTCCGTCCGCCTCCCCAAGAGCCGAGGGCAATCCCGACCCCTTCGTCGTCCTCGCAAGGCGCGGTGTAAAGCGGGTCCTCGCGCGCCGCTTCGAGGCACTCGACCATCGCGATACGAGGCCAGGGTTTGTCCTCGGCGCCGAGGTCACCTTCGCGCGATGCGTTGCGTAGCCGGAGCTCAATCGGATCTAGCTTCAACGCGAGAGCCAGCTCGTCCAGCGCCGACTCGAGCGCGAAGTACGCCTGAGGGGCACCGGGACCGCGGTAGGCATCCACAGGCGTCTTGTTCGTTGAAACCTCATAGCCCGTGACCTCGAAGTTCGGGCATTGATATGTGCCGGTCAGGAATGAGCCCGTGATCCCGCAATGCCATCCGCTGCTGGCCCCGTTGTCGTAGTGAAAGACGGCTCTAAGCGCGACAAGCATGCCGTCGCGCGTCGCACCAAGCTCGAGGTCGAAGCTGGCTGCGGGCGCGGAGCGCGCCACACCGAACACCTGCTGGCGCGTGAGGTTCAGGCGGAGCGCGCGGCCGGTCCGCCTGGCCAGGAGGGCGAGCAGCGTCTCCAGGAGGGTGACCTTGCCTCCGAATCCACCACCCACAGGCATCTGGATCACCCGCACCTTGTAGGTCGGTATACCGAGCACTTTGGCGACCTCGTCGCGCACCCAGAAAGGTCCTTGCGTAGGCGCCCAGATCGTGACACCGCCATCAGGCTCGGGGCGGACCATCGAGACGTGTGGCTCAAGGGCGGAGTGATGCACGCCGGCCAGGCGGTAGGTGGCTTTCACGACGACTTCAGCCGTCTTCAGCGCGGCATCGGCGTCTCCACGCTTCAGGTGGATGACATCGCTGACGTTCGGCGGCCGGCTCGCAGTCGATTCATCGGCGTCGGCGTCAGTGGCAGCGCCGTGGATGGAAGCGTCCGCGCTGTCCGCGGCCTCCTCTGCATCCAGCACCGGCTCTGCACCCTCGCGCATCGCCGCTTCTGAATTGACAATCGCGGGCAGGGGTTCGTAATCGACCTCGACCCGCGCTGCCGCATCCGAGGCCGCGATCTCGCTCTCGGCGATCACCGCCGCCACCGGCTGTCCCACGAAAAAGACTCGCCCCACGGCGAGCGGCTTTTCAGGGCTTGGCGAGCTGAGGCTTGGAAGGTCGGCGCCGGTGACGACGTCGACCACGCCTGGCGTAGAGCGCGCGCCAGCGGTGTCGATGCCACGAATCCTTGCGCTCGGGACGTGGCTGAGCACAAGCTGGACGTAAAGGAGTCCCGGCAGCTGGAAATCGGCCGTGAACCTCGTCGCACCTGTCACCTTCTCCGCGCCCTCGAGGCGGCGCGCGCCATGGCCGATGAGACTCACCGGCCGATCATGGCAGGGTTGGCAATCCGAGATGGAATGCCGCATGGGGATGGGTGGTGCAGGTTGACATTCGGGTCGCGCCAAGCCAGAGTGATACGTGGAGTAAGCGGCGGCCCTACCGGCTCGCCACCCCTCGTCGGCGCGCTCTCGCCCCGGATGCCGGGAAGAAGGCGAGGGGGGAGAGGCTAAAGCGCCTCAAGCTTGTCGTCCTAGGGGGAAGCTAATGACTCCACTCTCGTATCGGTTTCTGAAAGCACTCGCCATCGGCGGCGCGGCCAGCCTCGTGCTGGGTGCCTGCGGCGGCGGGACATCAAGCGGTGGCCTGGCTGCAAACCAGACCTTGAAATTCCCGCTTCTCGACGACTACGCCACACTAGACCCGGCAATCGCGGACGCAGAGACTGACCAGGAGATTGGACAGAACCTGTTCAACGGCCTTGTCAAGTTCGACAACAATCTCAACGTTGTCCCGGACATCGCATCGAAGATGCCTGACGTGTCGCCGGACGGCCTGACCTACACATTCACCCTTCGCCAGGACGTGAAGTTCTGGAACGGTGACAAGGTCACCTCCAAGGACGTGCTGTACTCGTGGAACCGGGCTGCGTCGATGTCCGGCGCATACGGCACCTCATACGGCGGCAACCTCTCCCCGATCACCGGCTACTCCCCGGTTTCGAAGCAGAAGGCGGTTGGGGCTGCGCTCGAGTCGTTGCTCGAGAAGAGCGACCCATCGGTCATCCTGACCGGCCTCACCGCTCCAGATCCATACACCGTGGTTGCCAAGCTGTCGAGCCCGGCCGGCTGGTGGCTTTCAGCCATCGCCTTGACTGACTCGACGGGCATGATCGTCGACCAGAACGCAGTCAAGCAGGATTTCGACAACTGGTGGAGCAACCCTGCCACCGCTGTGGGCACCGGCCCCTACAAGATGATTTCACGCACCCCCAAGCAGTCCGAGGAGTTCGCGGCGGTCTCCAACTGGTGGGGCTCGCCAAAGCCGACCGTGACGAAGGTTCACATCGACATCCTCCAGAGCGCGGCATCGGCGATCACCGCGTACGAGCAGGGCTCCTATGACCTGTACGGCTACGGCGGCTGGAGCCAGGCCGCAGGCGTCGCCGACATCAAGCGTATCCAGGCGACCTCGAGCGAGTCGGCCCAGCTCGTGCTGCAACCCAAGGTGAGGACGACATGGGTCAGCTTCAACATGATCTCCGACGGGGTGCGCGCGGCCAAGGGACCGTTCACCCTGGCCGGCGGTCAGGCGGCTCACGACCTCCGCATGGCTTTTGCCCTCGCGGTTGACAAGCAGAAACTGGCGCAGGTTGTTTGTGGCAACATCCTGTGCTTGCCGGCGACCGGCGGCATCATTACAAAGGGCCTCACCGGTTATCTCGGTGACAACGCCGACCCGCTTGGGGCATTTGACGTCGCCAAGGCGAAGGCGCTCCTGGCGAGCGCTGACCCGACAGGAACCAAGACCAAAGGCCTGACCTACGCCTACGACCCCGAGACACCTGTCTTCAAGGACTCGGCGGTCTTCCTCCAGGACCAGTGGCAGACCAACCTGGGCGTCCATGTCGATCTGCTTTCGGTCTCCCACCACGCTTTCATTCAGGCCCGCCTCGCCGGCAAATACGTGATCACGCGCGACGGCTGGCAGGCGGATTACAACCACCCCCAGGACTGGTTCTCGGGCCTCTACGGCACTGCCCTGGGCTGCCCTGACTCCGGCTGCACCAGCGGCTACACAACGCCTGCGTTCGACGCGCTGTTGGCCAAGGCGAACGCGGAACCGCTGACCCAGGCTCTGCCCGATTACCAGGCGCTGAGCCAGATGCTGATCAGCGACGTCGTCTACATCCCCCTGTTCTACTCGGTCGGCGCCTTCCTCATCAAGCCATACGTCAAGGGAGCCGGCACCAACAACTTCGTCGACTATCCCTGGAACGGGATCCAGATCAACTCTCACTAGTTCGCAGTTCAGTGGAGGGCGCTCGTGGTGACACGGGCGCCCTCTTTGTTTTTCGCCCACAATGAGCTGACGTGCTCACACGCGGAACTCTGATCTACATCGGTCAGCGCGTAGTGCTCATAGCCTTCACCGTCCTGGCGGTGTCCTCGATCGTTTTCCTCGGCATTCACCGCCTTCCTGGAGATGCTCTGTTCAATGAGCACTTGCATGGCGAGCAGTACGCGCTCCTACTCCACCACTACAACCTCGATCAGCCTCTAGTGACCCAGTACAAGGACTTCGTGATCGGCGTTGTGACCCGCGGCGACCTGGGGGAATCGCTGGTCAATCGCGGGGTCAAGATCACGCCGCTCGTGCTGCGTGAGCTTGGTATCAGCGTCGAGGTGGGAGGCTTCGCGCTACTTTTCACGATCGGGATCGGCCTGCTGTTTGGAGTCGTTGCCTCGGTTCGCCAGAACACGTGGGTCGACTACGTCCTGAGCGCGACCTCCGTGGTCGGCTACAGCATGCCGAACTTCGTCATCGCCAGCGTCCTGATCCTGATTTTTGGAGTCTGGCTGGACAACGTCACCGGCGGCGGATTCTTTTATCAGCTCGGGGGCTGGAAGGGCGACCTCGGCCAGCTGTGGCTGCCCGCTTTCGCCCTGGGATTCCCATACGCGAGCATCGTCGCGCGCTTAACAAGGGCGAGCATGCTCGAGGTCGTCCGCCAGGACTACATCAGGACGGCGCGCGCCAAGGGTCTGGGCGAGGCCGTGATCGTGGTCCGGCACGCCCTGCGGAACGCGCTCATCCCGGTGATCACCATCCTCGGCCCTCTGGCGATCGGCATCATCACCGGCAGCGTCGTCATCGAGAACCTGTTCGGTATCCCAGGGCTGGGCAAGGAGTTCGCGCAGAGCATTCTGAACCACGACTACTTCATCGTCATTGGCGTGTTCACGATGTACGCGGCCATGGTTGGTCTCGCGAACCTTGCGGTTGACATGCTCTACGTGGTCATCGACCCCAGGATTCGGTACTAGGTGGTCCACTGATGGCTACAGCTGTCGCCCGCGTTGTGGCCGTCGATGAAAGGACCCAGGCCAGCCTGTGGTCGGACGCCTGGCGGCGGCTTCGTCGCAACCGGCTGGCCCTCGCTGCCGCGATCTACCTGGTCCTGCTGGTCGCCATCGCGATCCTGGCGATCTTCTACACGCCATATCGCATGTCGGCCACTGGCATTGCGCCTGATTACGCACCGCCGAGCCTCTCACATCTCCTGGGTGCGGACAACCTGGGTCGTGACCAGCTCAGCCGGCTGATGATCGGGGCGCAGATCTCGCTCATCGTCGGTGTGGGCACGCAGCTGCTGGTGGTCGCGGTCGGTGTGCCCCTGGGGCTGCTTGCAGGTTACTACCGCGGTTGGCTCGATTCCCTCGTCACGTTCATCATCAACGTCTTCTATGGAGTCCCGGACCTGCTCGTGGCTTTGATCCTGGTCTTCCTGCTTGGCCCAAGCCTGGCGAACATCATCATCGCGATCGTGGCCACGCGCTGGATGGACATGGCGCGAATGGTGCGCGGCCAGACTCTTGCCCTTCGCGAGCGCGAGTTTGTCGAGGCCGGGCGGGCGAGCGGCGCGAGGCCGATCAAGATGCTCTTCGGCCACATTATGCCCAACGCGCTTGGACCGATCATCGTCCAGGCGACCTTTGGCGTCCCGGCCGCAATCCTGTTCGAGGCCTTCCTGAGCTTTCTCGGCGCCGGCGTGCAGCAGCCGACCCCGTCATGGGGCTCGATGGCCAAGGACGGAGTGGACGCGATCCGCTTCGCGCCCCACATGGTTCTCGTGCCCTCGATCGCGTTGTCACTGACGTTGATGGCCTTCAACTTCCTGGGCGACGGGCTGCGCGATGCGCTCGACCCGCGCTCGAGGCGCTAGGCAGCAGGGTGGCGACTCCGATCCTGCAGGTGCAAGACTTGCGCACCCAGTTTCTGACGGACGGTGGAACGGTCAGGGCGGTCGATGGCGTGAGCTTTGACCTCTACCCCGGCGAGAGCCTGGGGATAGTTGGCGAGTCTGGCAGCGGAAAATCGGTGACCGCCCTGTCGCTGCTGCGGTTGGTGCCAGACCCTGGCCGCATCGTCGGTGGCAAGGTGCTGTTTCGCAACCAGGACCTGCTCCAGATCTCCGATGAGGACATTCGCGAGATCCGCGGCCGCGACATCGCGATGATCTTCCAGGACCCGCAGAGCTCACTCAACCCGGTTCTGAAGACAGGATTCCAGGTGGACGAGGCGATGCTGGCGCACGGCAAGCCAAAGGACGAGGCGCGTGCGCGCACGCTCGAGCTGCTGAAGAAGGTGCGGATCCCTGCGGCCGAAAGTCGCGTCAAAGACTTCCCCCACCAGCTCAGCGGGGGCATGCGCCAGCGCGCGATGATAGCGATGGGCCTGGCCAACCAGCCGTCGATCCTCATCGCCGACGAACCCACGACCGCGCTCGACGTCACGGTGCAAGCTCAGATCCTTGAGCTGCTCGGAGACCTCAACCGCGAGATGGGCACTGCGATCGTGATGATCACCCACAACATGGGTGTGGTCGCGGGACTCTGCTCGAGGGTCATCGTGATGTACGCGGGCAAGATAGTGGAGGAGGGACCGGTCGAGCAGATCTTCGAAAGTCCTCAGCACCCCTACACGTGGTCGCTCCTGCGATCCATACCGCGGGTCGACGCCCTTCGCCACGAGAGGCTGCGTTCGATCGAGGGCATCGCCCCCGACCTGTTGCATCCACCATCCGGCTGCCGCTTCCATCCGCGCTGTCCGTTCCGCATCGAAAAGTGCTTCACAGACGAGCCCAAACTCGAGGAGTTAGCCCCCAAACAGCGTGCGGCGTGTTGGGTGACGATGGAGCGTGCACGGCGAGAGATGGGGGCCGATGAGCTGGTGGACATCCGCCCCGGCGCGGGTTCCGGGGTCCATCCAGGGGAGCAGCGGTGATGGCCACGACGACCGTCGACGCAAGATCGTCGGCAAACCCAGCGGGCGCCAGGCCACTGGTGAAGGTCGAGAACGTCGTCAAGCATTTTCCGGCGGGGCTCGGCCAGTCGGTAAAAGCAGTCGACGGCGTCAGCTTCGAGATTCGGGAGGGCGAGACTCTCGGCCTCGTAGGCGAGTCAGGTTGCGGCAAGTCGACGCTGGCGCGCCTGGTCACGCAGCTGATCCCGGTGACCTCGGGGCACGTCTTTTACGAAGACGTCGAGCTCACAAAGCTGCGCGGCGAGAAGCTCCGCCAGCAACGCCGCCAGCTGCAGATGATCTTCCAGGACCCGTTCGCATCCCTCGACCCTCGCATGACCGTGGGCGACATCATCGCGGAGCCACTCGACAACTTTCGCGTCGTGCGGGGCCGTGCGCGCAACCAGCGGGTGCAGGAGCTTCTGCGCATCGTCGGCCTCAATCCCAACTTCAACAATCGTTACCCACATGAGTTCTCAGGCGGTCAGCGTCAGAGAATCGGCGTCGCGCGAGCCCTTGCTCTGAACCCCCGTCTTATCGTTTGCGACGAGGCGTTGTCCGCGCTGGACGTCTCGATCCAGGCGCAGATCGTCAACCTGCTGGAGGATTTGCAGCGCGAGCTCAGGCTTACCTTCCTGTTCATCGCCCACGACCTTTCCGTCGTCCGCCACATCAGTGACCGCGTGATGGTGATGTACCTCGGCAAGATCGTCGAGATCGCCGACAGCACGGAAACCTACACGAACCCCAAGCACCCGTACACGAAGGCTTTGCTCTCAGCCATCCCGGTGCCGGATCCGAAGATCCAGCGAGGGCGGCGCCTCGTGGAGCTGACTGGCGAGATCCCGTCGCCCCTGCATCCGCCCTCGGGCTGTCGGTTCCACACGCGGTGCCCGATTGCGCGCGTGCCGACGCCGTGTGCGGAAACCGAGCCGTCCCTCGAGGAGAAGCTGCGCGACCATCTGGCCGCCTGCCACTTCTCCTCAGACGTCTGACCAGCTCAGCGCATCACGATCCGCGCGCCTGTCCAGGAGAAGTCATATAGCGCGTTGCCGCCTATGCCCAAGACGTAGGGGTGCGCCAGGTACTGCTGCACTCCGTAGACCAGCGCACCGAAGACCGCGTCGTGGATGAGCAGTTCGCTCGCTGCCTTGTAGTCCGCGAGCGCAGCACTGATGGGCTTCGCGTCCGCGGCCTTGACTGACTTGTCGAGCGCCGGGCTCGAGTAACACGAGCCGCCGGAGCTCGCTCCCGTCATGAAGAGGTAGTCGAACCAATCTTGAGGATGGTCGTAATCCGCCCGCCAGCTCTGCCGGAACAGCGCAAAAGCGCATCGTCCGTTGCGCATGTCGAAGTACGTTTTTCGATCCAGCTCGACGCACCTCACGCTGACGCCGAGATTCTTCTGCCACTGCGTGGCGAGGTTGGCGCAGACCGCCTTGTTGAACGGGTCGGTGTCGTAGGTGTATGCGAGGCCCTTGACCTTGGTCCCCTTCGGATCCCACGCCTGGTACTCGGCCTTCGCGGCCGCAGCGTCGAACTTCGTGTTCGTGTCGGCGCCATCCCCGATGTAGCCCGCCAGGCCTTTGCTGATCAGCCCGCCGGTGGCGGCGACGCAGTCCGTCCCCTGGTTGCACACCGCTGCGGCCAGCTCAGCTCGGTCGATCGCCGTGCTGAATGCATGGCGGCCGGCCCGGCCGGCGTCGACGCCCGCAAAGGGCCCTGTTTTGAGGTTGAATCCTGCCCAGAACGTGAGGCCGGCCGGGACCAGCTGAAGCTGGCTCTTAAATTTCGAATCCGACGTGTACCGCACCGCGGCCGCAGGCGACAGACTCTGGCGCGCGTAGCCGATGAGGCTGTACACGCCGGATTCGTATCGCGCGACCTGTGCGTCCTGGTCCGCGAGCACGTCGATGTGGACGTGCGTGATGACGCCAGTCGAGCCCCCGAACCACGCAGGCACGGGCTCAAAATCGAGTGACTGGCCGGCCGACCGAGCGGTCATGCGAAACGCACCGCTCCCAATCAGCGTCTCCGGTTTCGTGAACCAGGCGTTGTCGCCCGCGGCCGATATCACCTTTTGGTCGACGACCCAGAAGGGCCACAGCGCGACGACCGTGTACCAGTATCCGGCGGGTCTGGTCAGAGTCGTGGTGAACGTGTAATCGTCGACCTTGGCTAGCCCGCTCATCTTGGTCGACCTGCCGTCTGCGACGGCCTGGTAGCCGGCGATCGGCTGGAAGAGGGTGGCGTAGTCACCCTGCTTCGAGGCGGCGCGGTTCCAGCTGAAGAGGAAGTCGTCGGCTGTGATCGGGTCGCCGTTTGAGAAACGGGCGTCCTTGCGCAGCACGAAGGTATAGGTGAGCCCGTTCGTCGTGACCGTGGGCGGTCCGGTCGCAAGATCGGGGACCTCCTTGAGTTGCGGATCGAACTTGTACAGTCCCGAGAACACGTTCCGGAGCACGTCGACATCGGCGGGCGAAGAGATCTGGGCCGGGTCGAGGTCAGCGACGTCCTTGGCGATCGGAAAGCTGAGGGTCTGGTCGCCGGCGAGCACCTCATGAGCACTCCGGCGGGCTCCGCCCGGCGACAGCACTGCGATGGCGACGACGACGGTGACGGCAACCAGCACGACCAGCGCGGCCGCGAGCGCGATCTGAAGCCCTCTCACGTGGTCAGGACGACTTTGCCCGTGGTCTGGCCGCCGGCGACCATTGCCAGCGCCTCCGGGGCTTTGGCGAGGGGAAACCGAGCCGAGATATGCGGCTTGATCTTCCCGGCCTGGTACAGCTCGAGCAGGGCGAGAGCGGCCGCCGATATAAGCTCAGGCGCGCGAGTCTTGTAAAGGCCCAGGTGGAGGCCGACCACCGAGTAGTTCTTGACGAGCACATGGTTGGTGGCGGCTTGAGGAATCCGCCCCGACGTGAATCCGACCACGACGATGCGACCCTCGAACCCGATGCACTTGGTCGAACGGTCGTACACGTCGCCTCCGACCGGGTCGATGATGACGTCGGCGCCTCGTCCGCCCGTCAGCTTCTTGACCTCTTCGGCGACGTCTTGCGTCTTGTAGTTGACAGCGTGGTCGGCGCCGAGGCGCCGGCACACCTCGACCTTTTCGTCGGTGCCTGCGGTGGCGATAACCATGGCGCCGGCGGCTTTGCCAAGCTGGATCGCGGCGCTGCCGACGCCGCCTGCACCCGCGTGGACCAGGAGAGTCTCAGAAGGCTGGATGTGTGCGCGACGGTGAAGCGCGAACCAACCAGTCTGGTACGTGAGACTGAAGCCCGCTCCCTCGTCGACCGGCATGTTCGCCGGCATGCGAAAGACGGACGCCGGAGCAGCCTCCGTGATCTCTGCATAGCCGCCGTGGATCAGCCCACCTGAGTCCAGGAGCGCCATCACGCGGTCGCCGGACTTGAAACCTGAAGAGCCGGGTGCGGAGACGACCTCACCGCTGATCTCTACGCCGGGAACAAAAGGAAGAGCCGGTTTGACCTGATATGTGCCGGCGATCATGAGCGCATCGAGGAAATTGATGGCGGCGGCGCCAACGGCGATACGCACCATGCCATCCGTGGCTTCGCCAGGCTCGACGTCCTCGAAGCGCATGGATTCGGGTCCGCCAAGCTCGCGAACCACCCAGGCCTTCACGCCGAACATGGTAGGGGTCAGGCGCCCTAGCTCCGGCCGCGGCGAGCGCCGCGCGGAGCTAGGGGTTATCGACCAGGCGGCAGGGAATCTGGGCTTCCTGGTCGACGATGTAGCTGGCGCAGACGCGGTGGTAACCGTCCGCGACAATCAGAGGCATTCCGGCTGACATTCGCCCGCGGACCAGCAAGATCGGCGACAAGGGCTGTCCCTTCTTCAACTTCTTGAGCTTGTCAGCGACCTCAGGATCGTCGGCCGGCAACAGCTTCAATCCGCTTGCGCGTTCGATGTTCTTAGGTGCTTGCTCGACATTGCCTGCCCGCTTCAGTCTTGCAACGAGTGCCTTAGCCTCCCTTTCAGGAAGGATCAGCGACAGGTAGGCGGTCGCAGCGGCAAAGTCCTTGGCTTCCGGTTCTTTGCGCCAGTGCAGCTTCTTGCCAGCCATATATCTGGAACCTCCGAGGGCAGCCCGTCACTCATGGCCGGAACCAAAAAGGGTCAGGCGAAAGAGACGGTCATTTCGACAGCACCCCTCACGCCTGACCAGGAGATCCTATACCGATTTCGGAGCTTCGCGAGCAATTCCGTGGCCCTGTTTTGGGCTAGGGACCGAACGCGTAGACGTTGCCGTCGAGGCCTCCAAAGAAGACCCGCCCATTGGCAACTGCGGCGGATCCGAACATCGGCTTTGCCGTCTGGTAGTGCCAAAGCGTCTTGCCATCCTTGAGTCGGTACGCGGTGATGGCGCCGCCACCGTCGTTGGAGTAGATCGCCTGGTCAGTGTCGGCGCCGGCAACGGCTGGTGAGCTCAGAACGACGCCGGCCACCGGCTTTGTTGTTCCGCTGTACCACTTTTTTGTGCCCGTCGCGGCATCAAACGCCCAGACGCCGTAGCCGTATCCGACGTAGACATTCGCGCCGACTACGGCCGGCGTTGATACCGAGTTGCTGACATTGACTCCGATGGCTGCCTTCATGTCGAATGACCAGTCGAGATTTCCGTTGATGAGATTCAAGGCGTACAGGACCTGGGTCTTGCCATCGATGTAGACCTCCCCGTCGGCCAAACCGTTCACGCCTGGAGGAGTGATGCTCGGGCCAGCGCCGACATCGTGGTCGCCGGTGGTCGATGTGTTGAAGCGCCACACACGGAGGCCGGTCGTTGCATCGAGGGCATAGACGGAGGAGTCAGGCTGACTGCTCCCGAAGACCAACAGCGGTCGCTGGTTTGCGTCGTAAGCGAGCGCCGGAGGTGACCACGAACCGCTCTGCGTCCCTCCGGTGGTGACTACCCAGTTGTTGAATGACCAGATCAGCTTGCAGTCGCCGAGTGGGTTGCCCACCCCGGTGATCGCCCACTCCGAGCCGTTGTTGTGCCGCTCGCTGACCCCGGTGTCGCCGAAAAAGACCTCTGGCCCACCTCCAAGGTCGGCGATGACTGCGCCGTCCATGATTCGACCCGGCGTTACGAAGCTGCACTGGAGCCTGCCAGTGGTTGCGTCGACTGCCCACATGGTGTGGTTCTTAGCCCCGCCAACGTAAACGGTGTTCCCAAATACGGCAGGCGACGCATACGATCCAACGAGGCCGGGCTGGGTGTAAGACCACACCTTCGCGCCGGTGTTCGCATCGAGAGCGAGGAGCACATTGTTCATCGTCTCGATGTATACGAGCGTCTTGTTCAGGGTCTGGTTGAAGACTACGGCGGGCGAGGATTGGATCTTGCTCCCGCCGGCAACCTTCCACTTGAGCTTCAGTCCGGTGGTCGCCGCGGCAGCGCCGACGGCTGTCTCGGACGAAACGCCGGAATGCGTCGCGTCGTGTTGGAACATTTTCCAGTCGTCGGTAGTCGCTTGGCTGGTAGCGCGTGCCTGGTGGCTAACGGCAACGCCAGCTCGCGGGGTTGGTCCAACGCCTCCAAGCACAACCAGCCCAAGAGTCAAAGCAAACCATCCGCGCCAGGTTTTCATGATCGCTTTATCGAAACTTCATCATCTGTTTATCAAACCGCCGTCGCCATCTTGTGCGACGCGGAACGGGAGCGCTACGGGACAAGAGACCCAAGGACAAAAGACCCAAGGACAACAGACCTATCGAGGTGCTGAGGGTTGCCTATTCGGGTGCGTAGATGTCCCGACCGGCCCGGTCCCGAACCGCCGCGCAGCTAGGTTCGGGGGGTCAGACGCACTAAAAACAAACCCCCCTGGCTGAGCTGGCCCGGGGGGAATCCTGTGGAGAACACCGGCTATAACGTGTGGCCGAGCCGTTTCTTGCGGCCGGCGCGAGCCATAGAGAGAGGCCTCGCGTGAGGGGCATTCGAAGCGGGTGCAATTGTTACCTGGGTTGGGCGTTGTATAGATCAGCGACGACGAGCCGCCGGCTTACGTTCCTTTTGGGAGGGAGTTTGACGCCAGCAGCCCGTCGGCTGCAGCTTACCCACAAGACGCATGCTCCTAACGTCCGCACCGGCTGCTTACACACAAAACAGCTCCGTCACGGGCCACTCACTCAGAGGAAGAGGCGCGCCTTCGCCTACCTTGGGAAATCGATCGGGCTAAGAGCAGAGCGTCGGTGGCGTCCCAGCAGCCACAATTCGTGTTCAGCCGGCGTAGCTCAGCTTGGTTAGAGCAGCGGTCTTTTAAACCGATGGTCCAGGGTTCGAATCCCTGCGCCGGCACCTTCCGATTTGTGCAAGTTCGGCTGACAGGTCGCAAAAGGCCTTCGGCTGATGGGTCACACACTTTCGGTTGATGCGTCACACATACTTCGGCTGATTTGTCACGCTCCCGCGCATGAGGGAGATGAGCGTGACTGAGCAGAGGTACAAGGCGGTCATGGCGGCAATGGGCGACGGTCGGACGGTGGGCGAGGTGGCCAGGGATTGGGGCATCTCTCGGCGGACGATGCATCGTTGGCTGGCGCGCTACGAAGACGACGGACTCGAAGGCTTGACTAATCGGTCGCACCGGCCGGCTCGAAGCCCGCATCAGATGCCACCGGCAGTGGAGGCGATGGTGCTCGAGATGCGCCGCTCACACCCTTACTGGGGAGCGCGCCGAATCGCCTTCGAGCTGGTCCGCAAGTGGGTTGAGCGGGCGCCCTCAGAGTCGGCGGTCTACCACTGCGTGGTCCGTGCTGCGGTCATCGAGCCGGTCAGTCGACAGCGGCGCCGGGAAACCTGGAAACGCTGGGAGCGCGGTGCGCCAATGGAGCTCTGTCAGCTGGACCTGGTGCATGCTCTTACGGCGCCTCAGGTCCAGGCCGCTCAGGCGAAGCTGGGGCGGGTGACCGGATCTCTGTAGCGATCCTGAAGATCGCAAACCCCACCACGACGGCGACCACAGCGCCGACCAGCCAGTACGTGCCACGGTGGGCGGCCAAAAACGCACTGACCTTGTCACCGACCGTCACACCGATGATCAGGAACACGCCGGCCCAGACTGCCGTCGACACGGCCACGCTCGCAGCGAAAACCGGATAGGGGGTGCGCAGGGTGCCCGCCACGACGGTGATGGGAACGCGGAATCCAGGGATGTGCCGGCCGAAAACGATCGCAAGCACGCCCCACCGGCGAAAGGCCTTCTCAGCGCGTAGCAGTCGCTCCGGCGTCAGGTGCAGCAGGCGGCCGAGCCGGCCTTCGGCCCATCGCCTTCCGAATCTTCGGGACAGCAGGTAGAGGTTGGTGGCACCCAGGACGACGGCGGTGATCAGCAGCAGCCACGCACCAAGCAGCGGCAGCAACTTCCCACCCGTGGCCCGACCTACGTACATGACGAAGAAGTCGCCTGGCACCGGCATCGGGACGCCAGATTCCTCGGCGTAGAGGAGCGCTGTGGCGCCGATCCAACCCTTGCCTTGGAGGATATTGGCGGGCACGCTGAGATCGACGTCCGGGATGTCGCCCTCGAGGAAGGCGATCACGATGAAAACCACCACGGCCAGCAGGGCGATCCCCCCGGCCGTGAGCAATCGGGCTCGGGTTGATCGCGGCACGACGGGAGTCTACCCGGCACAACCTTTCAACTCCCTAAACGGAGCCCGCAGTTCCATGAGCGGAGGACAATGGTCGCCGTGACGTTTCCGGCCCGCGTTAACCTCGTGACTCTCGGTGTTCGCGATGTCGCGCGCAGCACCGAGTTTACCTGGCGCTTGGATGGCCGCTGTCGACGGCTTCCGTCCCGGGAGACGTCAGCTTCTTCAAGACCGCGGGCGGTCTGCTCGCGGTCTGGGGCTACAAGGAGCTCGCGGAGGACGCCGACCTTGCTCCCTGGCCTGCCGGCAACGATGGATTCCGCGGCACTGCGCTCGCGATCAACCTCGACAGTCGCGAGGATGTGGATGGATTCTTGGGGCTGGCCGTGAGCTTGGGTGCGCGTATCACCAGGCCGGCGCGCGCCACGGACTGGGGTGGCTACAACGGTTACTTCGCCGATCCGGACGGTCATCTCTGGGAGGTCGCTCACAACCCAGGGTGGCCGATTGGGGAAGACGGGCGTCCTGTCCTCCCATGATTTCGCCATGATTTCCGCGCGACGCTCACGCGCTCGCGCCTGAATGCGATAACTTTCGGCGCGACGTGAGCAAGAGGGCCGCGCTGATCTGGTACACGGTGGCGACACTGGTCGCCCTGTTGATCAGCCAGCTCTACGGGTGGGAGGCGATTCGCAACTGGATCGTGGTCGCCTGGATCGTGGTCATGCTCCTGGTCGCGATGACCCGCGGAATGCGATGGACCAGCCTCCTCACGTATCTCTCCGTGGTCGCGCTGCTGGGTGCTGTCACCAGCCAGCTCGCCGGCTGGAGCTCGGCGCGCGACTGGTTCCTCTTGGCGTGGGCCGTGCTCCTTTTGCCAGTCTCCATCGGGCTGGCCAGCCACCCGATGCGCGCACCCGCCTGGGGAGTGTTCGTCGGTTTTTGGGGGGTGGTGGGAGCCATCTGGCTGATCGTGATCCAGATCATCGTGGTCGTCGGCTGGGTCAGCCGAGGGGCTGCCGCAGAGCCGTCAGCCTGGCCGTTGGGACTGCTGGGCATCTGGTTCCTGGTCGCCTCCAGCCTCGGCTTAGGTGCCGAGCGCTTTCCCCGCTGGATCGATGTTCTCGGCATGCTCGCGGGCATCGGCCTGATCGCGATCAGCATTTCGACGTGGGTCGAGGTCTCGGGTGAGGTGACCAGGGCGGAGGGTCTGTTCGCGGCCGCCGCCTACTGCCTGTGGGCAGCCGGCCTGGGCTGGGTGTTCAGAGGGACGCAGCACGTTACCGATCGGTTCCGCGGACTCCAGATGCGCGCCGTGTAGGTTCCCCGGCCGTCTGACACACTTCGAACGCATGGCCCAAGCCGCTCTGCCGCCCGCCGACCTGCTCCCCGTCAGCCGCAAGGCCAACCTGCCCTATCGACTCGTCAGGCTCGTGGCCATTCCTCTCCTGCACCTCTGTTTTCGCTTCCAGGTGGAGGGAATGGAGAACATTCCTCGACCCGGCAACTACATCGTCATCGCGAATCACCTCAACTGGCTGGACGAGTTCGCGCTGTTGATGCTCCTGCCGGTCGAGCCGCGCCTTCACTTCCTGGCCAACCCGACCCTCCTGGTTCACCGTAAGGTGCAGTGGTTCCTGGTCCGATCAACCGGCGGCTTCGTGCCGGTCGTCCAGGAGCGCCATGGCGACGCCACACTCTTCCATCACGTGGACAGGTGCCTCGAGATCGGCGGCGCAGTCGCGATATTTCCGGAGGGCAGCTACGGCCCGGCCGAAGGTGAGCTGCTGCCCTTCAAGAAGGGCTTTGCGCATTTCGCGATCAAGGCGAACGTTCCGGTGTTGCCGGTGGCGCTGTCGGGCACCCAGGACCTGTGGTTCCGCAAGCGTATCCGAGTCGCCATCGGTAAGCCGCTGTTGCCGGCCGGACACGATGCCGGATCGCTGACCGCCGCAGCCTTCGAGCGGGTCAAGCAGCTCATGCCCGTCTATCGCGAACAACCCGGCCGTAAGCTGCTCCGCCACCAGCTCACCAAATTGTTCTAAGAGATGGCACTTGCCCGCGTCCTTTGCGAAGACCTGGTCGGCCGCGCGTCCGAGATCTCACTCCTCGAGGACGCCTTGCTCGCCGCCCTTCGAGGCGATGGGGGAGTGGTGATTGTCGGCGGCGAGGCAGGCATGGGCAAGACCAGGCTGGTCACCGACCTTGCCGGCCGGGCCAGGCGCCGCGGCTGCGTCGTCATCTCCGGAGGTTGCAGCGAAGCGGAGCTATCGCTTCCTTACCTCCCGTTCCTGGAGGCAATCGGCAACCATGTCGCAAAGGAGGACGTGAGCGCGCTGCGCGATCGACTTGGTCCCGCGGCTGACGACCTCGCCCAGCTGTTCCCGCAGATTGGGCTCCCCGCGTCGCCAGGGGGTGACGCGCAGCAGGCGAAGCTCCGGCTGTTCGAATCGATATTGCTGATGCTGCGCGACGCCGCCCGGCGAAGCGCTCTGCTCCTGATCCTTGAGGATCTCCAGTGGGCGGACCCGGCCACGCGGGAGCTGCTCGATTACGCGACTCGCCGCTTGCGCTCAACCAATGTCTTGATTCTGGCCACCTACCGCACCGACGAGATGCACAGGAAACACGCATTGCTGCCCACCATCGAGGGCTGGCGTCGAACAGGGCAGGTTCACCTGATCGAGCTCAAGCCTCTCCAGCCGCCGGACGTCGCCGACATCGTGTGCTCGATCTTCGACGAAACGAGCGTCAGTGACGAGTTCCGTGATTTCCTCCACGACCGCAGCGAGGGCAACCCGTTCGTATTGGAGGAGATGCTGCGAGACGCACTCGACCGCGGGGACATCTTCCACACCGACAGCGGGTGGGATCGCAAGGCGCTTGGCGAGATCCGCATTCCTCGCACTGTTCGGGACACGATCCTCCACCGTCTGGAGCGGCTGACTCGCAAAGAGGTGGGGGTCCTGTCAGCGGCCTCAATTGTGGGCCGTTCGTTCGACCTCGTCACGCTCGCTGAGGTGACAGGGTTCGACCAGGGCGCGGTCCTTTCGGCACTGGAGACCTGCGTCACATTTCAGCTGATCGAGGAGGACGTCGCCCATTACGGCCGGTACCAGTTCCGGCATGCGCTGACCCGCGAAGCCGTCTATGAGGACATGGTCGTATCGCGCCGTCAACAGCTCCATGCGCGTGTGGCCGAGGTCCTCGCGGCACGGCCCGACAGGGCGTCGGTCGACCTCGCGAATCACCTCCTGCTGGCGGGGAAGTTCGATGAGGCCGTCGTGATGTGCGTTGCGGCTGCTGAAGATGCCATCCGCGCACGTGCTTATGGCGACGCAGCTGCCATGTGGGAGCGCGCTGCGCCGCACGTGAAGGATCGCGCAGAGCGTGGGCGGCTCCTTTGCCGCGCGGGTGAGGCCTATTGGAGCAATATCGAACCGAGCGCCGCAAAGGGCCTGCTAGACGAGGGCATCGCCGACCTTGAAGCTGCCGGGTTCTCGGTGGAAGCGGCGGCATGGCGCGTGGTGCTTGGTCGCTGCTATTGGGAGCTACTGCGTCCAGACGTGGCCCGCGAACACTTCGAAAGAGCTCGTGAGGAGCTCGAAAAGGCAGGCCCGAGCGAGGCGTTGGCAGTCGCCTACATTCGTTTGTCGGGATTGGAAGTGTTCGATGGCTCGAACGATGTCGCTCTCGCTTATGCCCAGCGTGCATCTGAGGTGGCGCGGGCTGCGGATTCAAGCATGGCTTTGGCGTGGTCGTGGAACTTCATGGCGCTGGCCAAGTTATCGACCGGCCAGGTCGAAGAAGGTTTCAAGCACCTCGAGGACAGCTATTCGGCAGCTTACGAGGGAGGTCACGATCTTCAAGCCGCCAACGCGATCTACAACTCGATGTGGATTGCCGTGCACATGGGGCGTGGCCGCGTCGCACAGTTGTGGGCCGACCGAATCGTCGTTTCGGCCTATGGTGCCGCCGACGCATGGCCGCCCTACATGCTCTCGTTGATCGCGCTGTATCAGGGCCGTGTGCCCGAGGGAATTGAACAGGCCCGGAGGGCTATTCAGAGGGCCCGAGATTCAGGCCACGCCAAGTTGCTCTGGCGCAGCAGCGTGCTCCTCGCTCACACCTTGGCCGAGAACCTGCAGTCAGAGCAGGCCCTCATGGATCTACCCGCGATGTCAACACGGGTCGAAGCCCAGGATTTCGTGTACGACACTGACGCCCGCGTGCGGACGCACCTGGCCGCGGAAGACCTCGAACAGGCTTTGGCGGACGCCAAATCCGTTCCGCCCGAGGTCGCGGACATCGGTTCGCCCGCCGACACCATCTCGGAGGGAGCCTCAGCAGACCCCGCTTGGCTGCGGTCCTTTCTAGAGGCAATGCCGTCCCAGGCCGGTCCCGAAGCGAATGCTCGCTCTGCAGCCGCACACGGTCGATTGGCCTTGTATGAAGGGCGCTTTGCAGACGCGCTTCAACACCTGCGGCGGTCTGAGGCGGAGTTCAGAGGTGAGGGACTTCTCTTGGACACGTGGCACGTGGGCCGCGCCCTCGCCGAGGCTGAGGCTCGCGCCGGCGAAACCGACATTGCCCGACAGCGCCTGGAGACCATCTCCGCCGATGCGGAGGCCGCCGGTGCGCGCTTGGCGGCGAAGCTTGCCCGCGAGACTGCGGCAAAGCTCGGGTTCGATGTCGCGGCGGTGCCGCAAACAGGCCGGCCGGCCGGCTCTCTGGATCGGGTGAGCACCGGGGAGCGGATGGTGTCGGTGCTGTTCGCCGATGTTCGGGGCTACACGGAGATGAGCGGGCAAAGCGCGCCTGCGGACGTGCTCGAGAGAATCGGCTCACTGCAGCGATGGGCCTCGCAGGAGGTCGCCAGGAACCACGGCGTGATCGACAAGTTCGCCGGCGACGCGATCATGGCCACCTTCAATATCTCGGGACAGAGCGTCGACCACACATTGCATGCGCTCAAAGCGGCGATCGCGATCATCGACAAGGCTGCGCTTGCCGGCCTCCCGGTCGGGGCCGGCGTCGCGGTCGGCCCCGCAGTGGTCGGCCGGCTCGCAGAAGCCGCCAACGTGAGCGTGCTCGGAGAGGTCACCAACCTGGCCGCCAGGCTGCAGGCGCAATCTCCTGCCGGCGAGGTGACGTTGAGCGAGGAAGCCCACCGGCGTGTGCGGGAGTGGTTGGCCGAGCGGCGGATCGAACCAGAGCGCCTGGAGTTGGAGCTGAAGGGGTTCGGCGCGCCTGTGGTGGCGTATCGCGTTCGGGGCGGCGCCCCCAGGCCGTAGCTCAGTAGCCCTCTCGGAGGTCGGCGACGTTTCTCAGGGCCGCACCTCGCCGGTAGCGGTCGATGTTGTCCAGGAAGACCTCCGCGGCGCGCTCCATGAGGTGTTCGGTGGCCCATGAGCTGTGCGGGCTGAGGATGACGTTAGGGAGCGACCACAGCTCGGACTCAGCCGGCAGCGGTTCCGTGGTGGTGACATCGAGATAGGCGCCGCCCAGGTGACCGGACTTCAGCGCTGCGATCAGCGCGTCCTCGTCGATCAAGCCACCGCGCGCGATATTCGCCACCCAGGCGCCGGCGGGGAGCGCTGCAAGTTGGGCCACGCCAATCAGGGCGGTAGTTGCCGCGGTCAGCGGAACCGAAAGGATCAGGAGATCGGTTTCGGGGAGTCGTGACTCCCACTCGGCGCCGGCGATAATGCCGGGCTCGTCATTTGGGTGACGGCGAACGCCGGTGACCGAGACCCCGAAGGGTCGCAACCTCTCGCCGATGGCGCGTCCGATGTTGCCGTAGCCGTAGATCAGGGCGCGCTTTCCGTACATCTCGGCCATGGAAGGCGGGTGCCGCAGCCACTCGTGTCGGTCCTGCGCACGGACCAGCTCCGGCAGGGCTTTGAGCCCGGCGAGCAAGCCCATCACGACGTACTCGGAGATGGGGATCGCCCCCAACCCCGCTCCATTGGTCAAGACCAGGTTGCGTTTGGCAATGAGTTCGAGCGGCCATCCGTTGAGGCCGGTGGCGGCGGTCGTCACCCACTTGAGGTCGGCGCCCGCGTCGATCACGACCTCGATGTCCTTGATCCCGAAGTCAACCCAAAAAACCTCAGCGCCGGGAAGGGCGGCGAGGCAGCTGTGAGTGTCGGTGTACCAGGCACCGTCCACATCCGAGAGCACGCGCCTGACCAGAGGCTCCAAACGCTGAGGCAAAAGTACCTTCACCTCGCATATCCTCCCCGCTTTACGGGGAGGCGTGCAGTAGATCGGGCAAGATCCTCCCGCCTGGCGGCGAGGATGCCAGGACGGTAAGTCCCGGCTTGGGTTGCCGTTAAGCAGCTTAGAAGGACCGCCCGACGGCTACACAATGTGGCCGCTCGTCTGCTAAGGTTTGTCCCTTCTCGATCCTGAGCGGTCCCTCCAGTGCGTCCACGCTCCGAGCTCAGGCCTGAACAGCGCCCCAGGGGTAGGGCGACGTCAAGGAGGAGCGCAAGGGGTTGTTGCCGCTGTTTCGCGCGGTCATCGTGTGGACGGTCCTGCTCGCGACCGTAGTGCTTCCACACCTGGACACGCCTGCGCGCCCGGCGCCCAAGGTCGTGGTCACCCAGCTGAGCTCATACGACCGCCAATCCGCTGTCCGCCAGACGCAGGCGCTGCGCACCAGGGCCGCGCAGGAAGCCAAGATCCAGGCATGGGCCCATGAGCTGCAGGCGGGCCTGGCACACTACCAGGCCGAGTTGCGAGCCCTGGAGGCGGCGAGAGCCGAAGCCGCCCGCATCGCCACTCTCAACAACCACCCGCCCCCACCCGCTGACATCGCCAAGATCATCACCGACGCCTTCAGCCCCCTGGGCCAGGCGGCGGTCGTCTGGGCGTTGCGCATCGCGTACTGCGAGTCCCGCTATCACCCGAACTCGGTCAACACGAGTAGCGGCGCAACCGGCCTGTTCCAGTTCATGGCCGGCACGTGGTCAGGCACACCGTGGGCGAGCAAGTCGCGAATGGATCCTGTGGCGAACGCCCAGGCCGCCGCCTGGCTGTACAGCCACTACGGTCCCGGCCGCTGGTCCTGCCAGTAGCGGGAGGTCGCGCCGTAGGCCGGGGTGGGGGCGCCTAGCTCTCGGCAGTTACGCGAAGCTGGTAAATCGGCTGCTTCTGGTTCGCGCCCTTGAGCAGCAGCGGCTCGTAGTCAATCACCTCGACTGACGACGGCAACGAATCGCGAGTCGTCTCCGACATGAGCACCTTCGCCGGCCTCACCTTTGACAGGTACGAGCTGTTGTTGACCGGCACCCCGATCAGCGTGAACTCAAGGCGCTTTTCCGATCCGACATGCCCCGCCACCACCTCGCCGGTGTCGAGCCCTATGCCAACCGAGATCTGCGGCTTGCGTGCGGCGGCAAGCTCACGATTCAGGCCGTCGATTCCCTTGATCATCGCCCGCGCTGCGGCAAGCGCCCGCTGCGCGTGGTCGGTAATGGGGTTTGGCGCCCCGAACACGACCAACATGCCGTCGCCCTGGAACTTGTCGATGTTCCCACCGTGCTCGAGCACTGCCTCGATCATGCGGGAGAAGTAGTCGTTCAAAAACCGCACCAGCTCTTCGGCCTCCATCGACTGCGACAGCGTGGAGAACCCGGCGATGTCGGAGTTCAGCATCGTCACCTGCCTGCGCTCGCCCGGCAGGAAGATCGTCTCGCGGTCGGAGCGCGCGAGGACATAGTCGGTGACCTGCTTGTTGACATAGCGCTCGAACAGCTGGCGCAGGAACTCCGAGCGCTCGTACTGCCGCGCATTATCGATCGCGATGGCGGCGAGGTCGGCGATCGCCTGCAGGAACTCCTTGTCCTTCTCCTCGAAGATGGCTGCGCGGAACGGGTTGTCCACGTACACGGCCCCGATCACGCTGCCTTTGGTCACCAGCGGGACGGCGATGATCGACCGAAGGTTCTGGATGATGACCGACTGCTGTCGCTTGAAACGGTCGTCGGTCGAGGCGTCGGTGGATACGACGGCCAGGCCGCTCGTGACCACCTGCTCGATGACGGTTCGCGAGCCCAGGAAGTGCTTGGTGTTCTCCGGGTCGGCCTCGCCGCCCGACATCTGCACCGATAGCGAGCCCGTGGCATCCACCAGGACGATGAAGCCACGCGAGGCCTTCATCAGCGAGATCACCCGGTCCATGACCTTGCGCAGTACGATGTCCAGCTCGAGCGAGGAGCTCAGGTCTCGGGCCAGCTCGTAGAAGAGGCGATCGCGCGTGCCGATATCTGCCTCTTGAAGCGTGGCCACGGGGAGTGTAACGATCCATTTCGGCGCTTCCTGCGGGTTTGGGCCGTCCATCTAGTGCCGGCTCCAGGCCACCGGTAAACTCGATTCTCCATGTCCTCCGGCGATTCCCCCACGCCCAACCCCGACGCCCTGCTGGACGGCCTCAACCCGCCCCAGCAGGAGGCCGTCATGCATGAGGAGGGCCCCCTCCTGATCTTCGCCGGCGCTGGTAGCGGCAAGACTCGCGTCCTGACCGCCCGGATCGCCTACCTCATCGCCACGCATCGCGTGTGGCCGGACCGACTCCTGGCCGTCACATTCACCAACAAGGCAGCCAAGGAGATGCGGGGTCGCGTCGAAACTTTGGTGGGGGAGGACGCCGGG
This sequence comes from Candidatus Dormiibacterota bacterium, assembly GCA_030948325.1. Next base: position 32,292 of record JALZAL010000262.1, read on the forward strand.
AAGATGTGGGTCGGCACCTTCCACTCAACTGCGGTCAAGATCCTGCGCCGGGACGCCGCCCGGATCGGCATCGTGCCGAGCTTTGTCATATTCGACGAGGACGACACGCGCGCGGCCTTGAGGCGGGTCCTCGAAGAGCTCAAGCTCGATCCCAAGCGGTACCCGGTTCCCGCGCTCAGCAACGCCATTTCGGCGGCGAAAAACGAGCTGAAGGGGCCGGCGGATTATCCCAACCGTAGCTACCACGACGAGATCGTCAGGCGCGTCTACGAGTCGTATGAGGAGCTCTTGCGCCGCTCGGGCGGGCTCGACTTCGACGACCTGATCATGAAGCTGGTCGAGCTGTTCAACACGGACGAGGAAGCGCTGAACAAGTGGCGGGATCGCTTCCGCCACGTGCTGGTGGACGAGTACCAGGACACCAACCGCGCGCAATACGTGCTGGTCAACCAGCTCGCGCAAGAGCACCGCAATGTGGTCGTGGTCGGCGACGACGACCAGTCGATCTACCGTTTCCGCGGCGCCGACGTCCGCAACATCCTTGACTTCCGCAAGGACTATCCCGACGCGCACGTGGTTCGCCTGGAGCAGAACTATCGGTCGAGCCAGGCCATCCTGGACGCCGCCTACAGCGTCATCAGGAGCAACCCGGAGCGGGCCGAGAAGCGACTGTGGACAGACCGCGCGGGCGGAGAGAAGGTGTGCGCCACGCAGGCGTACAACGAGGTGGAGGAGGCGGAGTTCGTCGCCGACGAGATCGAGCGCCTCCGCCGCACCGAGAATCGTGGCTACTCCGATTTCGCGGTCCTCTATCGCACCAACGCGCAGTCTCGCTCCTTCGAGGACGTGCTCGCGCGCCGCCGAATCCCCTACCGGCTGGTCGGCGGGGTGCGCTTCTGGGAACGCCGCGAGGTCAAGGATGTTGTCGCCTACCTCCGCTTCTGCTTCAACCCACGGGACGCGCTCAGCTTTTCGCGAATCGTGTCGGTCCCGCCGCGCAAGATCGGCAACGTCACGGTCGACGCGCTGAACGCGCATGCACGTGAGAGCGAGGCTGACCTCCTCGCGGCGCTGGCTGATCCGGGGCGTGTCCCGGGCCTACCGCGGCCGGCCGTCGAGCCGCTGAAGAGATTTCGCATGCAGCTGGAATCCCTGCGTTCGGTGATGGGTGTGCTGCGCCCGAGCGAGCTTCTCGACCACGTCATCGAGGTCATGGGCTTGAGAGAGCACTACCTCGACGGAACCCCGCAAGGAGAGGCGCGCATCGAAAACCTCAACGAGCTGCGCGGCCTGGCCGAGAGCTTCGACGACCGCGAGCCCGACCAGGGCCTCGAGGATTTCCTGGCCGAGGTGGCGCTCGTCTCAGACGTGGATGCGTATGACGAGAACGGCGAGGGAGCAACCCTCATCACCCTGCACATGGTCAAGGGTCTCGAGTTCCCTGTCGTGTTCATGGTCGGGATGGAAGAGGGGTTGCTCCCGCATCAGCGGGCGCTGGACGAACGCGCCGAGAACCCGTCCGCAGTCGGCGCCGCCACTGAGATGGCGGAGGAGCGCCGGCTCTGCTACGTGGGGATGACCCGCGCCAAGGACCGGCTGTACCTGAGCTGCGCTTTCCGGCGCCACCTTTACGGACGGTCGCAGCCGGCGTTCCCCAGCCGCTTCCTCACCGAGATCCCCCAATCGATGCTGTCGGCGCCGCGCGGGAGCGCGCCGGTCGCGCCTCCGCGTCAGGGCTACAAGGAGCGCTACCAGGAGCTCCAGGTCCAGGCGGCGCCCGCGGCACCGCCGGTCCAGCGATTCTCGAGCGGCGATCGCGTCTCGCACCCTGCGTTCGGCAGCGGCACCGTGGTTAAGAGCACGTTAACGCGCACCGACGAGGAGCTTGTCATCAAGTTCGACAAGGTTGGTCTCAAAATTCTGTCCGGGATGATCGCGCCCCTGACGAAATGACCAAGCGCAAAAAGACCGTCGACCCGGCGGCTAGATCGACCGAGCTGCGCGAGGAGATCCGCAAGCACGAGCATGCCTACTTCGTGCTCGACATGCCTCAAGTTTCGGATGCCGAGTTCGACGCCCTCGTCCTGGAACTTCGACGCATCGAGGACGAGCACCCCGAGCTCGTCACGCCCGACTCGCCGACACAGCGCGTCGGGGGTGAGGCCTCGGAGCAGTTCGCTAAAGTCCGGCACCGCTCGCCCATGCTGAGCCTTCAGAACGCCTTCGACGAGGCCGAGATCCGCGCCTTCGACCGTCGCGCGCGCGAAGGTGTCGGCGCCGACGTCAAGTACTGCGCCGAGCTCAAGATCGATGGGCTCGCCATCAGCCTCACGTACGACAAGGGGCGGCTCAAACGCGCTGCGACGCGCGGCGACGGAACCGTCGGTGAGGACGTTACGGCCAACATTCGGACGATCAAGAGCGTGCCTCTGTCCATCACTCCGGTGGCCGGCCTCCCGGACGTTTTCGAGGTCAGGGGGGAGGTCTACTTTCCGATCGCCGCCTTCGAGAAGCTCAACCGCGAGATGGAGGCGCAGGGCAAGCCGCGCTTTGTGAACCCGCGGAACACCGCGGCGGGCAGCGTGCGCCAGATCGATCCGAACGTCACCAAGAGCCGCGACCTGCAGACGTTCATGTACATGCTCGACCCGGCGGGTCCGTGCCGCTCCCAATGGGAGGTGCTCCGCACGCTCGAGAAGATGGGCTTCCGGGTCAACAAGCACAGGCGCAGGCTGGGGTCGATCGAAGAGGTGATCGAGTACCACGCCGAGTGGCAACGCAAGCGCCACGAGCTCGAGCACGAGATCGACGGCGTGGTCATCAAGGTCGACAGGTTCGACCAGCAGCTGGAGCTCGGCTTCGTCTCGCGGTCGCCGCGCTGGGCGATCGCGTTCAAGTACGCGCCGGAGCAGGCCGAGACCGAGGTGGAGGCTATCGATTGCTACGTCGGCCGCACGGGAGTGCTCACGCCGGTCGCGCATGTGAAACCGGTGATCGTGGGCGGCGTCACCATCCGCAACATCACCATGCACAACGAGGCCCAGGTCAACGAGAAGGGCGTGTATGTCGGGGCGCGCATCGTCATCCATCGCGCGGGCGACGTCATCCCCGAGATCGTCAGCGTCAAAGATCCGAAGCAGGGATGGCGCATGCCGGCCAAGTGCCCTGTGTGTGGGGGCGAGGTGGTGCGCGAGGAGCCGTACATCGCGCACCGGTGCATCAATCCTTTCTGCGCCGCTCAGCGGCTGGAGCGGCTGCGGCATTTCGCCAGCCGGG
>JALZAL010000266.1 GCA_030948325.1 Candidatus Dormiibacterota bacterium
GCTCCTTTCCGGTATATCGATGGGCTTTGGTTTTAGAGAGATTCTCCATGCCACGTTTGGGTGTGGTTTGGGTCAAAGTCACGGCCGGGTGAAACCCGGCCGTCCGTGCAACGCTAGGCTCCAGGCGGGCCTCCAGCCCGCCCGATGAGGGAAAACCATCCAGGGTTTTCCCTCATATCGTTACGCTCCGCAAACCGGTCCTGTGAACCACGGTAGGCAGAACAGCGGTCCCGCCAGGGCCCATGCGGTCAGGAACGCGATGAGGCCCAGGAAGACCACCCATCCGGTACCGGTGATCACGTTGCGGCCGGGAACCGGCCACCGCTTCCAACCGAGCCGCTTCGCCAATCTCGGGCCGCCGATGGAATCTATAAACGGCCAGAGGAGAATTACCCCGACGACGGCGGGGGGCACGACCAGAGCCATGATCAGCTCTGGCCCGAGCTTGAGGAACTGAAAGAGGAACAGGAAGTACCAGTCCGGTCTGGGGATCGTGACAGCGCGCGGATCGGCAGACGCCTCGAGCTGAAGGTTCTTCTGGACGAAAGCGGCGAGCAGACCGACTGCGACCAGCATCATCACCGCGATGATCGGGTAAGGCCAGAAATGGTCGGGGAAGAACGGATGGGTCTCGTCGTCGGGCATGTCGTCAGCGAGATGGTGGCCCGCGGCGCCCATCAAGATGGGGAAGAGGGCGAGCCCCACCACCACGGGATAGAGGATGTGGTCCGGCCCGATCGGCAGTCGCTTCCATTCCGGCTCGAGTTGATGACCGCTGCCATTCGGGGAGACCTCGATGATCGGCACCTCTTCCGTCGTCGTCGCGAGTGCCGCGCCGGGACCTTCCATGCGGCGTCGGTCGCTCATCTACATCGGCTCCGATATGCCGTGGGCGCGAATGAAGCGGAAATGGACGTACATCAGGAGCGTGATCAGGGCGGGGAGCAGGAACACGTGGACGGTGAAGAAGCGCTGTAGGGTCGCCGGGCCGACTACAGGTCCGCCCTGTGCGATCTCGCGGATGAAAGCGCCGAGCTGCGGCGGCGGCGCCAAGCCGCCGATCTTGATGGTCACCTCGGTCGCGAAGTAGGCCTTGGTGTCCCAGGGGAGCAGGTAACCGGTGAGAGAGAACGCAAGGACCAGGAGAAGCATGATCACCCCAACCATCCAGTTCAGCTCGCGCGGAGCGCGGTACGAGCCTGTCCAGTAGACCCTGGCCATGTGCAGCAGGACCATGATGATCAGGATGTTCGCGCCCCAGAAGTGCACCCCGCGGACCAGCCAGCCAAGGTAAACCGTGCTCTGGATGACGTTGACGCTGGTGTATGCCGGTGCCGGGTTGCCTGTGCCGTCCGGAACGTAATACAGCGACAACAGGATGCCCGTCAGCAGCTGCAGGACGATGAGGATGAAGACCATCCCGCCAAAGCAGTAGTAGAAGGCGTTGGCGAAGTTTGGGACGCGCTGATACAGGGCCTCGTCAACAGACTTTGTGAAGGGATAACGCTCGTCGAGCCAGTTCACCACCGCCAGCTGGATCTCGCGAGGGTGGGGGATCGCCATCTAGCTGGACACTCTAAAAACCGAGGACGATTCCGTCGACAACGATGGTCTTGGGGTCGGTGCCCGGCTTCCAGCTGAGGTCAGACAGCGGTGCGGGCGCTGGACCGCGCAGCACCGTACCGTCGAGGTAGAAGCGCGATCCGTGGCAGGGGCAGTCGAAAGTTTTATCGGTCGTGTTCAGGGCCACCGAGCAGCCCAGGTGCGAGCAGTTGATCGCGAAGACATGAGGTTTGCCGTTGTTGTCCTTGACTGCGAATCCACCGAACGCCAGCTCACCGGCAGCGTTGTCGCCGCCGCCGTTGGCCATGATGAAAGCGGTGTTCGGGCTGGTCGGCGCATCGAACTTGATGGCCTCGCCGTTGGACAGTTGATCGAGCGGCTTATCAAGGGCGACGGTGACAGGGCCCTTCTTCTGTCCCTTGGGCGGCGCGGGCCAGAGATAGACGAGGATCGGGGCGAGACCGGTGATGACGGTGGCGGTCATGAGGCTGGCCATCCACCACCCGAGGAACGTCCGACGGGTGACGCGCGGCGTCGCAGTCGACTCAGCCATCCGGCCCGAATTCTAGCTGCCCACGATGGTCCAGCGCGAGGCGCAGGCCTACGGCTTGGCCGGGGGCAGCCCCACCGCTTGGCGCACCTCGACCATCGTGCGGCGGGCAACGTCACGCGCCGTCTCGCTGCCCTCGTCCAGGATGCCGGTGACGATCTCCGGTGTCAGGCCGGCGCGCACCTCGCGGAACGGCTGGAAGACCTCGATCATCCGCTCGGCCAGCAGCTTTTTCTTTTCGCCGCAACCGATCTGAGCTTTCCGGCAGAGATCCCAGTAATGCTGCCAGTCGCTGAAGAAGAATTTGTACAGGGCGCACACGTTGCAGGTTCGAGGGTGGCCAGGTTGCGTCATGTACGTGCGCTTGACGTCGGTGACCATGCTCTGAACCTGCTTGCGCAGCACCGCGGGCTCCTCGGTCACTCCGATTATGTTGCCGACAGTCTTCGACATTCGCTGCTTGCCGTCGGTGCCGCGAATCAGAGGAGACTCGGTCAGCAGTGCCTTCGGCTCAGGGAAGACCGGCGAGTAAGTGCGGTTGAACTTTCGAACGACCTCGCGGATAAGCTCAAGGTGGGGGAGCTGGTCCTTGCCGACGGGGACTCCCTCTCCTTTGACAATGACGATGTCCGCGCCCTGCAGGACGGGGTAGGAGAGCAGACCGAGGTTCACGTTGTCCGGGTGCTTCTTGGCCATCTCCTTGAACGTCGGCGTGCGCAGCACCCAGCTGAGGGGGGTGACCATCGACAGCAGCAGCGTCAGCTCCGCAACCTCGGGAACCTTCGACTGCTGGTAGATGACACTCCGCTTGGGATCGAGACCGACAGCGATCAGATCGGCGGTGAGGTCGAAGACCTTGCTCTCGACCGTGTGACCGTCAGGCTCGGTCGTCAGGGCGTGGTAATCGGCCACGAAGTAGAAGCATTCGTACGCCTTCTGAAGGTTGACCCAGTTCTGGGCGGCGCCCAGGTAGTTCCCCAGGTGGAACCGCCCGGTGGGTCGCATGCCGCTCAGAATCCGCATCCGATCCGCCATGTGACCCCGAACTGTAGCGGTACGATGCAGCCAGTTGCCAGATAACCACGGAGCGCAGGCCGCACCTTTGGTCCCGACCGCCGGACTCGGTTCCCGGGCGCTCCGCAACACCGTCCTCATCCTCAGCGCGAGGGTCGTCTCGAGGCTGATCGCCCTGGTCACGGTGTTTGCCACCGCGACGAGGCTTCGTGATGCGGGGTTCGGCGATTTCAACACGGTGGTCACAGTGAGCGCGCTGGTGGCGCCGGTATTCCTCGACCTCGGGTTCAACATCCTCTATCAGCGGGAGGGCGCCCGCCAACCGTCCGAGATCGAGCGATATCTGCAAAACCTGATGAGCGCTCGGGTGATCCTCGCAGTCATAGCGTTCCCGATCCTTGCTTTGGCTCTCTACGTTCTGAAGCTGAGCGACCTCCTGATACCCGGCTACGTGCTCATGGTGCTGACCTCCTACGCGAACCTCCTGCGGTACACGCTTTATGCGTTACAGCGCCTGGGCTTCGAAGCAATTGCGATAGTTCTCGAGAGCCTGCTGCTTCTCGGCCTGACGCTGTTCGGCGTGCTCGATCACCAGGGGGTCGCGTACTTCCTGTGGGCGTACGTCGCGATGTATGCCTTCGATTGCGTCTTCTTCTCTGTGCTTCTCCGCCGATTGAAGATCGCCCGCTTCAGGTGGCGGTTCGAGCCAGAGCTCCTGCGGCAGTGGTTCTGGATGGGCCTTCCGTTCGCGGTGACGTTCGTGCTGACGACGCTCTATTGGAAGCTTGATGTGCCCTTGCTCAAGCTCTTCAGGAGCAGCGCCGAGGTCGGCTGGTACTCGCTCGCATACAAGCCGTTCGAGGCCTTGCTGTTCGTGCCGATCACGATGCTTGGGGTCGTGCTGCCGGTCCTGGCCGTGTACCAACGCGCGACGCCCGACCGTTTGCGCGTAGCGGTGGTGATGTTCTTCAAGGCACTCCTGATGCTGGGCTGGCCGCTCTCAGTTGGCCTGGCCGTCCTTGCGCATCCGCTCGCGGGTCTGTGGTCCGGTTTCTTCAAGGAGTCGATCCCCGCGCTTCAGATCCTGGCGCTGGCATTTGTCTTCGCCTTCGTGAACAATGCTTTCATCGGCGCGCTGACAGTTCTAGACCGTCAGGCGACCTACGCGAAAGCGGCCGGGGCCAGCCTGGTGGTGAACCTCGTCCTCAACCTGATCCTCATCCCGCCGTTCGGCTACATCGCCGCCGCGTGGACAACCGTGGCCACCGAGATCGTTCTCGTCTGCGCCGGCTGGTGGTTGACGGTGCGGCACCTGGGGCAGCTGCACCTGCCCGCCGCGTCCTGGCGCCCCGTTCTGGCCGGATTGCTGATGGGCGCAGCCCTTTTTCCATTCAGGAATGTGCAGGGGGACGCCGTGCTGCTGGTCGTCCTGCTTGGGATGGCCGTCTATGCGGTCGCCGTCGTGGTGTTGCGGACGATGACGCGCGAAGAGATCCAGTTTCTCCGCGCGGCGCTGCTCAGGAGGCCCTCATGAAGCCGGTTTACCTCAAGCCGCGTGGAGCCGCGCAGCCGGTGCAATGGGAGGAGATCGCCGTCGACGCGCCGGAGCTGGGTCCGCAAACGCCGCTGAACGATGCCCAGTTCGTCGCCATCGACGTTGAGACCACGGGCAATGCTCCGTTCTTGGTGCTCGAGCTGGGCGCCGAGCGATTCAAGCTGTCGGGTCCGCTGTCCTTCTTCGACACTCTCGTCGACTGCCGCGCGCCCATCAACCCTTACGCCAAGAAGCGACACCACATCGACCGCTCGATGTTGATCGGCGCGCCTGAGTTCCGGGACGCACGCAGAGCATTCCTGCGCTTCGCACAGGGTGCCGTTCTCGTCGAGCACAGCCACGACGCTTTCGACACGTGGCTCGTCGGTCGGGGGCTCGAGAGCCCGCTCCAGCATCCGATCATCGACACCACGGCCCTGGCCAGGCTGGTGCTCGATCTCCCCAAGGGGCAGACCCCTGGGCTTGCGCGGTTGGTTCAGGAGCTGGGCCTCGACGTGACGCCCGCCCACGCCGCCCTGGACGACGCGCGTGCGACGGCCATGGTGTTTCGCGCCCTGGTCGGTCGAGCGATGGAGATGCACGGTTGGTCCACAGTCGGTGAGATTCTTGCGGTGCTCCCGCGTCCCGTGATCGATAGAACCGCCGCTAATCGAAAAGGGCCAGCTGCAGGTCGGGCGCCGGGTGTTCGAGGCCCGACAGGCCTACCCCGATCAGCCGCACCGCCCGAGACTCCACGTGCGACTTCTCCAGCGCCGACCGCGCGGCGCGGAAGATCGTCTCGACGTCGTCGGTCGGGCTCGTCCGACTCACCTGGCGGCTCACCAGCTTGAAATCCGGGAGCTTCAGCTTCACGTAGATCGTCCGGGCGCGAACTCCCTCGGCCTTCAGGCGCTCGACCACCCGATCCGTCAGATCGCGGAGCGCCTTTTCCAGCTCTGCGCGGTCGCTGACGTCCCGCTCGAACGTGATTTCAGCCGAGATCGTCTTCGCTGGTTGGCTGCCGTCCACCGGCGAGCGGTCGCGACCCTGCGCCAGCCTTTGCAGGACGGCGCCTCCAACCCCCAACGCCTGCACCAGGCGCTGGGTCTCGTAAGCGGCCAGCTCGCCGACTGTGCGCACGCCCATGGCATGAAGTCGCTGTTCGGTCTTCGGGCCCAAGCCCGGGATTGCGCCGATGGGGAGCGGGGCGAGGAAGTCTGCCTCCGTCCCCGGCGGGACGAGCACCAGCCCATCCGGCTTTCGGGTGCCGCTCGCGACCTTCGCCACCAGCTTAGAGGTGGCGGCGCCCACGGAGGCGGTCAAGCCCACCTCGGTATGGACCTGGAACTTGATCCGCCGCGCGACCTCGTCTGGCGTCGAGGTCCCGTGGCGTGTGCGCGCTGTGACGTCGAGGTAGGCCTCGTCGAGAGCGATGCCTTCGACCAGCTCAGGAGAGGTAAAGCGCCGGAAAATTTGATGAACTAGTCTGCTGGCCTCTCGATACCGGGCGCCGTCGGGGTTCACCACCATCAGCTGCGGGCAGAGCCGGAGAGCCTCGTGGAGCGGCATCGCCGAGCGAACGCCGAACGCCCGAGCGTCGTAGGAAGCCCCCATGACAACGGCCCGGCGCGAGCGCCCGGCCACGGCCACAGGTACGCCTCGTAACTTGACGTTGTCACGCTGATGCACAGATGTGTAGAAGGCGTCGAGGTCGACATGGAGGATCGTTCGGGGCCAGTTCTCGGGACGAGGCATTCGGTATCGCGGCCAGTCTGCCACAACAACTTGTGGCTTACTTACCTTCCGTGCGCTGCATCTCCCGTCAGCCGAGGCCGGTGGTGACGTTGGAGAAGACGTTCTGGATCTGGGGGCCGAGCTCGTACAGGATGAAGAGGACAAACAGAGCAACGATCACCAGGATCCCGAGGAGGCCGGCGACGAGCCTGATCGTGAGCCCGCCTCCAGGTGGCGGAGTCGCCGGGCCGGCCGGCAACCAGTCAGTGCCTGTCCACCGCCACAGCCGGTCCTGCGAAAACGCCGGCTTCCACTCGGCGCCGTCCCACCACCAAAATCCGTCCGCGGAGAAGCGAGTCTGGGGCGGTGGCTGCGCGGGTTCGCTCTGTCGAGATGCCATCGCCCTCAGCCTATCCGAGACCCACAAGTAGAATCCCGGCAGCAGTGAAAGGTGTAATCCTGGCGGGCGGAACCGGCAGCAGGCTGCATCCGCTCACGCAGATCACGAACAAGCACCTGCTCCCGATCTACGACAGGCCGATGATCAGCTACGCGATCGAAGCCCTGGTCAAGGCGGGCGTCTCGCAGATGATGCTGGTCACGGGCGGCACCCACGCGGGCGAGTTCCTGCGCCTGCTCGGCAACGGTCAGGAGTTTGGCATCGACCGTCTCTTCTACGCCTACCAGGAGAAGCCGGGAGGTATCGCCGAAGCCCTCGGCCTCGCTGAGAAGTTCGTGGGCGGCGACCGCACGATGGTCATGCTCGGCGACAACATCTTCGAACGGTGCCTTCGACCTTGTGTCGAAGCGTTTGCAAAGCAGAAGCGAGGCGCACGGGTGGTGCTCACTCATGAGGCGGATCGCGAGCACCTGAGGCATCTAGGTGTAGCTCACCTCGATGCCATGCATCGCATTGAGAGGATCGTCGAGAAGCCCGAGGATCCTCCATCCGAGTTTGCGGTAACGGGCGTCTACTTCTATGACGAGACTGTTTGGAAAGTCCTCTCCGAGCTTCGGCCCTCTGGCCGAGGCGAGCTCGAGATTACAGACGTCAACAACTGGTACGTCGAGCGCAGCCTCATCGAGTACGACGTCGTCGAAGGCTTCTGGGGCGACGCCGGCGAGTCGATGCAGGCGTACTACCAGGTCCAGGACTTCGTGCGTGCGAACGGCGTGAACCGGGAGAGATGATTTGGGATCGATGAGCATCGACGGCGTGGTCCTCAAGGAGCTGGTCACCCGCGCCGACGAGCGCGGGTTCTTTCGCGAGGTGATCCGCGAGACCGACGGGTTCTTCGACCATTTCGGCCAGTGGAGCCACTCGCTGATGTATCCGGGCTCCACGAAGGCGTGGCACATCCATCAGAAGCAGACGGACTGGTGGTACGTGATCGGAACGCTAAAGGTGGCGCTCTACGACACCCGGGAGGGGTCACCCACCAAAGGACAGCTGATGGAGCTGCTGATGGGAGACCTGCACACGACCTGTCTCAAGATCCCGCCGGGCGTGGCCCACGGCTGCCGCGCGCTGCAGCTGAGCCACCTTCTTTACGTCACCTCGAGCGTGTATGCCCCCGGCGATGAGGGCCGCATCCCGCACGACGATCCCTCAATCGGCTACGACTGGACGGCCGACCCGGCCATCAAATGAGCGTCCGCACGTTCAGGCGGCTCCTGATCGCAGGGGCTGCCGGTTTCATCGGCTCCAACTTCGTGCGCCTGCTTCGCGCGACCAACCCCGACGTCGAGATCACGGTCCTGGACAAGCTCACGTATGCGGGGAATCTCGCGAACCTCGTCGAGTTCGAGGGAAAGCCCGGATACCGGTTCGTGCACGGTGACATCTGCGACCACGACCTGGTGCGCACCCTCGCCAAGGACGTGGATGCCATCGTCAACTTCGCCGCCGAGACGCACGTGGACCGCTCCCTCATGGACCCCTTCACGTTCATCGAGACTGACGTGCGAGGGACCGCAGTCCTTTGTGAGGCAGCCCGCGAATTTCACCATGAGGTATTCCTGCTCGTCAGCACCGACGAGGTCTATGGCGAGGTCCTGCACGGCAGCTCGAGGGAGGACGACCCGTTGCGGCCACGCAGCCCGTACTCGGCCTCGAAAGCGGGCGGCGAGCACATCGCCCAGGCCTATGCGGCCAGCTTCGGATTGCCTCTGCTGGTGACGCGTGGGTCGAACACGTACGGTCCGTACCAGTACCCGGAGAAGCTGATCCCGGTCCTGATCACCAACGCGATCGAGGATCGTCCATTACCCCTTTACGGGGAAGGCGCCGCGGTGCGCGATTATATCCATGTCGAGGACCATTGCCGCGCGATCAACCTGGTCTTACACGAGGCCCCATTGTCGAATGGGGTTTACAACATAGGCACAGGTCGGGAGACAAGCGGCAAGCAGGTCGCGGATGCAGTGCTGGAGATCCTGGGCAAGCCACAAAGCCTCATCGAGTACGTGGCCGACCGGCAGGGACACGACTATCGCTACGCACTCGACGTCGAACGCATCACGAACCTGGGCTGGGAGCCCGCCGTCGGTTTCCGCGACGGCCTGCAGCAGACCGCGACGTGGTACCAGGAGCATCAGGACTGGTGGCGCCCGCTGAAGTCAGGCGACTACTGGGAGTACTACAAGCGCAACTATCGCGCGAAGTAGCGGTTCGCCTATTTCGGAGCGGCGTCGGGAATCGGACGCCAGGTGATGCCGTCCCACCAGAAGCGGCCGTCATCCGAACGTGGGGCTGCGGGCGGCATTTCGTGCTCGGCGTCTCTCCAGGTCGTGCCATCCCACCATGAGCGGCGGTCCTCCGACATCTGGACGGGCGCGTTCCCGAGTACGGGTCGCCGGCGAGATCGTGCGATGAGATACGTCCCGACGACCAGGGCGAGGATCAAAATACCGGCCACCGTCGCGCCGGCGACCTTGACCGCATTCGACATGACGCTCGAGGTCTTGGACTCGGGCCACTGGGACGGCGGGACAGTGTAGGAAGGCGCTGAGTCGTACTGTCGCTTCGCCTGCACGGCCGCGGAGGTGCCGAGGTCATCGCTTGTGGATACGGCGCTTACCAGGTACGTGTTGTTGCCCTTCACGAAGGCATAGGCCTCGGCGTAGATGCTGTTGGCCGGGTCGACGAGACGCGCGCCGTAGTAGGTGCCTATTCCGGACGTCGTGAGGGGGCGCTGGTACGTCGGCTCTGCCTTGTCGGCGGTTTGCGATTGGCCCAGCCATGTTTTCGCCCCGCTCCCGCCACCGAATGCCAGGACCGCTTCGACGAAGATGTGGTTGCGCGCCTGCGATACCCAGGTGCGCCCGTAGCCCGCGAGGAAGCCATCACGATTCAGCGCCTGGGTGGTTTGCGTGTTGCTGGGTTTCGCTGCCGTGATGTTGGCGTATCCGGCGGCATCAAACGGGCCTTCGAATATCCCCGGCGTGTTCTTGTCGGCCTCAACGAAGCCCGTGCCAGGCGGCGGAAGCAGGAGCCCATCGAGAGCGGGTGATGGGCTGGGCGCCGCCAGAGTCACCGTTGACTGGAACAGGGCGACAGCGCAAAGGGCGATGGCAGGCAGCAGGCGACCCAAGGTCTAAATCCTACTTGTCCGTCTTACCCGTACGAAACCGTCCGACGATTCCGCGCCCGTACCAACGCAGGTAGCGAGGCAGCCACTGCCTCAGCTGGAAGCGGCTTTCTCCCTCCGTTCTGTCGCGCCAGGTGGTCGGGACCTCGGCGACCTGCATGCCGAGCAGGTGAGCCTTCACCGTCAGCTCGATGCCGAGCTCGAAGCCCCCTGTCGATTCGATAGTCACCCTGTTCAAAAAGCGCCTGGAGTACATGCGGAAATTACTGGTGGCGTCATGCACCGGAATGCCGGCCAGCCAGTGCAAGGACAGGCCCGCCGTCCGGGACATGGTCCGTTTCAGGAGAGGTCCGCCAAGCTGTCGCCCCCCTCGCATGTAGCGCGATCCTGCGACGACGTCCGCGCCACCTCGCGCAAGCTCATACATGGAATCGATATCGCCGGCATCGTCAGAGCCATCTCCCATCGTCACCAGCACGTAGGGCGCCCTTGCTGCCGCAAGCCCAGATTTGATCGCGTTGAGGACTCCACGGCCGATCGTGTTTCGGTGGAGGCGCAGTGCGGGGATCTCCGCCTTCAGCCGATTCACGACGGCCACAGTCGTGTCCTCATCGAAGTCGTGCACCACGAGCACCTCGAGCGGACGAATCCGCGACCGCTCGACGATTCCACGCAATGTCGGCACGACGTTCTCGCCCTCGTTGTAGACGGGAACGACCACGCTCAGTGCCGGCTCACCGGCGCCGGCGTTCAGATCCTGCCCACCGCGATCTCGTCTCGCACCCAAGGAATGACCTCGTCCAGCATCTCGTCCAGCGTCGTCGTGCCTTCGAACCCGAGCACCTCCCGCGCTTTAGTGACATCCGGAACCCGCATCTGTACGTCGTGCTCGTAGGGAGGGTCTGAGACGACGTTCAGAGGCCTGTCGGGGCCGTGCACCTTGTGCCAGATCAGCTCGGCGAGCTCCAACACCGTCGTCGAGTGCGAAGTCGACAGATTGAAGGATTCGTTCAACGCCTTGTCGGATTCGATTGCCAGCCGGATCCCGTGAGCGAGGTCCGCACCATAGGTGTAGTGACGGATCTGAGCGCCATCGCCGAGGATGTGAAGAGGATCCTGGCCCTTGAGCACCTTCTGGCACAGGTCTGGTACGACATGACTCATGGCGAGCCTGACGTTGCCGCTCATGACCTCTCGGTCTCGCAGCGCGCGCCTTTCGCCGACGCCGACGCAGTTGAAGGGCCGTACGATCGTGTACGGCAGCTTGTACTGCTCATGAGCGCCCCGAGCGAAGAACTCGGTCGCCAGCTTCTGAAATCCGTACGTCGACCTGGGAGGGGGGCTGGTGAGCTCAGCGCCTTCGGGGGTCGGAAAGACGTCTGCTGACTCGAAGACCATGCTGCTGGAGACGACAGTGATCTTCCTGAGGCGTCCGCGGCGGCTGGCGCTGAGCGCCGCATCGAACGTGGCCGCACAGATGCGCTCGTTCTCGGCGAGCAGGTCATATGCGAACTCGTGAAAGTAGGAGATCCCGCCGATCATGGCCGCGCCGGCCACAAGATGGTCGCAGTCGGCCGCCAGCTCGGTCAGCAGCTCGACGTTCTTGGCGTCCCCCTCGACGAGCCGGTAGCGCGGATCGCTGTCGTACGACCGCTTGACTGGACCGTACTTGCTGTAGTTGTCAACCCCGACAACCTCGTAACCGGCCTCGAGAAGCTCGGCCACCAGGTATCCGCAAATGAACCCGGCCGCGCCGGTGACGAGAACCTTCATTCGCCGCCGGTAGGCCTGGCTCCGCCAGGCCGTCTAATCCGCCTCCTTTTTACCTCCCAACGCGGCTCGGAGAGGCTCTTCATAAATCCCAACCTTTGCCGAAAGAGAGCAGGCGCGCGCGAAGCGCCCGCCGATGAGAGGGAACCGCGTGGGTTCCCTCTCATAGCCTGATCGGCCCCGTGATCCCCCAGATGTCGACGACGTCGCGGCCATCGAGCTGGAGCTTCCGATACGTCTTGTGCGGAGCGGCGACGACGAGGACGTCCGAGTCCTCGACCACCTTCTCCAGCGGCAGGAACGACGGGTCGTTGACATATGGGTCGGTGCAAAGGACCCGTGCCCCTTTGAAGGCGGCCAGCTTGCGGATCTTGTAGCTCAACGAGGCGCGCGGGTCGTCGGACTCACCTTTGAACGCCATGCCGAGGATCCCGACCGTGCGCCCCGCCAGCGGTTGCCGCGAGTTGAGCGTGTCGACGATGTAGTTCGGCAGACCCTCGTTGATCTGCATCGCCGCCTGACCCATCGGAAAGTGATCCGGGGTAAAGGCCGACAGCTGCATGGTGTCCTTCAACAGGCATGGGCCGGCCGCGAGGCCCGGGCCGGGCAGATCGGCCGCACGCGGATAGTCGCGGCGGATCGCGTCGAGAACATGGTTGTAGTCAACGCCCGATCGATGGGCGATCTGAAAGAACTGGTTGGCGATGGCAAATTTCATGTACCGCCAGGTATTGGTGAGGAGCTTCGCGAGCTCCGCCTCGAGCGGAGTGGTGCGGACGACGTTCACGCCCAGGGGCTCAAACAGCCGGCTGGCCTTTTCGAAGCCTCCGTCCGAGCTGGCCCCGATCAGCTGAGGCAGGCTGCGGATCTCCTCGAGTGCGTGCCCTTCAGCGATCCGCTCGGGGCAGAAGACAACCTCGACGTCGAGGCCGGCGGCCCTCAAGCGCCTCTCCACGGATTCGGTGGTGCCCGGAAACACAGTCGATCGCAATATGACGAGGCTGCCGTCGCTCAGGTGAGGCATCAGGTCGTCCAGCACCCGGTCGAACACGCGAACGGAAGGGTTCATGAATTCATCGATCGGCGTGCCGATGACCAGGATCACCCTGTTGGTCCTTGCGAGCATTCCCGGATCCGCGGAGAGCTCTAGCCGCCCGCTCGGAAGCAGCTTCCGAAGGAGCTCTTCAGCTCCGTTCTCCAGGAACGGGACGCTGCCTGACCGTACCTGCTCGATCTTGGCCGCATCGATATCGTCGATGCCCACTCGATAACCACTGTCTGCAAGCGAGAGCGCAAGTGGCAGTCCCACATGTCCGCAGCCACCGACGATGACGACGTCAAGGGGGTCCATGGCGGCCAAATTATGATGGCTTCACCGGTGACCCTATCTCCGCTCTGAGCAATCAACTGGGCGAAACGCGCACTTGCGCGCAAAGCATCAGGTGATCAACCGCACCGGCGCAAGCCACCAGGTGGGCCGATCCGGCGCGCGGTCCGGAGCCCGCAGGCCCTCCGTCCTGCTCGATATGCGTCCGCTCCAGGGGCCGAGCGCCGTGCGCGGCGTCGGCACTTATGCAGCGGGCCTTCTCCAGGGGCTGATCTCCGCCGGCTATGACCCCAACCTGACCCTGCTCCTCGACGCCGCCCTGCCTGAGCCACGGCTGCCCGTAGGCTCCTACCGGATCGCCAGATCTCGCCGTCGTTATCATGGCCAGCTGTCGGGCTACGAAGAGGCAGTCGCGCTGGGCGCCGACCTCCAGCGGATCGCTCCCGACCTGTACCACGCCATTGACCTGCGCCTGCCCGGTCGCTCGCCGTGCCCTTTGGTGGTCACCCTTCATGACCTGATCCCCTGGGCTTGGGGAGGGTCTCGGATGCGCGGGGAACGCCTTCGGTTCTGGCTCGGCAAGCGCCTGCTGCGGCGGGCGGACGTCATCCTGGCGGTCTCGCAGGCGACCGCCGACGACGCCACGCGCTACGGCCATGTTGCGCCGCAGCGCATTCGCGTGGTCCACGAGGCGGCCGATTCCGTGTTCGAGCCGAGGCCCGGAGCTGCCGCCCGTGTCGGCGAACGATGGCAACTCCAGCCCGGCTACCTACTTTTCGTCGGCGCCCTGGACGCCCGCAAGGATCCCTCCGGGCTGCTTCGCGCATGGGCGGCGGCGAAGGAGGTGCTCCCGGAGCTGCCGCTGGTGATCGCGGGGGCGCCCGGCCGCCAGGCCCCTCCGGCCATGCCCGGCGCAACCATGCTCGGGCGGGTGGACAACCTGGAGCTCGCCGATCTCTACACCGCGGCCGGATGCCTGGTCTTCCCGAGCCGATACGAGGGCTTCGGGTTGCCCTGCCTGGAGGCGATGACCTGCGGCTGTCCAGTCGCTACATACAGGAACTCGAGCTTGCCGGAGGTGGTCGACGGGGCAGGAGTGCTGGTGCAGGACGGTGACGCCCACGGCCTTGGCATCGCTGCAGCCCGGCTCATCTCGAACCCAGAGCGCAAAGGGCGCGCCGGCCTGCAGCGGGCGAAGGCGTTCAGCTGGCGCAAGACCGCCCGCCAGACCATCGCCGCCTACGAGTCCGTTCTGAAGACGAGCAGTTGAGGAGTCTGGCTGCAATACGGGGACCGGATGCGGCGCGATGATCCGGGCCTGGAGCAGCGGCCGGGTTTTGGCTGAGATAATCGGCCGGCTTTGTCCAGGGTTGCGGTCATCGGTGCCGGATACGTCGGCCTGACCACCGCCGCTTGCCTCGCCGACCTCGGCAACGACGTCATCGTGGTCGACATCGACCGCGAGAAGATCGCGCAGCTGAAGGGCCACAACGTTCCCTTTTATGAGCCTGGGCTCAACGAGCTCGTCGAGCGGAACGCAAAGGCCGGGCGGCTCAGCTTCACCAACTCCTATGACGAGGCGGTGCCGCGAGCCGAATACGCGATCATCGCCGTCAGCACGCCGGAAGGGGAGGGGGGAGAGGCCGACCTCTCCTATGTGGAGGCAGCCGCGACATCGATCGCCGACTCGATGGACGGGCCGCTCGTGGTCGTCAACAAGTCCACGGTGCCACCGCTCACGGGCGACATGGTCTCCAGGGTCCTGCGCAACCGAAGCCGGGGTCACCGCGCGGAAGTCGTGTCCAACCCCGAGTTCCTGCGCGAGGGCTCTGCCATCCAGGACTTCATGCACCCTGACCGCGTTGTGATCGGCAGCCACGATGCTGAGGCAGCGGCCAAGGTGGCTCGCCTCTACGCTCCACTCGAGGCGCGGGTACTGATCACACCCAACATCTACACGGCGGAGATGGTCAAGTACGCGTCGAATGCTTTTCTCGCGGCACGCATCTCCTTCATCAACGAGATCGCCCGGATTTGTGAGCGCGTGGACGCCGACGCCACCCTGGTGGCCGAAGGCATGGGACTCGACAAGCGCATCGGCCCGAGCTTCCTCGACGCCGGCATCGGATACGGCGGCTCATGTTTTCCAAAGGACGTGAAGGCTCTGGCGGCGCTCGCCGAGCGATTCGATTACCACCCCGAGCTGCTGCATGCGGTCATGGACATCAATCGCGATCAACGGATGCTCGCTATCGACAAGCTGCGCGAGTGCCTGGAAACGCTCGAGGGTCGGATCGTCGGGCTGCTCGGTCTGGCGTTCAAGCCGAACACCGACGATCTCCGCGATGCGCCCAGCCTGGACATCGCCAGGGTGCTGGTGGCGGCGGGCGCCGAGGTCCGCGCCTATGATCCGGCGGCCATGGTGCGTGCGCGTGAGCTTCTACCTCAGGTCGAATTCTCGAGCGACGCCTACGCGCTGGCGGACGGCGCCGACGGCCTGGTGCTGGTGACCGAGTGGAACGAGTTCCGCCACCTCGATCTCGCTCGTATGAAAGCCTCTATGCGCAAGGCGGTGATGATCGACGGTCGAAACATTTACAACCCGGCGATGATGCGTGGCCTTGGCTTCACGTACCGAGGCATTGGCCGCGACTAGCGCCCGGCCGCGGGCGGTGGTGTCCGGGGGGGCCGGATTCATCGGCTCCCACCTCTGTGAGGCACTCCTCGATCGCGGCTTTCGCGTCCTCGCGCTGGACAACTTCATAACCGGTTCGCCCGACAACGTGCGCGGCCTGTCCGACAACCCCGATTTCGAATTCCGACAGGCCAACGTCAACGAGCCGGTCGTCGTTGACGGCGATGTGCGTCAGGTCCTGCATTTCGCGTCGCCCGCTTCTCCCCCTCAGTACGATGCAAACCCGATCCACACGCTCAAGGTGGGGACCGTTGGGACGATGAACATGCTTGGTTTTGCTCGCGCCAAGGGCGCGACATTTCTGCTCGCGTCCACGTCCGAGGTTTACGGCGACCCCCAGGTTCACCCTCAGCCGGAGAGCTACTGGGGGAACGTCAATCCGATCGGCCCGCGCGGCTGCTACGACGAGGCCAAGCGCTGCGCCGAAGCGTTTGCGATGGCTTACCACCGGGCGCATGGAGTGGACACGAGAATCGTGCGAATCTTCAATACGCACGGTCCCCGAATGCAGGTTCTGGACGGGCGCGCGGTGCCCAACTTCATGGCCCAGGCGATCAGGGGCGAACCGCTGACCGTGTACGGCGACGGTTCGCAAACCCGCAGCCTCTGTTACGTGTCGGACCTCGTCCGCGGCGTGCTCGCCGCACTGGAGCGAGCCGATGAGCTGCCGGTCAACCTCGGCAATCCTCACGAGGTGACGGTGCTGCAGCTGGCGGAGACGATCGTGAGGCTGGCCGGCTCAAAGAGCGAGATCGTGCATCGCCCACTGCCGGTCGACGATCCAAAGCAACGCAGACCGGACATCACGCGCGCGCGCAGCCTGCTCGGATGGGAGCCGCAGATATCGCTCGAGGACGGCCTAAGCCGGACGCTCGAATACTTCCGATCCGTTGTATGACCACGCCACAGGAGCTGAAGCAATACGTTCGCGACATTCCGGATTATCCACAGCCAGGCATCATTTTTCGCGACATCACGCCTCTACTCGTACGCAAGGAGCTCTTTCGCGAGGTCGTAGAGATGATGTCGAAAAGCTGGAAAGATCGCCAGCCGGACCTGGTCGCAGCCATCGAAGCGCGTGGCTTCATTCCCGGTGCAGCGATGGCTGTCAAGCTCAACGCCGGCTTCATTCCGATTCGCAAGACCGGCAAGCTCCCCTGGAAGACCATCGGGGAGGCTTATCAGCTGGAGTACGGGACAGATCAGCTCCAGATCCATTCGGATGCAGTCGAGCCCGGCCAGAAGGTGCTGATCGTCGATGATGTACTGGCGACCGGGGGCACAGCCGCCGCTGCGGTCCGCTTGATCCGCTCGCTCGGAGGTGAGGTCATCGGGGTGCAGGTCCTGATCGAGCTGGCGGACCTGGGCGGACGAAAGCGACTGCCCGACGTCGAGGTGATCAGCGAAATCGTCTATTAAGGTAAGTCCGAACCTGATCTCCCTCGCCCCTCCAGGGAGAGAGGAGCGTTTAGCAGAATTGGCAAGTAAGGAGAGACCACGGATTTGAAAGTCAGCTCGAAAGGTAACGACGTCAAGGATCTGAGCCTGGCGGTGCAGGGCCAGGATCTCATCGACTGGGCCGCCCGCGAGATGCCGGTGCTCGCATTGATCCGTGCGCGGTTCGCCAAGGAGCTGCCGCTCAAAGGTCTCAAGCTCGCCGCGTGCCTACATGTGACCAGCGAGACAGCCAACCTGATGCTGACCCTGAAGGCAGGGGGCGCCGAGGTGGTGCTGTGTGCCTCCAATCCTCTTTCGACCAATGACGCGGTCGCCGCCGCTCTCGCATCGCAGCATGGGATCAGCACGTACGCGATCCGCGGAGAAGACAACGACACGTACTACGAGCACATCGAGGCCGCGCTCGACCACCGCCCGGTGATGACGATGGACGACGGCGCGGACCTGGTCTCTGTGCTGCACAAGTCGCGTAAGGAGCAGCTGGCGGACGTCATTGGCGGCACCGAAGAGACGACCACCGGCGTCGTCAGGCTCCGCGCCATGGCGGAGCGAGGGGTCCTGCGCTACCCGATCGTCGCGGTCAACGAAGCCGATACGAAGCACATGTTCGACAACCGCTATGGGACAGGGCAGTCGACGATCGATGGCATCATCCGCTCCACCAACGTCCTGCTTGCGGGCAAGACCTTCGTCATCGCCGGTTACGGATGGGTCGGCCGTGGATTGGCTTCGAGGGCCAAAGGGCACGGAGCCGACGTGGTGGTCACAGAGGTCGATTCCGTCAAGGCGCTCGAGGCTGCGATGGATGGTTTCAGGGTGATGACGATGGCGGAGGCCGCGCGCGAGGGCGATATCTTCGTCACAGTCACCGGCGACGTCAACGTCATCGATCGCCACCATTTCGATGCGATGAAGGACGGCGCAATCCTCGCCAACTCTGGCCACTTCAACTCGGAGATCAACCTCAAAGCGCTCGACGGCATGGCGACCGGCGTGCGCCAGGTCCGGCCCTCAGTGCAGGAGTACAAGCTGCAGGACGGCCGGCGCCTTCACGTGCTGGGTGAAGGCCGGCTCATCAACCTGGCGGCCGCGGAGGGCCACCCGGCTGCCGTCATGGACATGAGCTTCGCCAACCAGGCGCTATGCGCCGAGTACATGGCCAGGAACGCGAGCACCCTCGAAAACAAGGTGTACGACGTGCCCGAAGACATCGATGCGGAAGTCGCGCGCCTCAAGCTCAATGCGATGGGAATCCAGATCGATACGTTGACCGAAGAGCAGAAGCACTACCTCACCTCCTGGGAAGAAGGAACTTAGCGCGTGTCCCAACTCGCGCCCTTGCGCGCAAAGCGGCGTTGAGGATGGGCCTTGCGGATCGCTCCCCGACCCTCCCACTGGAGGGGGGAGGGAGCTAGGACGTTCGGTCCTGCTCGCCGCACCTGGGTGCTGGGCGGAGGCGGCGCTCGAGGCGCCGCGCAGGTCGGGGTGCTTCAAGGGTTGTTCGAGGCGGGCCTTGAGCCGCCCGTCCGCGTGGTCGGCGCGAGCGTCGGCGCGCTGAATGGCAGCTCGCTCGCGGCCTACCCCTCGCTGGCCGGGGTGATGATGCTCCGCCAGGTCTGGATGTCTCGCCAGGCGCTCACGGTTTTCCAGGCGCACCCGTTGGGCGTGATCCGGTCGACCCTGCGTCGCGACCAGATGAGCGCTTTTCCACAGGAGAACGTTCGTCGGCTGGTCGCACGTGCCCAGGCTCTCACCGGCATGACCACGTTCGAGCAGTTACGACTGCCTTTCGCGGTCGTCGCCACCGACCTCAACGCTGGCAAGCCTGTGGTGTTCCGCGCCGGTCTCCTGACGCCGGCGCTGCTCGCCTCGACCGCCATCCCTGGCCTATTTCCGAGCGTCCGGATCGACGGTCGCGAGCATCTCGACGGCGGCGTCGTTGACAACACCCCGCTGGACGTCGCGGTCGAGGACGGGTCGAAGGACGTGCTCGCGATCAGCCTCATGGGCGGAAGCGAGCACGAGTCGGCGCCGCGCAGCTTTCCGGAGCTGCTGGCTCGAACGCTGCAGCTGTCGCTCCACCATCAGATGCTGAGCGTCTACGAACGCTTGCGCGAGCGGGCACGAATCGTCGTCCTCTGCCCGGTCACCGCGCCGACCGCGACCTGGGAGATGAGAGCCGATCACATCGCGGCAGTGATCGAGTCATCGCGGGCGGCGACTGTCGCGCTGCTCGCACAGCGCGGCTCCAAGCTCCTGCGACACTCCGGAATTCACTATCTCGATCTGAGAAGGCCCGGGCGATGAGCGCGAGCCGTCAACCTCCCCGCCGGTAACGGTCGACCGCCCCGGCTCCCGCTAATATCTCCAAGTCCCAGAGGTATGAACCTGGCGCCTGGGGGCGAGCCCGAGATGCGGTGGCTCACCCTTGCCGGCGCGGGAGATTCGGAGGAGGACCAAATGTCGCGCGAGCCAGCGTCGAGCGTTTTCACGTCGGAGTCGGTCACCGAGGGTCACCCGGACAAGCTCGCCGACCAGATCTCGGACGCAATCCTGGATGCGATCCTGGCCAAAGATCCGCTCGCTCGCGTCGCTTGCGAGGCTGTGGTCACCACAGGTCTGGTGATCGTGGTCGGCGAGATCACCACCGATTGCTACGTCGACATCCCTCGGATCATCAGGCAGACCATCCGGGAGGTTGGCTACACGCGAGCCAAATACGGGTTCGACGCTGAAACCTGCGGCGTCATCACCAGTATCGACGAGCAGTCACCCGACATCGCGCAAGGCGTCGATGTCGGGGGTGCCGGCGACTCGGGAATGATGTTCGGCTACGCGTGCGACGAGACCCCGGAGCTGATGCCGCTTCCCATAATCCTAGCCCACCGTCTTGCACGCCGGCTGGCGGAGGTCCGCCGCAGCAAGACGCTCAGCTACCTGCGTCCCGATGGCAAAGTCCAGGTGACGGTTCGCTACGGCGCGGATGGCAAGGCTCTTGGCGTGGACAACGTCGTCCTCTCGGCGCAGCACCATGAGGAGGTCGAAACCGACCAGCTTCGCTCCGACATCGCCGAGCACGTGATCGATGCGGTCATCCCAGCGGAGCTGAGAGAGGGTGGTATCAGGTCGTACATCAATCCCACCGGCCGCTTCGTGGTCGGCGGCCCGGTGGCGGACGCCGGCCTCACCGGCCGCAAGATCATGGTGGACACGTATGGCGGCTACGCCCGGCATGGCGGCGGATGCTTTTCCGGCAAGGACCCGACCAAGGTCGACCGCGCAGGCGCATACGGGGCTCGACACGTGGCGAAGACCATCGTCGCCGCCGGGCTGGCCAAGAGATGCGAGGTGCAGGTGTCGTACGCGATCGGGGTCGTCAAACCGGTCGCCATCCGCGTCGACACGTTCGGCACCGGGACGGTGCCGGACGCCACGCTTGCCGGCGCAGTGAGCAAGCTCTTCGACCTCAGCCCGCTGGGCATCATCAAAGAGCTCAATCTCCGACGGCCCCTGTTCCGCCAGGCCGCGGTTTACGGCCATTTCGGACGCACCGACATCGACGCGCCATGGGAGTCGACCTCGCGGGCAAAGGAGCTCGCGGAAGAGATCGGTTGAGGGCAGCGCCCCGCGGCCGCCAGAAGGTGCTTGCCGTGATCCCGGCGGGCGGTGCCGGGACGCGCCTGTGGCCTCGCTCGCGTCGCTCGACCCCCAAGCACGTGCTCCCGCTGGGAGAAGGCGGCATGCCTCTGCTGCGCGAGACGTATGACCGCGCCTCCAAGCTGGCAAGCGAGGTTTTCGTCCTCACCGAGGTCGGGCAGCGCGCGATCATCGAGAGGGTGCTGCCGGAGATCGACTCGCGACACCTCATCCTGGAACCGGCCGCGCGGGGCACCACCAACGCTTACGGGCTCGCCGCCCTCACCCTGCTAGAGCGATATGAGGACGCCGTGATGCTGGTCATGCCCGCAGACCATGTCGTGCGCGGTCGTACGGGCGTGACCAAAGCGGTTCGTGCCGCGATCCAAACAGCCGCGACCATTGACAGCCTGGTCACCGTCGGCCTGAAGCCGAGGTTCCCTTCGACGGGGCTGGGCTACATCCATGCGCCTGGACGCCGGTCCGCCGGTGCCCTCCGCGTCCGGCGTTTCATCGAGAAGCCCGAGCTCGGGGCCGCCAGGCGTTTCATCCGTGCGGGCGGCTACTACTGGAACCTTGCGTGGTTCTCGTGGCGGCTTGACGTGTTCGTGCGCGAGCTTGGCTTGTACGCCCCACGCCACCTGGCAGGCCTGCGAAGGGTGATGGAGGCTCGAGCCTCGCGCGACGAGGCGTCCGCCGCTACGCTTTACAACCGGTTGCGGATCGAGGTGATCGATCGCAGCGTCATGGAGAAGACCGATCGCCTACTCCTCATCCCGGCCGACTTCGAATGGGCCGATATCGGGAACTGGGCCGAGCTCGGCGACCGGGTCCGAGCGGACCGACACGGCAACTCGGTGGAAGGCGAATCGATCCTTGTTGACACCAGCGGGAGCCTGATCCTCAGCTCGGGACGCTTGGTGGCCGCGATCGGTCTCGAAGACATGATCATCGTCGACACCGACGATGCGCTCCTTGTGTGTCCTCGATCCCGTGCACAGGACGTGCGCAAGGTCGTAGACGCTCTCAGACGAGCGCGCAAAACCAGCTACCTGTAGTCATCGCGCAAAGCGGTGCTAAGGACGGCTCTGATCGCCCGGAGAAATCTCCGATTTCGCGGGGACCGTGACGTTTACCCTTTGAGCGGATGACAGCTGCACCGCAGATCAAGTTCGGCACTGATGGCTGGCGCGGGGTCATCGGTGACGACTTCACGTTCGCCAACGTGCGCCGCGTCGCCCAGGGGACTGCCGAATACCTGCTTTCTCGTGGGCCCGAGCCGCTGGCGGTCGTCGGTTACGACTGCCGGTTCGCGTCCGAGGAATTCGCTCGTGCTGTCGCCGAAGTCTTCGCGGCCAACGGGGTGCGAAGCCTGGTCTTCGACCGGCCGTCGCCGACGCAGGTGGCGTCGTGGACGGTGATCGACCGCAAGGCTACGGGGGCGGCCGTCATCACAGCAAGCCACAACCCTTACCTGTTCAATGGCGTGAAGTACAAGCCGGAAACAGGCAGCTCGGCGCCGAGCTCTGTCATCGCAGAGCTCGAGCGGCGGATCAACGCGCTGCCCGACGTGTCCGCACCGGAGAGGGGCAAGGCGGCCGGCCTGATCACCGTCTACGACCCGCGCCCGTCCTACTACGAGCAGATCGAGCGCATGGTCGATCTTGAAGCCATCAAGGGGGCGGGGCTTCGCATCATCCACGAGTGCATGCATGGATCGGGTTACAGGTACATCGCCGATCTGCTGGGCGGAGGCACCACGAGCGTGACCGAGCTGCACAACGAGCGTAACCCTTTCTTCGGAGGCATCAACCCAGAACCCATACCGCCCAACATCGACGCCGCGCTGGCCGTCATGCGTGCGGGGGGCGGAAACGATCTCTGCATCTGCACAGACGGCGATGCGGACCGCGTCGGGATCATCGATGAGACCGGTCGCTTCGTCGACCAGCTGCAGGTCTACGCGCTGCTGATGATCTACCTCTTCGAGGTCAGGGGCATGGGTGGACCTGTGGTGAAGACCATCAACATGACCTCCATGGCGGAAAAGCTGGGGGCGGAGTTTGGAGCGGAGGTCTTCGAGGTCCCCGTCGGCTTCAAGAACCTGGCGCCCAAGATGATGGAGACGGACGCCGTCCTCGGCGGAGAGGAGTCGGGTGGTTACGCGATCCGCGGCCACATCCCCGAGAGGGACGGGATCCTGGTCGGCCTGCTGTTCGCGGACATGATCGTGAGGCTGGGCAAGCCGCTCTCACAGATCCTCGCCGACCTCGAGAAGCGAGTCGGCCCTCACGCCTACAGCCGGCACGACATCCACCTCGCTCGCGACACATATGACGCAGAGCGGGCGCGGATCCTCGACCTCCTGGCGGCGAACCAGCCCACTCACGTCGCCGGCGTCGAAGTCGTGCGCGTGCGGTCAGACGACGGATTTAAGTTCTACCTCGCCGACGGCAGCTGGGTGCTCCTCCGAGCTAGCGGGACCGAGCCGCTGGTGCGGGTCTACTCGGAGGCCGCGACCGCAGGAGACGTCGAGGCCCGCCTGGCGGCGCTGGAGGACATCGTGGGGCTAAGGCAACATGCTGCAGGCTGATCCATCAATTGACTGATCTTCCTGAGGTGAAGCGCGCGGAGGGCTCGCGGGTGGACAAGCCATGGGGATACGAGATTCGCTGGGCGGTGACAGATCGCTACCTGGGCAAGGTGCTGCATATCAACAGCGGGGAGGCGCTCTCGCTGCAATACCACGAGCGCAAGGACGAGTGCCAGTACGTCGTCGCCGGCTGCGTGGACATCGAGATCGGCGCCCCAGACGGGGCCCTCACCACCCATCGCATGCGGGCGGGCGACACGCTCCACATCAAACCCGGCACGCGCCACCGCCTCACGGCAGTCGAGGACACCGACATCTTCGAGGTCTCGACGCCGGAAGCGGACGACGTCGTCCGCCTGGCCGACCGCTACGGTCGCGCCCCCGGCGCTTAGACTTCCTCGGGTCTAATGAAGATCCCACCCTCCCCCGAGAAGGTCGCACCGGCCACCGCGGCCGTACCTTCGGAGCGCGACCGCAGCTTCTTGATCTTCGCCGGCGTCGTGTTGGTGGCGATCGCCCTCGGCTTCAAGTCGGAGCTGCTCGGCGAAGGCCAGGTGTGGGCACTGGCGCTCGGCCTGGTCGTGGTGGCGGCGCCGGCCCTGCTCGGCTATCTCCGCGGCACCGAGGAAATCCCAAGGATCGAGCACTACATCCCTGTCGCCCTCGGCGCGATCACCCTCGCCGGGCTGGCTGGTGGGCACGACAACGCCGGACATCCGCTGATCCCGGAGCTGTGGAAGTACGCGGTTATCACCGCTGTCTTCGGCGCAGGTTTCGTCCTCTCCGCGCGGCTCGACTATCTGCGCCTGCGCGACGCCGAGAAGCGCGGCCACCTGGTGATCCAGGAGGCCATCCTGGTGCTGGTCCTGGCCGGGGCTTACCTGGTCGTGGTGACGATCCCTTTCAACGTCATCCTCAAGCTGACCTGGATCTTCACCATCACGTTCTTCGCTTCGTATCGCAGCTTTCGGATCAACGGGACGCCGATCGCGCCCCGACGGGCGTTCATCTTCTCCTTATTCGTCGGCCAGGTGGTCACCTTCCTGGCCTGGGCGATCACTGCACTGGCTCTGTACCTGGTCGTGAACGAGGGCACGTTCGCGGTCATGTTGCTCTTCGCCTGGTACATCAACCGCGGCCTCGTCCGGCACACAGTCGAGGACAGCTTCACGCGCAACGTCGTTCTGGAATACGGCGCGTTCGCGGTTGTCCTCATCTACCTTTTTGTCTCTAGCTACCAGCCCGGGCGGTAAAGGATCCGCGGCGCCCGGAGCGCGAAGCTACATTCCGAGGTAGGCCTTCTGTACGTCCTCGGATTCGAGTAGCTCCTGGCCGGTGCCGGTTTGCACGATCACACCGGTCTCCAGCACGTAACCCCGGTGAGCCACCTGTAGCGCCTTGTGCGCGTTCTGCTCGACGAGCAGTACCGGAGTGCCCTGCGCGTTGATCTCGCGAATGATGCTGAATATGGTCTCGACCAGGATCGGCGCCAGTCCGAGCGAAGGTTCGTCGAGCATCAGCAGCTTTGGTTTGGCCATCAGCGCGCGACCGATCGCCAGCATCTGCTGCTCGCCTCCTGAAAGCGTTCCGGCCAGCTGGCCGGAACGCTCTTTCAGCCGAGGAAACAGGCCGAAACAGCGCTCGATGTCGGCGTTGACGCCGGCGCGATCGCGGCGCGTGTAGGCGCCCATCAGCAAGTTCTCGTGAACGCTCATGCGTGAAAACAGCCGCCTACCCTCGGGAGCCAAGCAGAGACCCCGCCGGACTATGGCTTCCGCCGGGCGGCCCGTCGTCTCCTGTCCATCGAACACGACGCGGCCGGAGACAGGTCGCATGAGCCCAGCCAGCGTCCGGACTGTCGTGGATTTGCCCGCTCCGTTGGCTCCGATCAACGTGACTATCTCGCCCTGTCCAACGGTCAGGCTCACACCTCGTAAGGCGGTGATCTTGCCGTAGGCGACTTCCAGGCCGCTGACCTCAAGGAACGCCGTGGGGGAAGCCTGTGTCATGCCCCTTTCCCGAGGTAGGCCTCGATCACCCGGCGGTCGTTGCGAACCTGGTCCGGGATGCCTTCGGCGATCTTCTCGCCGTGGTCGAGGACGGCGATCCGGTCGGAGATCCCCATCACGACCTTCATATCGTGCTCGATCAAGAACAGAGTCACGCCACGTTGGCGGATGGCACGCATGAGCTCCGACAGGGCACCCTTTTCCTGCGGGTTCGTGCCTGCCGCAGGCTCGTCCAGGAGGAGGAGCTGCGGCTCGCTCGCCAGTGCCCGAGCGATCTCGAGCCGGCGCTGCATCCCATAAGGAAGGTTGCGCGCAAGATCGTTGTGGCGGCGCCGCAGGCCGACGAACTGGAGGTATTCGCGTGCCTTTTCGACCGCATCCTTTTCCTCCTTACGCTCGGACGACGTGCGCACCACTGACATCCAGTACGGCGTGTGAAGCCGGCTGTGGCGCCCGACCAGCACGTTGTCGAGAACCGTCATGTTGCCGAAGAGGCGGATGTTCTGAAAGGTTCGCGCGATCCCCAGCTTGGCGAGCCGGTGGGGAAGCAAACCTGAGATGGTCTGCCCTGAGAACTTGATGTTCCCCGACGTGGGGACGTCGAGGCCTGTGATCAGGTTGAAGACGGTGGTCTTGCCGGCGCCGTTCGGCCCGATCAGAGAGAAGATCTCGCCGACGCCGACAGACAGGTCGAGAGCGTCCACGGCGATCAGGCCGCCGAACTGCTTGCGAACCGCGGACAGCTCCAGGATCGGCTGCGGGTCGGTGGTCACGCCGGTGCGGTGCTCGGGGGTGCGCCTGTGAGGGATGGATCGTCGTCGGTCTCCTCGAGCTCGCGTGCCCGCTGAACGCTTGGCAGCAGTCCCTGGGGGCGCAGCGTGATCAGAATCACGAGCAACGCGCCGAAAATGAGGATGCGAAGGTAGAGCAGCTGGCTGGTGAGGAAATAGATGGCTCCGATGACGATCGCTCCCAAGACCGACCCGGGAATGCTGCCCATGCCTCCTGCGACCACCATGCAGAGCACAAGGATCGATACGAACAGCTGGAACGAGTCGGGCGCTATGAGGTGCTGGCCCGCCGCGTAGACCGCGCCCGCCATTCCGCCGAAGAAACCGCCGGAGGCGTAAGCGAGCAGCTTGAGGTTGCGCGTGTTGATACCCGCCATTTGGGCCGCGGTCTCGTCCTCTCGGATCGCAGCCCAGGCTCGGCCAACCCGCGAGCGCTCCAGGCGGCTGACGAAGAAGACCGTGATCAGGATCAGGATCAGGACCAGGTAGTAGTAGTTGAGGAACGACGGGATGTGGAAAGGGCCGAGGTAGTTGTTCGGGTTGCCGAAGCTGTAGCTGCCGATCCAGACCGGGTCGATATTGATCAGGCCATTCGGGCCATTGGTGATGTTGACCGGCTGGTCCAGGTTGTTGGCGAAGATCCGGGTGATCTCGCCGAATCCAAGGGTGACGATCGCGAGGTAGTCGCCGCGCAGACGAAGGGTCGGGATGCCGATCAGGACACCGAACAGCGCCGCCGCGAAGCCGGCGATCGGCATCAGCAACAGCATCGAGATGTGGAATCCAGGGCTTGCGCTCAACCCGCTCTTCGGTACGAGGAAGTAGAGCGTCTGGTGCGTGATCTCGTACAGCTGTGGCGAGGCGAGCAGGCCATAGACGTATGCCCCCACCGCAAAGAATGCGACGTAGCCGAGATCGAGGAGACCGGTGAAGCCGACGACGATGTTGAGGCCGATTGCGAGCAGGACGTATAGCTCGATGCTGTACGTCACCGTTAGGAGGTAGCCGCCTGTGAGCAGCTCGACCAACGGCAGCAGCAAGCCGATGGACAGCAGCACGTACCTGTTGCGCAGCGCGACCGACGCGCCTTGGCCCGCGACGCGGAATGGCGTCGCCGCCTGACGGGGAAAACGACCGCGGACGAACCGCGCGGCGAAGTAGGCGGCGCCTCCGAGCAAGCACTGCCAGGCCAGGACCGCAAATGGCTGGCTTCCGAATGGCCCGTGGAAGAGGGCGACCAGACCGTCGACGAGGTTCATGCTCGCTGGCTCACGCGCTCGCGGATGATGCCTGAGGGGCGGAACACCAACATCAGGATCAAGAACGCGAACGCAAAGACGTTCTGATAAGAGGAGGAGAAGATGCCGCAGGTGACATTGCTGATGTAGGCGGCGCCCAGGGACTCGGCGAGGCCGAGCAGGAAGCCTCCGAGCATGGCCCCCGGGATGTTTCCGATGCCGCCGATGACCGCCGCCGTGAAAGCCTTGAGCCCTGCGATGAAGCCGATCGTCTGGTTGGTCGAGTAGTTGAGCATCCACAGCATGGCTGCAACACCGGCCAGGGCGGACCCGATGATGAAGGTGAACGAGATCACGCGGTCCATGTTCACGCCCATCAGCTCGGCGGCCTCGCGATCCTGTGCTACAGCCCGCATCCCGCGGCCCAACAATGTCCGCCGCACCAACAGCTGCAGAAGAAACATCATCGCGACAGACGACGCCAACATGAGGATCTGGACGTAGCTGATGCTCACGTCCCCATACAGCGGGATGCCGCCAGGTATCAGGTTGGGCAGGGTGAAGTCGCGTGATGAGACGTAGGTCGCGATCCAGGCCTCGAGGAAGAAGCTGACGCCGATCGCACTGATCAGCGGCGCCAGGCGCGGCGCGCGGCGCAGCGGCCTGTAGGCGATCTTCTCGATGGCAAAGCCAAGGGCGGCGCAGAGGGCCATTGCCGCGATCATTGCAACCAGGAGCACCGGGATGATCAGAGCCAACGACGCGCCGTCCAGGGCGAAGCGGTCGGTGACTCCCAGGACGACAAATGTTCCGACCATGAAGACGTCACCGTGGGCGAAGTTGATGAGCTCGAGAACGCCGTAGACCATGCTGTACCCGAGGGCGATGAGGGCGTAGATGCTGCCCAACGTCACGCCGTTGATGAGCTGCTGCAGGATTCCCTCCGGCGTCAACCCGGAGCTGAGCAGGTTGAGACAGTTCTGCACTTACGCCCGAGAGATTAAGGCAATTGATACGGGCAGGCGACGTACCTGCCCGTATCTCTAGGGTCTAGCTGAAGCTTTCTAAGCCGACGTTACGGCCTTGACCGCCTTCCAGCTGCCACTTTCGACCTTGTAGATGGTGAAGATGCTGTTGATGATGTCGCCAGTGGCCGTGAAGGTGTAAGTCTGGACGACACCCTGGTAGTCCTTGGTCGCTGCAACCGTGGTCAGGATGGCGGCCTTGGTCGGCCCAGACGTCTTGACAGCGTCGATGAGTATGTTGGCGGCGTCGTACGCCTGCGGCGCGTACTGGAAGACGTCCACGTTGAACTTCGCGTGGAAAGCCGTGTTGAATGCGGCGAAGCCGGTCATCAGGGACTGCGCCGGTCCACCGTTGGAGGCGAAGTTGTTGTTCGCGTCAGTCCCGGCGAGCTTCGTGTAGTCGCTGTCCTGGCAGCCGTCCCCCATGACGATGGGAACAGTGATGCCGAGCTTGTGGGCCTGCTGCGTGAGCGGACCGGCCTGAGCCGAGTACCCGCCGTAGAAGATGGCGTCGGGGTGCTTGCCCTTGATCGTGGTGAGCTGCGCGGTGAAGTCGCTTGCGCTCTGGTCCACGTGCTCACGATCGATCACCGTGCCGCCGGCGACGGGCACCTCTGTGTTCACCTGGTCCGCCAGGCCCTGGCCGTAGGTGCTCTTGTCGTCGATGATGGCGATGTTCTTGCAGCCGAGCGTCTTGATCAGGAAGTCGCCGTTTGCCTTGCCCTGCGCGACGTCGTTACCGATGACGCGGAAGGCGGTCTTAAAGCCCTGAGCCGTGTACTTCGGGTTGGTGGCCGAGGGCGAGATCTGCGGGATGCCGGCGTCGCTGTAGATCTTCGAGGCGGGGATCGAGGTGCCGGAGTTCAGGTGGCCGACGACGCCGTTCACCTTGGCATCGACCAGCTT
>JALZAL010000269.1 GCA_030948325.1 Candidatus Dormiibacterota bacterium
AGGCCCTCGGCGGCTACATCTCGAGAACGACCGCGGTTCGGGTGCGGTGGAGGCTGGCCGGATCGGTGACCGCGATGATCGGTCGCGCGATGCCTACTTTCGCAGCCGCCTATAGCGGGTGGAGCAGCACGGAGCCGTGCTGACCATCGAGGGCCGGACCCAGTTTGGTTCGCTGGACCGCGTGCGGGCGCCGTGGGAGGTGGGGGTGTGACTGGTGGGCAGCATCGGCGGGGGGCGGTCGGGAAGCGCGGCCTGACGCAGGAAGTGCCGTCAGCGGTAGAAACTGCGCCCCCAACGCATCCCACCTCGACCGGTGCGGCGAATTCGACCGGAGTCCGCACCGAGCTCGTTTCGAGGTCCTGCGGGACTTGGTGGCTGAGCGAAGGGAAGGTGCTCCCTATAATCAGCACTCACGCACGTGGGGTGGGTGTTCTCATTGGTCCAGGAGGTCGGCTGAAAGTGCACGGGCAACCTGCAGCCACCATGGAGGTCCACTTCAAGCTCTTCGGCACTGACGGCGTCTCCCTTCAGTCACAAGAACTGACCAAGGCGCTCAGCAATGGCGGATGGCGGGTTCATCCGTGTGCTTCCGACGTGCCCGACGAGACCGAGGGCCTCCGACTGCCCGAGCTTTCCTATCAGTCCGACGAGGCAAGGGCGCTGCGGCGGAGCATCTTCCGACCGGACGACTCTCAACTCGATGGAGACCGCCAGACAACCGTGTCAGATCTCCTGGAGCAGATTGAAGAACGGGCCGCCAGGATCCGACAACGAGTCGAGGAGTACCTCGACCAGCATGATATCCGGCTGGTTCACGTCCGCAACCTAATGTCGCTTCCGTACAACCTAGCGGCAACGCTGGCCTTCTACCGGCTCATCACCGAGAGGCGGGACGTTCAGTTCATCCTGCAGCACCACGATCTCTACTGGGAGGGACCGAACGCCAGGAACTTCCAGAGTCCCTATGCGGAAGTGGCCGACCTGATCGACAGGATCACGTGCCCAGATCGCCCCAATACGACCCATGTCCTGATCAACCCCATCGCGGCAGAGGCATTGCTACAGCGGAAGAACGTGCAAGGTGTCGTGGTTCCCGACGGCTTCGACTTCGACCGCGAGCTGATCGCCATCGACGAGGAGGCCTTCCGCAGCCGGCTCGAGGTCCTCACCGGAGTCCGGACCGCCGTCACCGTCAATGACTTGGTGGTGTCCATGCCAGCCCGGGTGGCCATCAACAAGGCCATCGAACTGGCGATCCAGTTTGTAGCCGGGCTGGACCAACGGCGCGTGGAACTCGAGGCCAGCCCGGACGGACTCGGAGTCGGGCGAAGGATGCTCGGCAAGGCCGGCAAGATCGTCCTGCTTCTACCTCAGGGCGAAGACCTTGACGACAACAGGGACTACTTCGAGCGGCTCGTGGCCTACGCCGAAGAGATCGGCGTCACTCTTGCCTATGGCGGGAATATCGTGGTGCCCGACCGGAGGTTCACCGCGGGCGACAGCGCGCACTATCCCTTCTACAGCACCTACCAGGCGATCGACCTGGTGTGCTATCCGCCTGAACACGAGGGCTTCGGCAACCAGGCGATCGAAGCCGTCTGGGCGAGGCGACCGCTAATTGCCCTTGAGTACGCGGTCTTCAAGCGATTCGTGCGCCAGCACATCCCCCATTACATCTCCTTGGGGGATGTCCGCGAACTGGGAAGGCTGGAGCAGTTCGGCGGCCTTCATCTCTTGAGGGACGACGTGCTGCAGCGCGCGGTTGACGTTGCGGTCAACCTGCTGATGGACCATGACTTGGAGAGCCACTGGGTAGGGGCGAACGCGACCGCTCTGCGCCGGTTCTGCGGGATGGAGATCGTGAGCCGACGGTACATCGAACTGTACGAGGCGGCGGGGAGTCGACGGAACAGCGGCGGTTGAGCCGCCGGGGCGGCGCCGGCCGCCAGCACCATCAGTCCGTGAGCGCAAAGGCCGAGTTGGCGTCAAGCGCCGTCACGGTGAGCTCGGAGCTGTCGGTGATAATCACGCCGATGAACAAAGGTCCCTTTGCGGCTCTCGCTGGCTGAGGCGATACATCTGTAAGGTCGGCGCCGGGAGGCCGAGCGTCACATGAGATCGGAGGCCAGATCGAGTCGTGGGCGAGCTGGAGTGGTCAACGGGCGCGCGACCATCATCATGACGGAACGATATGGTCGTCAACCGATCGGCATCCAGCTTGCCTGACTAGAAAGCCGGAGGTCGCGAGGTCGCGTCATCAACCGCATCAAGGCGTTGGTGCTCGGCCTGT
>JALZAL010000306.1 GCA_030948325.1 Candidatus Dormiibacterota bacterium
GAACATAGCACCGGCACGCGGCTCGTGCGCCTGGGTGCCCGCGCCGGGAGCAAGGGCCGTAGCGGCAGCCCTGCGCACATGCACGCGATGCACGGCGTGGACAGGGCGGGGATCGTGAAAGCGGCGCGCCACCTGCTGACCGGCGCCAGCCGGTGAGGAAAAACCGTCTCCCGACGCGGGAGAGGGCTGTCACAACCACCGCCGTCCAGACAGCGGTGCCTTGACGCTATCGCCTCGTAGGCAGACCGCGCTTTACGCGGTCCTCTTGTTCGCAGCCGGCCTCCTCTATCGCGCGACTTTTCTCGCCCAGGGTTTCAACGCAAGCGATGAAGCCTTCATACCTGCGCTCGCCTCCCGCGTTCTGAACGGGCAGGTCATCTATCGCGACTTCGTCTACGCGTCGCCGCCGTTGACCGTGTTCAAGGAAGCGGGGGTCGCAGCGCTCCTCGGTTCGAATTACGGCTACCTCGCCTCGCGCTGGGTGTTCGCAGTCGAGGTCTCGGCGGCCTCCGTGATCGCATACCTGATCATCCGCCGATACACGCCACCGCTGGTCGCCTTCCTGGTGACCCTGCCCAGCGTGTTCTTCACCACCATCCTCTACCAGTACTCGAACTTCAATTTCGACGCGCAGGTGCTCTTCCTCATCGGCTTCCTGCTGGTGGTATGGGACGGAGAGCGCGAGCGCGCCGTTGTGATCCTGATGGCCGGCGCGTTGTGCGGCATGGCCTTCCTGGCCAAGCCGACATATCTCGCGATGGCCGTTGGCGTCTGCGGGCTGGGGCTGCTGCGACCGTTGACTGGCGGCCCAAGAAGGTGGCCGTTTTTCGCCGCCGGCTTTGCGATCGTGGTCGGCGTCGTTTTTGCGGCGATCTGGGCCGCGGGGCTGTGGGCGGAGTTTCGGCACCAGGCTTTCGGCCTTTTGTTCACGGCCAACCCCCGGCCCAAGGCGTTCTATCTGGTCCAGGACTGGCCCAAGTACGTCCTTCCACCTGGACGCTCCGGCCTTCCCGTGCTGGCGGCAGCGGTCCTCCTTGTAGTCGCCCGTCTCCGCTCGTGGGCGGCCGTGCCCGCAATCGTGCTGCTCGGCGTCCTCCTCGCCGCGCTCATCGTCCCCGCGGCTCCTTCGAGCACGCTGGGCACGCCGAACAACAATCAGCGCTATCTGCTGGTGGGCGGTCTGGCCCTCATCCTCGCCATCAACGTGGTCGCCTCGGCGGTGACGGTTGCGGCGAGGCTCCCCGGCATCGCATCGAGGCCCTGGGCCTCCAGTGTTCGCACCGAGCTCTTCCCGCCCATGGTCCCGATCGTCGCCGCCGTCCTCGAGTACCTGCACGGGATCGACCTCTCGACGATGCTCTTCGCATACGCCGGCACATTCCTCGGAATCCCGGCCGCGCTCACGTTCCTATATGTGGGATGGCGTCTGTGGAGCGGGCCGGCATTGCTCAACGTCGCAGTGCCCGGCGTGGTCGGCGCCTTTCTCGTGGTCGCGGGAGCGTTGATAACGCACGCCAGTCCATACCTCGACGGCCCGCGCGACCAGATGACGGCGACCTTTGCCGCGCCTCGCCTGGCGGGCATCTCAACGGTGCCCGCGAACGCCGCCCATGTGGATGGGCTGGTGGCCGAGATTGAGCGCGACACCAGGCCAGGCGACCGCGTGTTCATCTTTCCGGACGGCCAGGCTTATTACGTCACAGCAGGCCGCGTCAATCCAACGCGCGTAGATTGGTACAACCTGCTGTCCACGACGCCGGCCATATCACTGCAGGCGCTCGACGACCTCAAGGCAAGACCGCCCCAGTACGTTTTCGTCCAGGAGTACAGGGAGGCGGACATCTTTCATCGGTGTCCGTTGGTGCCCGACCTGGCTGCGCTCCAGGTCCGGCATCTCGGCAGCTGCTCACGACCCTATGACCGCGAGCCGGCATGGAGCTCGATCTACGACTTCATCACGACCGCTTATGACCTTGTCACGACGGTGGACGGGGTGAGGGTCTACCACCTTAGGTAGCATTCCTACGACGTGGCGAGGAACCCGGGTGGTCGGGACAAGTTGAGCGCGGTGATCGCCTGCTACCGCGACGCGCCGGCTGTCCCCATCATGTACCAGCGCCTCCTGGACACATTCGAGAAGATCGGCGTCGATTACGAGATCATCTTCGTCAACGACGCCAGCCCGGATGATGCCGCCGCCAAGCTGGCCGAGCTCGCCTCGCGTGACAGCAAGGTCGTGGTGATCAACCACACCCGCAACTTCGGCTCGCAGAATGCCTTCACCAGCGGCATGCGCATCTCGACCGGCGATGCGGTGGCTCTACTGGATGGAGACCTGCAGGACCCGCCTGAGCTGATCGCCGAGTTTCACAAGCTATGGAAGGAGGGTTACGACGTCGTGTACGGTGTGCGCGTCAAGCGGGAAGCGCCTCTGTTGCTGGCCGGCGCATACAAAGCTTTCTATCGCCTCTTCAGAGCCACGTCGTACGTCCCGATTCCTGTCGACGCCGGCGACTTCTCGCTTCTCGACCGTCGCGTCGTGGCGGCCCTGAACGCGCTGCCCGAGAACAACCGCTTCATCCGCGGGCTGCGCGCCTGGGTGGGCTTCCGGCAGACCGGAGTTCCATACGTGCGGCCGGAGCGCATGTTTGGCCGGACCACCAACTCATGGCTGAGGAACCTTGGCTGGGCCCGCAAAGGGATATTCAGCTTCTCCTACGTACCCCTTGATTTCATCACATGGCTCGCCTTCCTCACCGTCGTCGGGGCTTTCGTGGGCGCGGTGCTGCAGATCATCCTGCGGATATTCAATCCGAAAAGCGTGCCCAGCGGTTTCACGACGCTGATCGTTCTGATGCTTTTCCTGGGCGGCATCCAGCTGCTGTGCCTGAGCATCATCGGCTCTTATCTCGAACATATCTACGACGAGGTCAAGCGTCGCCCCCCCTACGTGGTGGACACCATTCTCAACGCGCCTTCGAAACGGGCCGACGACTGAGTTTCGTGGATATCGATCAGCTGCTCCGGCCGACCACTTGCGCCATCTGCGGCACGTTGGGTGAGGCGACGGAGATGTTTCCGGCGAACCTCACGTCGGAGGCTTTCGACGCGCGACATTTCTCGGCGCGCCGGCTGCCCGATCGCGTGCACTACAGGATGGTGCGCTGCAATCGCTGCGGGTTGGTGCGGTCCGATCCCGCAGGCGACCCGGCCGCGGTGGCGCGCCTTTACGCCCGCTCGACCTTCGACTACCAGGACGAGGTGCCTCACCTGCGGCAGACGTATGGGAGATACCTGGCTCGACTCGATCGATTGGGAGCCGATCACGACGCCCTCCTGGAGATCGGCAGTGGCAACGGCTTTTTCCTGGAGGAGGCGCTGCTTCGCGGTTATCGCCACGTGCACGGCATCGAGCCGAGCGGGGCGGCAATCAGCCTGGCGTCAGACTCGGTGCGGCAGCAGATCCTGGAGGACATCCTGCGGCCGGGCCTGTTGCCCGAGGGATCGATCTCCGTCGCCTGCCTCTTTCAGGTATTCGATCACCTTCCGGATCCGGGCGCTGCTCTTGACGAGCTGCATCGCCTGCTGCGGCCGGGCGGCATGGTGCTCTTTCTCAATCACGACATCGGCGCTCTGTCAGCAAAGATGCTGGGGGCGCGGAGCCCGATCATCGACCTCGAGCACTACTACCTCTATTCCCGATCGACGTTGGGTCGCCTTGCCCTCGCGCATGGATTTCAGGTCCTCGAATCCGGGTCGGTCAGGAACACGTACAGCGTCGACTACCTGGCCCGTCTCCTTCCCTTGCCGTCGGACCTCAAAAGGGCGGTCCTGCGCTCGCTCGCTGCAGTCCTTCTCGGCCGGCTCCCGTTATCGGTCCCTCTCGGTAATCTCTACCTCGTGGCCAGGCGAGCGTGACGGAGACCCGACCCGGCATCGATCCGTTCAACTCCGACGCGGCGGGCGGCGAGGGGTACATCTACACAACCACCAAGCAACTGTCGAGCAGGCTTGCCACTGCACGCCAGCAGGACCTGATTCTCGAGATGGGACGTTTCGAGGGCCGGTCGGTCGTCGACATCGGCTGCGGCGACGGGTTCTACACGATCGGCTATTGGGATCGTGGCCGGCCGCGGAGCCTTGCGGGCGTCGATGCGGCACCCAATGCGATCGAGGTCGCGAACAGGAATCGTGGTGAGCGCCCGCTCGACTTCAAGGTCGGAGACTTCCATGGGCTCTCGTATCGCGACTCGAGCTTCGAGATCGCGATCCTGCAGGGCGTGCTGCATCACGACGACGATCCCCTGCGGACGATCAAGGAAGCCCTGCGCGTAGCCGCCGACGTCGTGGTCCTCGAGCCCAACGGCCTGAGCCCGGGCGCCAAGGTCATTGAGAAGGTGTCGGCCTACCATCGAGAGCACCACGAGCGTTCCTACAGCAGGGGCAGGCTTCGATCGTGGTTTGAGCAGGCCGGCGGCAAGGTGGTCGCGGAGCGGTACGGGATCTTCGTGCCCATGTTCTGCCCGGACTGGATGGCAAGGCCGATGAAGGCGCTCGAACCGGCTGTTGAAGCGACGCCAGGTCTGCGCATGCTCGGCTGCAGCGCGTACGTCGCTCGCGTCACGCACTGACTTGAGCAGGCGAGCCCTGCTCAGCGGCGCCAGCGGTTTCGTCGGAGCGATGCTTGCGCGGCGCCTCATCGCCGATGGGCACAAGGTTCACCTTCTCTTGCGGCCCAACCACAATCCGTGGCGAGTGAAGGAGATCGCCAACGAGGTGACGATTCATCAGGTCGACCTCGGCGATCGTGCGGGAATCGAGCAGGCGGTGGCCACCGCCAAGCCTGACTGGGTCTTCAACCTGGCCGGCCATGGTGCTTATCCCAGCCAGCGCGACCTCGACTCGATGATCGCGACGAACGTGGTCGGGACGGCAAATCTGGTCCGCGCCGCTGAGCTGGTCGGCGTCGAAGCGTTCGTCAACACGGGCTCATCGTCGGAATACGGCTTCAAGGACCACGCGGCGGATGAGGAGGAGTGGATCGAGCCCAACAGCGACTACGCGGTGACCAAGGCAGCGGCAACGCTTTTTTGCCGCAAAACAGCCCAGAGCGCGAAGTTCCCGATCATCACCCTTCGCCTGTATTCGGTCTTCGGCCCCTACGAGGAGCCCGGCCGGCTGGTACCTACCCTGATCGTTCACGGCCTTGATGGCCGCCTCCCGCCGTTGGTCAATCCCAACATCGCCCGCGACTTCCTCCATGTGGACGACGTTTGCGAGGCTTATCTGCTCGCCGCCTCGACCCCAGGACAGGAGGTGGGGGCCGTATACAACGTCGGAACCGGGGTTCAGACGACGCTCCAGGAGATCGTCGCCGCGGCTCGCAGGCTGCTGGCGATCGAGGCCGAGCCCGAGTGGGGTTCGATGCCGGAGCGTTCGTGGGACACCAACGTATGGGTCGCCAACCCGGCGCGAATCAAGGCCGCGCTGGGTTGGTCGCCGCGCCTCGATCTCGAGCGGGGCCTGATGCGGACGATTGCCTGGTTCCGCGAGAACCCCCAACACCTGGAACGATACCGAGCCGACCGACCCTAGCGCTTCGAAGGAAGGGAAAGAATCGAGCTAGTGGGCGCCTGCGATTGGCTGCCAGAAACTCAGCTGGTATACAGCGTTCGAGTAGATGGCGCCCACCGTGAAGTGTGCCCGGATCACGTCCTTGGCCCACTGCTCTTCAGCTTGCGGACCGGTCCGCTCGATCAACCAGCCGCCGTCGGGATGCCTCGCGACGAATCTCTCCACGTACGCCGCCCGGCGGTCGGGCGCAAGGAGGTTGATCGCGGTGAAGGGGACCAGCGGCAACCATTGGGGCGCGCCTTTCTGTTGCTGTGCGTCGGGGAACAGGTGTGGAGTGAGCGCCGGGTTCACGTCGCCGGCGAGATAAGCGACCCGGTCGCCTGGATTGACGTGCCCATCGAGCAGAGCGAGGAGGTTGGGATCGGTTCGTGGCCATGGGGTGTCGACGTGCGCGATGTCGCGTTGAGGTCTCGTCACCCAGTCCACCAGCGCTGCGCGGTCGCCTGTGCCCCCGAACATGAACATGATGAGAACGGGCGCTGCCACGAGCCTCAGCAGAGCTGGCAGCGGATCGCCTGTGCGCAGGACCCGTGCGGCCAGCCCGATCGTCACGGCGAACGCGATGCATACCTCAGGCGCGAGGTTCCACACAGCGTTTGGATGGCTGCGGCCGACGAAGTAGCTGCTGGTCGCGTACACCAGCGCGGCTGTGGCGACCACGACGACCGAGACCTGCGCGGGTTGCTTGCGGGCGTTCCACATGAGGGTGGCCAGGGTGGTCACGTAGGCGAGGAACAGGACCCAACCCGGACCACCCGGATCCATCGGATATGAGCCGAATCCCCCCTGGTACACCAGCCCAAACTCGTAGTAGGACTTGAGATCCGGCCCATGGCCGAGGCCCACCTGATAGACGAGGAAGACCATCGCCACCCCCGCGGCGAGGAACAGCACAGGAACGACGGTGAGGCCGCAGATGATGAGAATCCGCCGGCGGATGTCGGGCTGGCCCCAGTGTTCCGCCACCACCATCAGGAAGTAGCCGGGCAGCCAGACGAATGTCGAGTAGATCGCTGACTCCGCCGACCAGAGGACTCCGATCATCCAGACGAGGTTGCCGCATATCAGGAAGCCAAGTCGAGCGCGGCCCGGCCGGACCTTGAGCGCCCCCAGGAGAACCAGCAATAGGGCAACGCACCACAGAAACCGAAAGCCCCCGATGCTTGGATACCCGTCCGGGCCGACGATCTGAGGGCTGAGGCCCGGCCGGAAGAAGCATGCGACGAGCGCCACGATGAAGCTCATGAGCAGATTGAGGATCCCGCGACCCAGCGAGCGCAACAGGACGAACACGGTGGTCGCGAGCAGGAAGGACATCAAGGCGTTGAGGATGAAGAGGGCCTCCCAGGCCGAAGGCGTCGGGATCCAGGCGATGGTCAGCTCGCTGAGGAATCCGTACTGGGCAGGCACGTCCCACAGCAGCCAGCCACCCTGGCGCACGAGCTCGGCGGGACCGACGTAAAACTCCCAGTGAATGATCGTAGAAGGGTTGAACAGGTCATTCGTCCGCACGCTGGCAACAGCCAGGAGGAGGAGAGCTGCCGTGCCGCCGGCCCAGACCACGAGCCTGCTTCCGATGTCATGCGGCCGCCACAAGGCGCCCAATACGACGAATAGCGACCCTCCGAACGCCACGGCCACCCAGAGGTGGCGCAACCCGCCGGGAAAGTGCCACCACAGCAGCGAGCCGGCCACGCCCCATGCCGCAAGGCTGACGGCAGCCCACACGGCCCAGGTACCGATCGTGAGGATGGCGCCGGATTGCTTGTCAGATCCTCTCGCAATCCTGGTCAGGACGACCACGGAGACGACC
Organism: Candidatus Dormiibacterota bacterium; assembly: GCA_030948325.1. The sequence continues at coordinate 7,448 of JALZAL010000306.1, forward strand.
TGGATCAATGCACCGATGGTTTCCAGTGGGTGGGGTACTGCGTGGACGATGCCAACTCCCAGGGCGAATCCGGACAGCCCCAGACCAAGGCCAGGCGCGTCTCGTATCAAGCTCCGCGACGCCTTGTTCAGATCGATTGCGAGCACAAGCGCAAGGGCCGCCGGGAGAGCTGTGCCGAGAGCGAAGAATGCGATCCAGACACGCTGGGTGTCTGAAACCGAGACGGTCGCTGCGATCGCCAGGGCCATGGCAAGCCCGAGGCCCGCAGGCCAAATGGGCCTGACTTGAACGGCCAGGGCCTCGAGCTGCCCGGCCCAGCCCTCCGGCGCGATGTCCGGGGATGATTGCGCCGGCGGCAGCCCCTCGCGCGCACTCATCCCGGACAAGCTAAGCGAGCAGCTCCGAGATCTTTTCCGCGGCGCGGCCGTCGCCGAAGAGCTGAGGCCGGTCGCCGATCGGTCTGAAGGTGCGCATCGCGGCTGCGATGCGTGCTTCGTCGGCTCCGGTCAGCACGTTCCAGCCGGCCTCCACCGTCTCGGTCCACTCCGTCGTGTCGCGCAAGGTCACGCACGGCTTGCCGAGGAAGTACGCCTCCTTCTGCACGCCACCCGAGTCGGTGGCGATCACCACCGCGGCCGACTCCAGCGCCAGCATTTCCATATAGCCCACCGGCTCGATGATTCGGATGCGCGGCGGCAGCGCCTCGGTGAGGCGGGACCGCGTGCGAGGGTGCAGCGGCAGGACGATGTCTTGCCCCGAGGCTTCCAGGCCGCGAATGATCGTGCTCAACCGCCCGGCGTCGTCGGTGTTCTCGGCGCGGTGAACGGTGACCAGCGCGAAAGCACCCGGCTTCAGGGCGAGCTTCTCGACGATGCGACTTTGCTTCCTGGCAGCTTCCGCATTGATGAGAAAGGCGTCGTACATGACGTCGCCGACAAAATGCACGCCACGTTCGATCCCCTCGCGAGCGAGGTTCGCGAGCGCCGCCTGCGTGGGACACAAGAGTAGGGTGCTCACATGATCGGCGACCACGCGGTTCACCTCCTCGGGCATATCCCTGTCGAACGAGCGCAGCCCCGCCTCGACATGCGCGAGCGGGATGCGGAGCTTCGCGGCGACCAGGGCTCCGGCCAGGGTGGAGTTCGTGTCGCCGTAAACGAGCATCCAGTCCGGCTTCGCCTCAAGGGCGACCTTCTCGAGCCCGGCCATCATGCTTCCCGTCTGCGCTCCGTGCGGGCCTGAGCCCACAGCGAGATTGATATCGGGCTCAGGGATGTCGAGCTCGCGAAAGAAAACATCCGACATGTTGTCGTCGTAGTGCTGGCCGGTGTGGACCAAAACCTCAACGTGCTTACGGCGAAGTGCCCTGCTCACGGGGGCAGCCTTTACAAATTGCGGTCGCGCGCCGACCACCGACATGACTTTCATGAGCTGGTGGCGAGTGACGGGGAGGGCACGCGGGCCAATTCTCCCAGATGGCCGAAAGCCGAGGGATCAGCCCTCGAGTCGCTCGTACACCTCGATCGGGATTGACACCGTCCTGCCGCAGGCGGGGCAATCCATCTTCATCGCGACCCCCTCTATTGCGCCTTCATTCAGCTGCGAGCCGCAGTCGCACGAAAAACCTTTGAGGCGGGCAGGATTTCCGTACACCAGCCCATGGTCGGGGACGTCGCGCGTCACGACCGCACCCGATCCGACCATCGCGAATCGCCCGATCGTGACTCCGGGAAGCACCACCACCCCACCGCCGACCGATGCACCGCGCTGCACCAGTCCCGCGCTCGCGGCCCAGTCGGCGGCCGACTTGAGCGTTCCGTCTGGATTGATCGCGCGCGGATTCTTGTCGTTCAGCAACATCACACCCGGCCCGAGGAAGACGCCGTCCTCCAGGTTGAAACCGTGGAAGACGAACACCCCGTTCTGCAGCTTGCACCGGTCGCCGATGCGCACGTTGGAGTCGATGTAAACGCCTTTGCCGATGATGCACTCGGCACCGATGACCGCGCCCTCGCGCACCTGCGCCTCGTGCCATACGTGCGTGCCGGCCCCGAGCTCCGCTGCATCCGCGACGTCGGCGCTTGGGTGAATGCTCACCCGCTCTCGCTCTCGCACCGCTCAGGCCCTGGCGCGCTCGAGCCCGGTCACCCTACCGGTGCGCCTGCCGCGAAGTCCCTCGGTGGCGAGGAAGAGCAGGCACAACAGGGGGACGAGCCAGAGGCCGCTGGAGAGGATCGTCGCCAGTATCCCGGCGCGCGGAGGCAGGGTCGCGAAGAGGAGGATGCTCGGTCCATAGCATGCGATCAGGAACGGCTTGGCCACGAAGCTGCGAATCAGCTCCATCACGATGCCGAAGAAGACGATGCCGAGGCAGGCCAGCACCACACCGAGGTAGCCGAGCTCTCCCCAGCCATCGGCGATAAGGCTGCCGTATGCGCTGACTGTCGGCAGCGTCAATGCGTGTCCGCAGTACATCCACAGGCCAACCAGGTTGGCGGGGTTGTGATAGCCCTTTGCAAGCACCTTCCATGGCTCCCAACCCGAACCATTGAGGAATGGATGTTGCGCGGGGAAGTATGCGAACCATCCGTATGTGACCTCGGCGGGGACCACCCCGATCCGGCGGACGACTATGTCCTTCAGGCTGGCCGGGATGTTCCGCCAGCTGAACGGCACCGCCGTAGGAGCGACGTAGCTCTCGCAACCTGGAACCGGCGTTGTGATCGAGGGGTCGTAGACAGGCGTGCTGCTCGCCGGGGGTACATCGTGCAGCGCCTTGTGGATTGCGGTCGAGATGCCGGTGGATTGGTTGAGCGCCAACGGGCCGAGGAGGCTCACCGCCAGGCCACCGATCACCAGCTTCGACCAGATCGGGCGATTGTCGCGGACGGCGATGGCGATGAAGGGGGCGGCGAGGAAGAGCAGCGACGGAAACTTCGCAAGAGTTGAGGTGACGTAGAGAAAGCCGAAGATGCCGATGAATATCGCCATTGGACGCCACCGCATCAGCACCACCAGCGCGAAGAGGATCGGAAACACGATGCTCTGGTTCCAGTTGAAGATGTACTTCACGATCGTCGGCACCGGCAGGAACTTGTCAGCCGCCTCCCGGTCGTAGTTGGGCTGAAGGGGGTCGGCGAAGCCGGTCACCAGGTCCCAGGCCGGGATTCTCGGCATCACGGCCAGGTGAAACACGGCGAGGGCGACGGCGATCAGCGTCAGCCCGATCACCCACTTGCGCAGCAGCGAGTCGTCCCTTCCGCTGCCCGGTTGCTCGCCTGTCCCGAAAAACGCCAGCGCCCGTGCCTGGAGAGCCTTGAACCACGGGCTGAGGATCAACCACTGAAAGCCCACGAACGCCAGGTTGGCCACAGCGATCGATATGAAAAGGTGGGTCCTGGGCGCACCGACGAAGCCCTCGGGAAACAGGCTCTTGGGCGTGACCACCCACGGCCGTATGACGACCGGGATGGGGATCAGCAGGATCCATGCCAGCGGCACGAGAACGGCGGCGCTGATTGCGCCGCGCATGCGCCAGATGGTCCAGAGGGTGCTTGCGCCTAAGAGGAGAAGAGTGCTCCAGAACAGAGCGTCACTCATCAAGGCGTGGCTCCTGAGCGATTGGGTGAGGCCATCCCGAACGCGCTCGCGCGCAAGGGCTTCAAAACCGGTGCTCGGATGTGGGCAAGAAAATTGCTTGGCTGAACGGCCGAATCATAATATCGGCTCAGCGGCGCTGTCGGCCGCCGCATCGGCCTCTGCCTCTACCGATGGGAGCGGCAGCGGCCGGTGCGTGATGCGCCAGACCTCGATGACAGTGAGCGAACCGAGCAGGTAGAGGCTGGTCACGAACACCGGCACCACCACCGTAGCGGCGCCCATCCATGTGCTCAGGATGACCATGAGGGCGACGAAGAATGCGAAAGCTACCGCGACGTTGATGGCGTTGACGGCCCGCTTGTGCCTTGCGTCGATGACCGTGCGAAGGCTCATGTAGATGCCCCACGGGAGCGCTCCAAGCATGAGCACGCGTAGCGTTGCGACCGAGCCTGCGAACGCGGGCCCGAGATAGACCGACACGAGCTGGTTTGCAAACAGCTCGAAGACTGCGATCGCGATCACGATCAGGACGACCACCACGCGCGCGACGATGAACACCTGCCCACGTAGCCGGTCGACCGACCCTGCGGCCAGCAGCCGCGAGGCGACTGGAAGCAGCACGAACCCGACGGGGAAGACCGCAACCGCGACCATTCCAAGTGCTGCGATTCCGAAAGCGACGTTGCCCGCAACGCTGATGTCCGATACATGCGCGACGACGATCCCGGGCACGGCGAACATCACCAGCGCGAGCAGGTCTCCTGGCGCACGCGGCAAGCTGTAGCGCGCCAGTTCCGCCGCGTGTGCGAGCGGATCACGGATCGACATTCGCGTCACGGCCAGCGCGGCCAGCGAGAGGACCGCCCAACCGCCTCCGACTACGTAGAGCAGGTCGCTCACCGATCCGCGCACGAGAAGCGCAGCCGCGAAGGGGAGCAGGACGTGGACCACGACCCTGAGCACGTTCGCCCGCAAGATCTGGAGGTGGCCTCGAAAGTTTCCATACGCGACGGCAAACAGGCCGTTGCCGGCAACCATCAGGGCCAGGGGCGGGACGAGGCCGACGTAGTGCGCAGACCCGAAGAAGAGGTCAGACCAGAAGCCCTGAAGGGCTACGAGGACGATGCTCAGTACGCCGGTCGCGATCGCGAGCAGTCCCAGTGCCGCGGGCAGGTAGGCGCGCTGCTCCTCCGGGCGGTCCGCGGCGTAGGCGACGAACCTGGCCACGGCGATGTCCAGCCCGATCGCGCCGATGGGCAGCAGGAACGCGAGCGTGCGGCGCGACAGAGCGTACTCACCGAAACCGCGCGGTCCGAAGTGATCGGCGACCAGCCGGAACACGGCGAGGTAGCTGAGGATGAAAAGGGTCTCCGCCGCGAAGGTCGTCAGGTAGTCGCGGCGCCTGCTGAGCCGGTCACGGCCGGCCTGCGCATCCTCTACGGCCACTAGCCGCCGTCGCTCGGGGACACCTCAGAGTGCTTGGTGCGCCTTGGCAAGGGCTCCTCGACAGGCCCTCGGCGCCCGCCTTCACGGACCGCGTTCTTGAGCGCCTTCTCGAGCTGATCGGCATGGCCTTCGGCGGCCAGCTGCTTCAAACGCTCGATCGTCCAGTCGAGGTCCTGCTGGCTGGTGCTGGCCGGCGCCACGACCTCCATGATCGCGGGGTTGACAGTCGGCCGCACTCCTTCGTCCGAGGCCAGGAGCTCCTCGGTCAGGCGCTCGCCCGGCCTCAGTCCCGTGAAGACCAGCTTGATGTCGGAGCCAGGCCGCAGGCCGCGCGATCGGATCAAGTCCTGGGCGAGGCTCGCGATGTTGATCGGTTTGCCCATGTCGAGCATGTACAGGTGGCCCGGCCGCGCGATCACAAGGGTGGAGACGATCAGGGCCACCGCCTCCCGGATCGTCATCATGTAGCGCGACATCTCGGGGTGGGTGATGGTGACGGGGCCTCCTTGCTGGATCTGCTTCTCGAACAGCGGCACCACGCTGCCCCGGCTGCCGACGACGTTTCCGAAGCGGACGGCCCAGCACGTCATGTCGCCCTGGTAGGCGAGGATCATCTGCTCGCACAGGCGTTTTGTGCAGCCCATCACCGAATGGCGCGCGACCGCCTTGTCGGTCGAGATGAGGATCAGGTTCTTGACCCCCGACGCCTCTGCGCACCGGATCACGTTCTGAGTTCCGAGGACGTTGGTGTTGAAAGCCTGGATTGGGTGGGTCTCGAGCAGCGGAACGTGCTTGTAGGCAGCCGTGTGAAAAACGATGTCGGGCCGCTCGTCGGCGAAGACCCCGAGCAATGACTCCCGCTCGACGATGGAAACGAGCGCGGAGCGCATGTCGAACCTGGCGTCCACAAGCAGCTCCTCGCTGATGTCGAAGAGGCCGCTCTCGTTGTCGTCGAGAAGAACCAGCCGCCGCGGCCCGGCCTTGGCCAGCAGCCGGGCGAGCTCGGAGCCGATCGAGCCGGCGGCTCCGGTGACGAGGACTGTGCGGCCCCTTATGAGCTCGCCCGCCTCCTCCAGCTCGAGCTTGCGCGGCGCGCGTCCGACGAGGTCGTCGGCGCTCAGCTGGCGCATCGGCGCCGCACGTTGCCGGGGAAACCAGTGGTCCGCGACCGAGAGGATGAAGATGGGCTTCTGGGCAGTCAGGCAGATGCTGATCAGGTCGCGCTGCTCGGAGACCGGCGTGTCCTCCAGGACGAAGGCCACACCATCGGCCTGGGACACTTTCAGCCAGTCGTCCAGCGCGGCGACGCTGCCCAGGACGGGGATGCCCATGACCGTCTTGTGCTGCTCATGAAGCTGGCGCGTCACTATCGCGATCGGCTTCCAATCCGGGTTCGGGTGCTGCGCCAGGGCCTTGACCGTGGCGTAGCCGTTGCTGTCCTGTACCACTACCAGCAGGCGGTTCCCGGAGGCCGGGACTCGAGATAGCAGTCGGGGCAGGAGCCGGAAAAGGCCGATGCCGATGACAATGGCGGGAGTCGCCAGCAGCGGAACCGCCAGCCGGTATGGCCTCTGGTACGCGGGCATCAGGGCGTTGGCAACCGTGATCAGGAACGTGGCCTCGGTGACCGCCAGGCCGATGGCCATGGCGTCGCTCAGACCCGCGACGCTCCAGACGCGCCGGTACAGGCGGAAGCGAGCTTCGCCCGCGCCCATGGCGAGCGCCGCCATCAGCATGGTCACAGGGAAGGGCGGCCCTCCCTGCGCCTGTCCTGGCTGCCCGCCGTAGCCGAGGAACTGGAAGGATTCCAGGAGCGTCCAGATGATCAGGACCTCGCCCATGAAGGTCAGGCCGTTGAGGCGCACGGCGGAATAGGCCCGCCTTAGGAAGGAGGGGCGTTCTCGCGCGCCGACCGGTGGCGGTGCGCCAGGTGTCTGGATCTCGATTGAGGTCACCGGCAGGGCCACGGTACCCGCGTCACACGCCCGCCGTCAAGTCGGGGAGGTCGCTCGTGGCGCGTGTGCGCTGAGGTGGCAGGTACCGGCTCCTCGTGAGAGCCCGCACGGCCGCCACCTCGATTGCCGCCACGAGCCAGAATTCGACGCTCAGGTCGTTCTTCCAGTAGGGCGAATCGAAGATGCCATGGACCGCCCACAGCGCCATGGTGCCGAATGCGCCCCACACCAGGGCCCTGTCGAAGCCGATGGCAAGAGGCAAAGTCTTCCAGGCGGTGACGATCAGGCGCACGAAGATGTAGAGGAAGGCGAGGAGGCCGAGCAGGCCGACCTCCACCCAGAACGACAGATAAAGGTCGTGGGGATAGATCTCCACAAAGCCGTGGAGGTTGTAAAAGTAGCCGCCGAGGCCGACTCCGAGGATCGGATGGGCCTCGATCATGTGAAGGGTCGCGATGTAGATCGCCGACCTGGTCAGCAGCGTGTAATGGAGCGCGACGTACGAGAAGCGGGCCTTCATCAGCGGCGTGGTCGACGCAACCAGCACCGTCAGCAGCACGGCGGCCGCAGCCACCACGCCGATGACCAGGAGCGGCTTGCGCAGGCCCGGCCGAACGTTGACGAGGGTGAGAAGGGCGAAGACCGCGAGGGCGAGGAACGCGGCGCGTGAGAACGTGAGCACGAGGGCCACGGCGAGGACCACTCCGCAAGCCAGGCCGAGAATTCGGTCGCGGCGCTCATCCGAGAACAGGACGAGCGCGGTCGCGAAAGCCATGGGTGCCTCGAGAAACATCGCCACCGCGTTCGAGCTCGTGTAGATGGCGGTCGGCGGCGCTCCGAAGTGAATCGTGTGGCGCATGGCGTCGGCGGCGAAGGCGCCGATGTTGAGCAGCGCGAAGCATGTCGTGCCGATACCGAAGCCGAGCAGCACCGTGCGGAAGTCGCGGCGAGTTCGGAGCAGATCCGAGGCCACGAGATAGATCGCGACCGGCTCGATGAAGTACGCCCTGTAAAGTCCCAGAGCTGCCCGATGATCCTTGGCCACCAGCACAGAGATGGCGCCGGCCAGAAGCAGCAATACGATCGCGATGTCATAGGGCACCCTGGTGGGTCGCCACCGCCCCTCGTGCCAGAGCGCCAGCACATAGACAGCGATCGTCGCCAGGACAAGGTTCTCGAGCGGCGTTGTCGGGAGAGGTCCGTACGACCACCGCACTGCGTAAAGCGGGAGGCTCGCCGCGGTGATCGTGAGCAAGAGCCGCGAAAAGCCCAGCCATCTGGACTCGGAAACGAGCGGTGCCGCGATCATCGCGCAGTTTCCTCGAGGAGCGTGGCGAGGCGCTTGGCGATGTCGTCGCGGTCGAAATGCTCGACCACGTACCGGCGGCCCTGCTCCCCGAGGCGGTGCGCCAGCGCTGGATCCGCGGCCAGCTCCTCAACCGCCTTGTTGACGGCGGCGGCATCCTCAGGTTCGACGACCAATCCACAGCCGGCGGTGTTCACCAGGGCGGCGGCTTCGCCCCAGAGCGGCGCGACGATCGGGCGGCCGGCGGCCATCGAATCGAACAGCTTCGAAGGCAGCGCCGCCTTGAATAGCTCGAGCCGCTTCAGCGGGATGATCGTCGCGTAAACGAGGTTCAGCAAAGCGGGCAGCGTAGAGGTCGGTTGTATGGGCAGAAAGCGCACGTTGGAGATCCCCTGCGCCTCGGCCTTTGCGACCAGCGCCGGCTTGTCGGCCCCATCTCCGACGAAGACGTAAAGGACGTCGGCATTGCGGGTGAGCTTGGCCGCCTCAAGGATGACGTCGAGGCCCTGCGCCAGACCGTGCAGGCCCGCGTACATGAACACTTTGTGCCCGTTCAGGCCGAGCCGCCGCCCGAGCTCGAGGTCCGGTGTCTTCACGTCGTAGGCCGCGGTGTCCACGCCGTTGGTGAGCAGGAACAACTTCTCGCGCGAGACGCCGCGCGCCTCCAGTCTCTCCAGAATGCCCGGCGTCGGCACGGTGATTCGTGCTGCTCTTCGGTAGATGCGCCTCTCGAGCCACTCCGCCAGGCGGATGGCCAAGGGGTTTCGAAGCATGCCGAGCTCGATCGCCGACTGAGGCCAGATGTCGCTGACATTGAAGATGAAGGGGGCGTGTTTGAGGCGTGCGAACCAGAGTGCGGCCAGGCCCGTGAATAGAGGAGGGGACTGGACGTATATGACGTCGGTTGCCCCCAGCTTCCGGACGGCCAGCAGGCTGAAAACAGGGAAGGAGAGGTAGTTGAGGAGCCGGCTCAGGAACCCTCGGCCGCGGGTCGCGAACACCCAGGTCCTGAGCACGCGGATGCCGTCCACGCGCTCGTCCATGAACAGCTTCCCGCGGTAGCCGGGAAATATGACGCCGGCCGGGTAGCTGGGCACACCGGTGACGACTGTCACGCTCTTCCCGCCCGCGATGAGGCGCTTGGCGAGCTCGAACAGCCTCGTCTGCGCGGGACCCACCTCGGGCGGAAAGTAGTGGGTCAAGAATGTCACCCGCAGGGCCGGGTCGGTGGCGGGCATATTCGGCGCCATCATAGGTAAGCTTGCCAATCGTGCCCGCACGTGACCTTCCGAGCCGGACGCTCTACCAGGGCCGCGATCGCGCCGCCGCCCGCTCGTTCCTGTATGCGATCGGGCTCAAAGCGGAGGACATCGACAAACCGTTCGTCGGCGTCTCCAACGTCTGGTCTGAGACCATGCCCTGCAACTTCGGGCTGCGCGAGCTTGCGGGGCCGCTGAAGGCGGGCATCCGTGCCGCGGGCGCCAACCCCATGGAGTTCAACACGATCTCCATCTCCGACGGCATCACGATGGGCAGCGAGGGCATGAAGACCTCGCTGGTCAGCCGCGAGGTCATCGCCGACTCGATCGAGCTCGTGGCGCGCGGCCACATGTTCGACGCCCTGTGCTGCCTTTGCGCGTGCGACAAGACGATCCCCGCCTCCGCCATCGCCCTTGCGCGACTGGACCGTCCGGGAATGGTCCTGTACGGAGGCTCGATCATGCCAGGCCGTTTTCGCGGCCGAGACGTGGCGGTGGGCGACGTTTACGAAGCCATCGGCGCGGCGGCCGCCGGCAAGATCACCGATGCCGATCTCGCCGAGCTGGAGGCAGTCGCATGTCCTGGCGCAGGCGCGTGCGGCGGCCAGTACACCGCCAACACGATGTCGATGGTCATGGAGGTGGTCGGCCTCTCGCCGGTCGGATTCAACTCCATCCCCGCCACCGACCCGCAAAAGCATCCGGCCGCCGAGGCGATGGGGAAGCTCGCGCTCCAGGTCCTCGATTTGGACCTGCGGCCCTCGCAGATCCTCACCCGCCGGGCGTTCGACAACGCCATCGCCGCGGTGGCAGCCAGCGGCGGCTCGACCAACGCCGTGCTGCATCTGCTGGCGCTGGCTCGAGAGGTCGGGGTCGACCTGGCCATCGACGAGATCGACAGCATCAGCCGCCGCACACCACTTCTGTGCGACCTGAAGCCTGGCGGGAGGTTTGCCGCGGTCGAGCTCCACCGCGCCGGCGGGATCGCGCTGCTCACCAAGCGCCTGATCGAAGGCGGCTACATCGACGGCGATGCGCTCACAGTCACCGGCCGCCCACTGGGCGAGGAGTGCGAGTCGGTAACCGAGACTGCAGGTCAGGAGGTCGTCGCCCCGCTCGCTCGCCCGCTCCGCCCCGAAGGAGGCCTCGTCGTCCTGCGCGGAAACCTTGGCCCCGAGGGGGCAGTCGTCAAGGTGACCCAGCACACACCCACAACGCATCGCGGCCCGGCTCGCGTGTTCAATCGCGAGGAAGATGCCTTCGCGGCCGTGTACGCGGGCAGGATCAAGCCTGGCGACGTGGTTGTCATTCGGTACGAAGGCCCACGCGGCGGGCCGGGTATGAGGGAGATGCTGCTGGTCACCGCTGCCATCGTCGGGGAGGGCCTGGGCGACTCGGTCGCGATGGTCACCGATGGACGGTTCTCCGGTGCGACACAGGGCCTGATGATCGGGCACGTGGCACCGGAGGCCGCGGTCGGTGGGCCGCTCGCGGCTCTCAACGATGGCGACATCATCACCATCGACGTCCCCACTCGGAGCCTGGCGGTCGAGGGCATAGACATCGCCTCGAGGCTGAAGGATTGGTCGCCACCAGAGCCGAACTACAGGAGAGGCGTCCTGGCGCGCTATGCGCTGCTGGTCGGCTCAGCCTCCGAAGGCGCGGTCCTCAAGCCCTAGCTGACGGGCAGCCAGCTCGGCCTCTGGGCTTCGAAGGCGCTGACTTCCTGCGTGTGACGTTCGACAAGGGTGATCTCGTCCAGGCCGTGGAGGAGCATGTCGCGGGCGAACGGATCGATCTCGAACCGGTATGCGAACCCATCACCTCTCACCTCCTGTGCCTCCAGGTCCACAGTGATCTCCGCCGTCGGGTCCTCCGACGCCAGGTCGACCAGATGGCGCACCTGGCTGTCAGGGAGCGTCACGGCGAGGATGCCGGTCTTGTAGCAGTTGGCACGGAAGATGTCCGCGAAGCTAGGCGAGACTATCGCCCGATAGCCCGCGTCCTGGATTGCCCACGGCGCGTGCTCACGTGACGAACCGCATCCGAAGTTCCCACCGGTGACGAGGACGGAGGCTCCGCGATATTCCGGTCGATCGAGCACGAAGTCACCGCCCGCACGCCAGTCATAGAAGAGGAAAGGGCCGTAACCGGTGCGCTCGATCCGCTTGAGGAACTGCTTCGGGATGATCTGGTCGGTATCCACGTCGGCGCGGTCGAGCGGCGCCATCCGGCCTGTGACCCTCGAGACCGGCTCCATCAGAGCAGCTCCCGTACATCGACGAGGTGCCCGGTGATGGCCGCGGCGGCCGCCATCGGCGGGCTCATCAGGTGCGTCCTTCCGCCCGAGCCCTGCCTGCCCTCGAAGTTGCGGTTGCTCGTAGAGGCGCACCGTTCGCCCGGGGCGAGGATGTCCCGGTTCATGCCCAGGCACATCGAGCAGCCCGCGCTTCGCCACTCGAAGCCAGCTGCTCTGAACACCAGGTCGAGGCCTTCGTCCTCGGCCGCCTTCTTCACCGATGTCGAGCCCGGGACGACCATGGCGCGCACCTTCGAATGAACGTGCTTCCCTGCGATGACCCGTGCGGCGGCGCGCAGATCCTCGAGCCGTGCGTTGGTGCAGGAGCCGATGAAGACCCGATCGATCGCGATGTCCGCCAGCGCGGTCCCTGGCAGCAGGTCCATGTATCTGAGCGCCCGCTCGTCGGTATCCGACTGGGGGGTGGGCACCCTTCCGGTCACTGACACGACCTGGCCGGGGTTGGTGCCCCACGTCACGTGCGGCTCGAGCCGGCTCGCGTCGATCGAGATCTCGTGGTCGAACACCGCTTCCGAGTCCGTCACCAGGGAGCGCCAGTAGTCCAGCGCCGCCTCCCAGGCTGATCCCCGCGGTGCATGCGGCCGTCGTTCGAGGTACGTGAAGGTGGTGTCGTCGGGCGCGACCATGCCCGCCTTCGCGCCCCATTCGATGCTCATGTTGCAGACGGTCATCCTGCCTTCCATGCTGAGGCCGCGAATCGTCGAGCCACGGTACTCCACGAGGTGACCCTGACCCTCTGAGATTCCAGTGCGCCCGATGAGGCCGAGGACCACGTCCTTTGATGTGACGCCCAGCGGAAGCTCGCCCTCGATGTTCACCGCCAGGTCCCGCAAACGGTTTTGCGGAAGGCATTGGGTGGCCAGGACCATCTCGACCTCAGAGGTGCCGATGCCGAAGGCCAGCGCCCCAAAGGCCCCGTGGGTCGAAGTGTGCGAGTCGCCGCAGACGATCAGCATCCCGGGCTGGGTGAGGCCGAGCTCCGGGCCGATAACGTGAACGATTCCCTGGCGCCGGCTGCCGATCTGGTGCAGGGGAATGTTCTCGCGCCGGCAGTTCTCCGCCAGGACCTCCATCTGCTTCCGAGACAGCTCATCCGCGGCGCGCGCGCCGCCTCTGGTCGGGACGTTGTGGTCCATCGTCGCGACGGTCAGGTCGGGACGGCGAACCCGGCGCCCTGCCAATCGCAGGCCCTCGAATGCCTGGGGCGAGGTCACCTCGTGGACGAGGTGAAGGTCGACGTACAGGAGGTCGGGCTCGTCCGGAGCGGACCGAACCACGTGGGCGTCCCACAGCTTCTGGGCCAGCGTGCTCGGCGTTACCGCACCGGCGGTTGTTTCCGGTTGGGCAGGCTCAGGGTGGGGCGGTGGTGTCGGTGGGGCCGTAGACATGGGCGGGAGGCCAACTCTACCGGCCTCAAGGCGGCCACGTCCGCTGGCCCGGTTCAAAAGCAGTGGCGGCTAATTTGTGTCCAGTGCACAAGTGAATGGCCTTCCACTTCGTTACTATGCGAAGTCCAAATGGTTGCAAACGGCCGCGTGCTCGTAGACCTCCTCGGGATCCTGGGCCTTATTGGCCTCGACCGAACGGGGGCGCACGCGACCTAGTCAGAAGAGTCAAGAGATCGCAAAGCCCCCGACCGAGAGGCGGGGGCTTTCTTATTGAGGAGAAAGAATTTTGCAGAACGCCACGCTCCCGGACGCTCGCCTCGAACGGCGGAGTCTTCACGTGACCGGAGCGGACCTTGTGCTGGAGGCGTTGGTGGAGGAGGGCGTCGACCTCATCTTCGGGTATCCGGGCGGGGCCAACCTGCCGATCTACCAGCGCCTGCCTGATCACCCCAAGCTCAGGCACATCCTCGTGCGGCACGAGCAGGGCGCCGCCCACATGGCTGACGGATACGCCCGCGCCTGCGGCCGCCCAGGCGTCGTCTTCGCCACCTCCGGGCCTGGCGCATTGAACCTGGTCACCGGGCTGTGCACCGCCTACATGGACTCCGTGCCCATGATCGCCATCACCGGGCAGGTCAACAGCGCGCAGGTCGGACGTGACGCCTTCCAGGAATCCGACGTCATCGGCGCCACGGGCTCGGTGACCAAGCACAGCTACCTGGTCACCGACATCAGTCAGCTGCCACGGGTGATCCACGAGGCCTTCCACATCGCGACCACCGGGCGACCGGGCCCCGTGCTGATCGACATCTGCAAGGACGTCCAGATGGCAGAAGCCGAGCGGGCGCCTCGCGAAGACTTCCACATTCCGGGTTACCAGCTCAACGGGCACGTAAACCTCGACCTGGCGCAAGCTGCCGCCACGGCGTTGGCCGGCGCCGAGCGGCCGGTGATCCTGGCGGGCCACGGCGTCCTGCTCAGCCATGCGGAGGAGGCGTTGCTCCAGCTGGCCGAGAAGGCAGGCGTGCCGGTGGGCACGACCCTGCTGGGGATCGGCGGCTTCCCGGTGAACCATCCGCTGTCCCTGCATATGACCGGTTTCATGGGCACGGGCTGGTGTCTGAAAGCGGTGCAAAACGCCGACGTCCTGATGATGGTCGGCATGCGCGTCGACGATCGAGTGACCGCGCGCCTGGCCGACTTCGCGCCCAAGGTCAAGACGTTCATCCACGTCGACATCGACGGTTCCGAGATGGGAAAGAATGTGCGGCCGCACATCGAGCTGGTGGCGGATGCTCGCCAGGCGCTCGAGGCCATGCTGCCCCACATCGATTCGCTTCACGAGGATCGCGGACGGTGGCTGGCACAGGTCGACGCCTGGCGCGAGGATCACCCGCTCCGCTACACGCACTCGAACGGTCACCTGCAGCCGCAGGACGTGCTCATCGACATGTACAGGCGCTGCCGCAACGAGGCAGTGGTCGTTGCGGATGTCGGACAGAACCAGATCTGGGCCGCCCTCTGGTGGAACTACGACCGCCCCGGGCTGTTCATCAACTCTGGCGGCGCGGGGACGATGGGCTTCGCCCTGCCGGCAGCGATCGGAGCCAAGTTCGCCCGTCCCGACGTTCCCGTGTGGTGCGTCGCCGGCGAGGGTGGCTTTGTCATGACCGCGCAGGAGCTTTCCGTCGCCGTCGAGCACCAGCTGAACATCAAGATCGTGCTGCTGAACAATTTCTCGCTGGGGATGGTCCGCCAGTTCCAGGACGATTTCTACGGCGGCGTCCGTTCACAGGTGGACCTTACGCACATGCCCGATTTCGTGAAGCTGGCCGAAGCCTACGGGCTGCCGGCCGTGCGGGTCGAGAAGCTGTCGGACGTTCGCTCCGCCATGGACGGGGCTGAGCGCGCGACAGGGCCTTTCCTGATCGATTTTCGCATCGACCCCGAGGCCAACGTCTACCCGATCGTCCCCCTCGGGAAGGGCCTCAACGACTTCTGGGAGGCTCCCATCGGTGGGTGATCGCGCCCTCCCGCCAGCGGTCGCTGCGCGACCGGTGCCGACCTCCCCACAAGGCAAGGAGGTCAGTGTCCGTGTGCTGTCGGTACTGGTCGAAGACAACTCGGCCACGCTCAGCAAGGTGTCCGGAATGATCCGCAGGCGAGGATTCCACGTCCGCGCGATCTCCGTCGGCCCAAGCCGCCAACCCGGGCGCTTCCGCATGACGCTCGAGGTGGACGCGGGCCACGCCGAGGCGGACCAGGTCCTCAAGCAGCTCGAGCGCCTGGTCGACGTGGTCGAGGTCGAAGACCTCACCGACCACGACGTCCACAGCCGTGAGCTGGTGGTTGCCCGCGTGGCCGCATCCGAGGTGTCGCAGCTCGTGCAGCGAGGCGCCAGGGTTCTGGAAGCCGGCCCGAGCTGGACAACCGTCGAATTTGCCGGAGACGCCGATGAGGTCGGAGGCTTCGTCGAAGAGCTGCGCCGCCACGGAATTCTCGACGTGGTCAGGTCGGGCCCCGTCGTCATGAGGAGAACCTGATGCCGTCAGCAAAGCCCACCCTGGACCGCGTATTCATCCTCGACACCACGCTGCGCGATGGGGAGGGCTCGCCGGGCTTTCACCTGGACGCCAACTCAAAGGTTCGAATCGCGCGGCAGCTCGAAAAGCTGGGTGTGGACGTGATCGAGGCGGGTTTCCCGATCTCGTCGCCTGGCGACTTCGAGGCCTGCCGCCGCATCGCCCGGGAGATCCGAGGCGCCGGCGTGACCGCGCTCGCGCGAGCTGTGCGCGAGGACATCGACGCCGTGTGGGCCGCGATCAAAGATGCCGAAACCCCTCAGATCCACATCGTCCTTTCAGTTTCCGACGTGCACATCGACCGCAAGCTGGGCAAGACCCGGGAGCAGGTACTTAAGCAGGGAGCTGAGATGGTCGCCTACGCCCGGACGCTGTGCGAGCGGGTCGAATACTCGCCCGAGGACGCCGGCCGCGCAGACCCGGAGTACCTCCTGGAAACCGTCGAGACGATGATCGCGGCAGGCGCGACCGTCATCAACATCCCGGACACCACTGGGTACTGCTTGCCCGGAGAGTTTGGGGAGCTCGTGCACCGGCTGATCGCCGACGCGCGTGGTGCCGACAAAGTTCTCTTCTCGGTGCACTGCCACGACGACCTCGGGATGGCGACGGCCAACGCATTGGCCGCCCTCACCGCCGGTGCGCGCCGGGTCGAATGCACTGTCAACGGCATTGGCGAGCGCGCAGGTAATACGTCGCTGGAAGAGATAGTCATGTTGCTGCGCGTAAGGCAGTCGAGGCTCGGACTCGAGTGCCGAGTCGATCCGACCGAGATCACGCGCTCGTCCCGGCTCGTCGCCGAGCTGACCGGAACGCCCGTGCAGCCGAACAAGGCCGTCGTCGGTGCAAACGCCTTCGCGCATGCCGCCGGCATCCACCAGGACGGCATCCTCAAGGACCGGCTGAACTACGAGATCATGAAGCCGGAAGACGTGGGCCTGTCCGACTCACGAATCGTGCTGACGGCGCGCTCCGGCCGGCATGCGTTCCATCACCGGCTCGGCCGTCTGGGAATCGTGCTGACCGAGGCCCAGACCCAAGCTGCCTGGCATCGGTTCAAGGAAGTGGCCGACGCCAAGCGAGAGGTGACTGACGAAGACCTCCGCAAGATCGTCACCGCGCCTGATGCAAAGGCCCTCACGGATCATGCAAACGACGACAACCATGTCGCCGACACCCTGCGGGACCTGATCTTCGGCTGAGTTCCGCAGGCGCCTCAGACCGCAGTGCGGAGCGCAGGCTGCGGTGGGGACCCTGACCGCGGGACCGGCGCGCGCACGGGCAGCCGGCGCGACTTCATATGATCTGAAACTAGCTTAATGAGCCCGTTAACTCTAGCCTTTACGTAGGTGTGCGTCAGTTTCCGCCGCCCGGGAGGTGAGAGATATGCGCAGGTTCGGGTTCGTTTTCGCCCTTGCAACCATGGCTTCCACGCTGGCGGTTCTGTTCGCCACCATGTCCGTGTTCGCCGATGGATGGCCACCGGGAAGGTAAGGCGCCCGTAGGGCAGATCCGACTTTGGCTTGTGACGCGACCGTAGCGTCTGACGCTGCACGTGCACAAGCGCCATTAACTAATTTCGGCTAAGCTGCCAGGCGTGATTGAGACCGGCGAGGCCCGGCAGCTGCCCTTGCCCGATCGGGACGTGGCCAGCCGCCGCGCGGGGCATCGCCGCCTCCCCGGGGTGGACCTCAGACCTGGTGCTGTCAAACAGGCCCGGAAAGAGGCCGGCCTCAGCCTGGCCCTGGTCGGCAAGGGTTGCGTGACGGCGCCGGCGATCTACCTGATCGAGACTGGCCGGACACGTCCCTCGCTGCCCACCCTGGAGCACATCGCGCGGCGAACCGGCAAGTCGGTCGAGTACTTTCTTGCCGATCAGAGCGGGGGCACCGACGAAGCCAAGACCAGGCTGATCGAGCTGGAGGCGACTGTCGCAGAAGGTCGTTACGAAGAGGCGATCGTCCTGGGCGAACGTCTCCTGGACCTCGGCTCTTCTGCTCACAGGCTCGGACATCTTCGCTACCTCCTCGCCCAGGCTCACATGCAGCTCGGCAGGCTGCACGAAGCATCGGCCTTGCTACGCGATGCCCACGAACACTTCGCGTCGGTGGACGACGCCCTCATGCTGGCCGAGTGCATGGGTCTGCAGGCCACGGTCGCCCACCAGACGCAGAAACCGGACGCGCTCGAGCTTGCCGAACGAGCCCTCGCCATCTGCCGGGGCCTGCAGCATTGTCCACCGGCGACGGAGGCGAGGCTGCTGTCGATCGTTGCCACCGTTCACGTCGCCAACCAGGATTGGGACGTCGCGATCAAGCTGTACGAGGAAGCCATCGAAGTCGCGGGGTCGCTCTTCGACCTGGGCCGTATGGCCAAGATGTACAGCGGCCTCAGCCTGGCCTATCGCGAGACGGGACATGTGGACGCCGCCGTCAAGTACGCCGGGCGGTCGATCGCTTTGCTGGAGGTGCTTCGCGACCGCGTCTCGCTGGCCCGCGCGGAGAACAACCTGGGGTTGATCCTGCTCGCCAAAGGAGACCGCGCTGGAGCCCACAGGCACCTCGATCGTTCGCTCGAGCTCGCCGAAGAGGCGAAGCTCGAGGTGGGACGCAGCCACGTGCTGATGAGCCTGTGCGAGCTCAGCCTCCTGCAGGGAAACGTGCGGGCGGCCCGTCAGTTTGCCGACCAGGCCCTGGCGATGGCAGAACGCGTGAAGGAGCCCGCCAACGTCGCGGAGTCGCACGTTTGGCTGGGCAGGATCGCCGCCGAGCTGGGGGATGACGAGCTCGCCGACACGGAGTTTGAAATCGCGATCCGCGGGCTGACCGAGGTCGGCGTCGAGGAGCGGCTGCTTCGCTGCCACGGGATCTACGCGGAGATCCTGGAGAAGCGCGGCGAGCTGGTTAGCGCCTACTCACACATGAAGAAGGCTTTCTCTGCAAGCCGGCCCGGCCTCCTTCAGACCGACACCGAGGACCACGTAGAGGAGCGCGCCAGCTCGGCCTGATCGCTGCCGTCTGTTTCGTCCGGTGGTGGCGGAGGTCCGGCGGTGGCGTGCTAGTGTTGATTTCTGTGCTCGCCGACGCCGTCATCCAACTCGTAGGGAGGTAAGTCCGGCTGGCCAGGTCGCTGCGCAACTCGAAGGTTTCGCTTGCAGCCGGAACCATCATCGGGGATTACCGTCTGGCCTACCGCAGCCGCCGCGCGAGCATCATCGGCCGTGCGGAGGTGCTTCGAGGCAACGCGACCTTCGGCATCTTCGGCGATGGCAAGGAGGTCGCCCAGCTCGCGATGGCCAAGGCCTTTCGCCCCGGCGACTGGCGCTCCGGCTATTACCGCGACCAGACCTTCATGTGGGCGACCCGCATGTCGAACATCCGAGCGTTTTTCTCACAGCTGTACGGCAATGCGAGCGTCGATGCCGACCCGGCCTCAGGGGGCCGGCAGATGGGCAATCACTTCGCGACGAGGTTCCTTGACGACAGCGGAGAGTTCCAGCGATCTGTGGACATGCCGAACTCCACGGCGGACGTGTCCAACGTGGCCGGCTGGATGCCGCGTCTCGTCGGGCTCGCCTACGCGTCCAAGCTCTACCGTGACAACCCGCAGCTGAAGGCGATGCAGGACGGCTTCTCGGTCGACGGCAACGAGGTCGCTTTCGGCACGATCGGAGACGCCGCCACCAGCGAGGGACCGTTCTGGGAGGCCGTGAACGCCATCGGGGTGCTGCAGGTGCCGGTGGCACTGTCTGTCTGGGACGACGGTTACGGAATCTCGGTGCCGATCAAGGTTGAGACCACGAAGGCCTCGATCTCGGACGTCCTTCGTGGCTTCACTCCGGACGACCGTCCCGGCATCGACATCCACGTCGTCCCCGGCTGGGACTATCCGGCGCTGGTCGAGGCATACGTGAATGGCGTCGAGCGCGTCCGGCGAGAGCACAAACCGGCTCTCTTCCACATCACCGAGCTGACCCAGCCGCAGGGCCACTCCACCAGCGGCAGCCACGAGCGCTACAAGTCCAAGGAGCGCCTCCGATTCGAGAAGGAGTTCGACTGCATCGCACGAATGCGCGACTGGATGATCGAATCTGGCGTTGCCAGCGAGTCGCAGATCGAGGGCTGGGAGGCTGCTGACAAGGAGGCAGTCGAAGCCGCGCGGGACCTTGCCTGGGAAGCCTTCCAGGCGCCCATCCGCGACGAGCGCGACCGCCTGGTCGCCATCCTCCAGCGGTCGGATTCCACCGAGGTCGCTGATGTGGCGCGAGGTCTGTCAGAGGCCTCAAAGGTGACCCGATCCCTGGTGATGTCCAGCGCATCCCAGGCCTTGAACGAGCTGCGAGGCGGCGATTCGGCGGAGCGCTCGGAGCTGATCCGCTTTACGGAAAGCTATCAGCGAGACAACCAGGAGCGCTACAACTCGCACGTCTACAGCCGTTCCGAAAGCTCGCCGCTCAAGGTCCCGGTGCTTCAGGCGGAGTACTCGGACAGGTCTCCGACGGTAGATGGGAGGCAGGTGCTTCTGCGCAACTTCGACGCCAACTTCGCTCGCGACCCGCGCCTCTACGTCATCGGCGAAGATGTCGGCAAGCTCGGCGACGTGAACCTCGTTTTCGAAGGCCTTCAGGCGAAGTACGGCGAGTTGCGGATCACCGACACCGGCATACGCGAGGCGACGATCCTCGGCCAATCGATCGGATCGGCAATGCGCGGCCTGCGCCCAATTTGCGACATCCAGTACCTGGACTACTTTCTCTATGCGCTGCAAACCGCGTCGGACGACCTTGCGAGCCTGCACTGGCGGACGGTCGGAGGCCAGAAGGCGCCTGTCGTCATCCGCACGAAGGGCCACCGCCTGGTCGGCATCTGGCACTCGGGCTCGCCGATGGCTGTAGTCCTCAACGCGCTGCACGGAATCTATGTCGTAGTGCCGCGAAACATGACCCAGGCGGCCGGCTTTTACAACACCCTTTTCCGAGGGGACAACCCTGGCCTCGTGATCGAGGTTCTCAACGGCTACAGGCTCAAGGAGAAGGTGCCGGACAACTTGGGAGAGTTCACGGTTCCGCTCGGCGTGCCGGAGATCTTACGCCAGGGATCGGACGTGACGGTTGTGACCTACGGCGCCTGCTGCGCCATCGCGCTCGAAGCGGCGAACGTGCTGCAGGATCTCGGGGTCTCGTGCGAGGTGATCGACGTCCAGACCCTGAACCCCTTCGACATCGACCACTCGATAGTCCGTTCGCTGGAAAGGACGCATGCCGCGCTGTTCCTCGACGAGGATATGCCTGGCGGCGGGTCGGCATTCATGATGCAGCAGGTGCTCGAGGCGCAGCAGGGCTGGTGGCACCTGGACTCGGCCCCTCGAACCCTGGCCGCGTCACCGAACCGGCCGGCTTACGGGCCGGACGGTGACTACTTCACGAAGCCAAACCGCGAGAGCATAGTGCGCGCTGTCTACGCGATGGTCCGCGAGCGGCAACCGTGGAGATTCCCCGATATCGACTAGCGGGTTTCCTTCATAAGTCGTCGGGCAGGAAGTTCATCAGCGCCAGGGCCGGCGCCCGATTGAGCAGTGCGACCCCGTCAAGCAACCAGCCTATGTAGCCTGCAGCTCCTTCGATGGAGAGCGGCGGGATTATTCTGCGGGGCACCCGCACCTCCCGCGCCGGGGCACTTTCCTCGAGGCCGGCCAGGCTGCGAGCTTTCCGCACCGCCGCGTCCAACCCGCCCAGCTCGTCAACGAGCTTCCTGTCGTAGGCCTGTTTGCCGGTCCACACCCTCCCTGCCGCGATTGGATGCAGGTCCTCGCGCGCCATGCCCCGGGCGCGCCCGACGACGTCCAGGAAGAGCTCGTAGATCCGATCGATCTCGCCCTTGACGATCTGCCGTTCCTCCCTTGAGTAAGTCCTTTCGTCGCTGCCGATCGTCACGTGCTTGCCAAACGAGATGGTCTCCCGGTGGACCAAAAGCCTGGCCCACATGCCGCCCGTGACGATCTTGCCGGTGAGCACGCCGATCGAGCCGGTGAGGGTGCCGGCGCGGGCCACTATCCAGCGTCCGGGGGTCGCGACCCAATAGCCGCCGGAGGCCGCGACCGGGCCCATGACGACGACCAAAGGCTTGCGGGCGTTGATCTGATCCAGTGCCTGGCGCATCGCCTCGGATGCGGTTGCCGACCCGCCGCGCGAGTTCACGTACAGAACGGCGGCCACCGCTCTTTTGTCGGCGGCTACCTGGCGGGCGAGCTGGACGACGGTGAGGTCGCCTGCGCGCGAGTCCCCAAGGATCGGGATGTCAACCGGCGGCCTCCAGGGCAGGCGGGCGGAACGTCCGTCGACGATGGTCCCTTCGATGCGGAGGATCGCCACGTATCTGGCCCTGCCAAGCGACGGCGGTGGTGTCCTCAGCTGCCGGCGAGCCTGCTCCCAGGTCGAAATCTTCATCTGCAAGGACGACGTCTCCTGCCCGGCCGGCTGCCCGGTTTGGGGGCTCGAGCTGAGGTAAGCAGCGAGATCCTCTTCCGCGATGATGAGATCCACGACACGCCCTTCGATTGCGGCATCGTCCGCGTAAGGCGAGGCGTCGATCAGCGCCTTGGCCGTCGCCTCGGAGACGCGGCGACTTTTGACAATGGCCCCGACAAGTTCCATGTACATCGAGTCGAGCAACCAGGTGATCTGCTCACGCAGCTCGTCGGACATCTTCGACTTGGTGAGCGTGTCCGCAGCCGACTTGTAGGGCGAGATCTGGACGAAGTCCGCCTCGACGCCAAACCTCGCCAGCGCATCCGCCAGGAACATCCCCGTGCTCGAGAAGCCAAGCGCCTGCACGGATCCCGCCGGCATCATCAGGATCTCGTCGCACGCGCACGCGAGGTAGTACGTGCCATTCGTGTAGAAAGGGGCCCAGGCGACAACCCTCTTCCCCGCTCCTCGCAGTTTGAAAACGAGCTCGCGCAGGTCTTGCAGGGTCGCCATCGACATCGGCACCGGGCGCATGTGCAGCACGACGCCTTTGGCTTCGGGGTTGCGCGCGATGAGGTCGAAGCGCGCCCCGAGCTCCTTGAGGCTCAGCCTTGGTTTGGAGAAGTATCGCTGCCATCGGGGGAGCGGGGGATCAGACAGAGCAGGCAGGTCGTCCTCGAGGATGAAAATGACGTAGTCAGGCGACGCGCCGAGCGCGCGCCGAACGTTGGAAAAGAGCCAACGAAGGTACCGGAACGGAAATAAGAGCATCGCCCCCTCGCGAATCCGAATCGAGACGAAGTCTAAAGCGGGGGGCGCGAGGCCCGTCAGGGTCAGACGACCTTCGACGCCTCGAGGTGTTCGTTCATGTCCTCTCTCAAGCGCGTCGCCCCGTACTCCTGGCCGACGTGCTGGTGGTACGGGACGCCGGTGAAGAGATGGTGGCTCCGGGTCGGGATGTCGGCGCCGTCCCATTCCTTTCGCTGCAGCGCCATGTAGCCCTCTTCCTTTGCCGACCTGAGGCCTTGGAGGAGGGTTGACATGCCGTGCCCGGCGGCGTGCTGGAGTGCGAGCGTGATGAAGATGAAGCCGACCCCGAGCTCCCCGAGGTCGTCCCAGGTGATCGGGTTCGTCTCGTTGAACCACTTGAAAGAAGAGGAGTAGTTGAACGCGAAACGAGCCTTTGGGAAGCGCTTGCGAATCTCGCTGCAGAACTCCTCTGTCGGTTCTCGCTCGGCGGTCGGAAACTCGCACCACAGGAGGTCTGGCACGCCACTGTCCAGGTAGCGCAACCCGCGATCGATGGCCAGTTGGATTCCGCGCTTCGATTCGGGAGCCTCGGTCGCCGACACCGCGTCGGTGCGGGCGATGATCACAAAGTCCGTTTGGCCGAGGTCGTCGGCGGCGTTGCGCATCATCTTGAGCTTGCCCACGAACTCATCGGCCGAGATCAGAGCCTTTCCCGCAATGTGGCCGCATCGCTTGGGCATCACCTGGTCCTCGAGATGGGCGGCCGCGACGCCGGCTCGCACGTAGAGCTCGACGGTTCGCTGCACGTTGAACAGGTTGCCGTAGCCGGCGTCCATGTCGACGACGACGGGCGGGATCTCGAGGTGGACTGGCGCCACGCCTTTGTCGGGGTCGCCCATAGCCATCGTCAGCTGGAACTTGCGCAAGGCGCTGACGGTGCGGCGGGCCCCGTCGGCGATCTCGACCGACGAGTAGAGGTCCATGTCTGTCGTGCCCAGGTGGCCGATGGCGAAGGAATAGCCGCTGAAGTAAACCGCGTCGAAGCCGTGATACATGACAAGCTCCGCGCCCATCGGGTCGTACACACCCGGCCCGAAAACGTAGGGCTGGGTGGCCAGAAGCCGGCGCAAGCGCTTGCTCGGGTCTTCGTGGCGCGATGCGGCAACCTTGAATCCCTCGGGGAGCAGGGGCGTCGAGACCAGGTCCATCACTCCTCTACTCGTTTTCGTGATCGCAGTTGCAGGGCTCAGGGCACTCGCATTCGTGGGCGGAGGGCTCGGTTTCGAGGTCTTGTGACTGTTCCACGCTATCCATAACGCAGAACGTAGCCGTCGCGGTGATATTCGTCCAATCGATTGATTTGATACGATCCATAAGCAAGTCTGATATGGCGTCATGCTGCGGCCATCAGGAAGCGGCGGTCAGCAGCGCCAAGAAGGCCGCCACAATGCCTTCGGGGCTTCCCGCGTCCGCGCGGCGGTATGCCACTATCGATTGGTACATCGGCGGGGCGTCCTTCATGCGCACCAGTCGCAGGGTCTTGGTCTCGACCTCGCGCGCGACCGCGGTGCGCGGCAGCAGCGCGACCCCGAGGCCTCGCTCGACCATCTTCTTGGCGGCCTCGATCGAGTCCAGCTCCATCAGACCTCGCAGCTTCACACCCGCCGACAGGAAGGCCGCCTGGGTGATCTCGTAGTAGCTCGAGGTGAGGTCGAACATGATCAGCTTTTCAGCTGCAACCGCCTCCATGGCCACGCTCCGTCTCTTGGCGAAGTGGTGGTCGGGCGAGCAGACGAGAACGAGTTCCTCCGTATGAAAGGGTCGCAGCTCGAGGTCAGGGTGCCGGATTGACCGCCCAAGCCCGATCTGCACCTCGTCGCGCAGGACCAGGTCGACCACGTCTTCCGAGTGGCCGGTACGCACCGACACGTCGACCTTGGGATGGCCGGCGACAAAGGTTTCCAGGAGCTCAGGCAGGATGTAGGTGCTCACGGCGGGAGCGGCTCCGATCATGAGGTGCCCGACCGAGGCCGACTTGACCTGTTCCAACACGTCGCGGCCGTCGACCAGGGCCCGAAGGGCGCGCTCCGCGTAGGGCACCCACGCCCGGCCGGCATCCGTCAGCCGCATGCCGTGTGGCGTGCGGACGAAAAGGGGGGTGCCGAGCTCGCGCTCGAGGCTGTGGAGGCGCGCTGTAAGAGTCGGCTGGGTGACGTAAAGCGCCTCGGCAGCACGGCTCACGCTTCCGCGACGCGCAACTTCGAGGAAGCCCTCGACCTGCACGAGCTGGATGCCCCTGGCTTTGCCGTTACTCGATTCGTCTATGGCCATAGCCCCGAGCCTAAATCTTATCTATGGCGTTTGTCTTACTGTGAGCCCAACCTTGCCGCCGGCGATCGATGAACCTGGTCAGTCGCCTCGCTTGCGCAGAAGGACGGTGGCGGCGCCGATCGCAAGCGCCCAGACCGGGCCCATGGTGATGACAAAGGGCCTGATAGTGTCGCTGTTCGAGTGCGAGACTCGGTCGAAGGCCTCGAACACCCCGACGGTGCCGTACAGAAGAATGACGAGGGCTACGGCAACGGCGATCACGGTGCCCAGCTTCATGCGGATGGCAACGCTGCGTTGTGCGCGATCACCAGCTCTCCCAATGCACGATCTTCTCGAGTGGAATTCTATGAGCAGGCTTGAACTCACCGCCTGTGCTGAAGCCGAGGGTGAGCAGGGCCGCTTGCGTGTAGCGCTCATAGGGGATTCCCAGCAGGTCCGCGACCTCCTTCTCGTACTTGAGGTGGAGCGTTGTCCATGCTCCGACAAGACCCCTGTCACGCGCGGCGAGCATGAAGCTCCACGCTGCCGGAAGAATGGAACCGTAGAGCCCAGCGATCCCCTCAGTGGTGGTTTCCGGTCTGTCCACGCGTCCCTCGATGCAAGGGATGACCATCACCGGCACCTCGTGCATTCGGTCCGCCAGGTACTGAGCCGACGACGCGACGCGAGGCAGCTGCTCGCGGCGCATATCTTCCTTCGCGTACCTCTGGCGACCGCTGGCGGCGTAGGCGTACCACGACTCTCGATAGAGCTCGCCGACGATCCGCTTCTTCCCGGCGTCGGTGACAATCACAAACTGCCAGCCCTGGCTGTTGCCCCCGGTCGGCGCCTGCACGGCGACCTCGAGGCATTCGAGCAGGAGCTCTTTGGGCACCGGCCGGTCGAAGTCGAGCCGCTTGCGAACGGACCTGGTGGTGGTGAGAACCGTCTGGGCATCCATCGACTGGAATTCTGGCGCCCAATGGCGCCATCCGTACTACCATGCGCGGGTGATCTCCCAAGAGCTGCTCGAAATCCTCGCTTGCCCGAAGTGCCATACGAAGGTGGAGCTCAAGGAGCCGGGCCATCTGCGCTGCCCGCAATGCAAGGTCCTATACCCAATAGTCGACGGCATCCCGGTAATGCTCATAGAAGAAGCAAAGCCCGAATAAACCCCTAACCAGCGTGGGAGGGTTGGCCGGGTCCTCCCGGCCATAACTTTGTCCTCAACACCACTTACGTGGCGTGGAGAACCCAATCGTCAAACAATCCCAATCGATATACCGGAATGAGAGCGCCGGCCCTGTGACGGGCTTTGTCGACGCTAGCAACTGGATCGAGGGCCGGGTCCGCGCGCGAAGCGCCCGGCGATGAGAGAAACCATCCGGGTTTCTCTCATAAACTGGTCGTGGCAAGGTTGGCCGGGGTCCCCCCCGGCCATGACTTTGTCCTCATCACTCCATTGCGATGCTAGGAGTAACCAGTTCTCAAATAGATCCCAACCGATACACCGGAAAAAGAGCAGCCACGCGCGAAGCGCCTGGCGATGAGAGAAAACCATCCGGGTTTTCTCTCATAAACTCCGCCTAGGCAGCACAGGCGTACTGGCTGGTGTCGACGGGGTGCCGCCCGCGGGCATCCTGCAGGTCGGAGGCGATCTCATCGTCGGTCAGCGCGTAGCCCTGGTTGGGATCGCTGGCCGAGGCGGCGAACACAATCCCCAGCACGTTGCCCTGCAGGTCGAGCAAGGGGCCGCCCGAGTTGCCCGGCCTGACCTTGCTCTGGATAACGAAGACCTGCCGGGTGACCGGATTCGTGCTGTAGATGTCGCGGCCCTGGGCTTCGACGGCCCCGTCGACGACAGCCGGCTCGATCGTCTCGCGGCC
Organism: Candidatus Dormiibacterota bacterium; assembly: GCA_030948325.1. The sequence goes on from JALZAL010000306.1 coordinate 34,716, forward strand.
TCCTCCCGGATACCCGATCACCGCCCCCTCGGTGCCGCGCGAGGCGGGTCCGAACCCTAACGGCGCCGCCTGAAGGCCAGGCACTGTCAAAAGGGCGAAGTCCCGATTGGGATCGAAGTAAACGACAGTCGCAGCAAGATCGTCGCCGCTTGGCGTCTGCACATGATGGCCGCGCGTGCCTGAGACCACGTGCGCGTTGGTGACGATGTAACCGCCTCCGACGGCGAAGCCGCTGCCGGTGACCAGGCCGCCGCACCCGACACTGGTCACCTTGACGACGGACTTCGCAGCATTGAGCACCTGAGGTGTTGCGACCGATGGCGGGACTGGCAGGGGTGCCGGCAGGGCTGGATCAAGCCCGGCAAAAACAGAGGGAAAGTTCACTCCGGCCAGGATGCCTCCTACCCTGGCGAGAAAGGCCGGGGGTCGCGGCGCGATCGAGTCGAGCTCATGGAGGACCACCGACTTCTGAATGAGCTGCGCGACCTCCTGGCTGGGACCGCGGGAGAAGCTCAGACCCAGGAACCACATCATCGCCAGCACGGCGACGGCCGACAATGCCGCTCCGCCAAGCGAATCGGTGGAACTGTGGATCCCGATCCGCAGGATTCGCCTTCGGATCGGCTCGCCTGTCGCGTATCCGATGCTCGAGCCAAGGCTGCCGCCGATGATCAACACCAGCATCGCTCCGAGTGGGCGCGCGACCGGGCTGTTGACCCGGATGTAGTCGAGCACGGGCTGCGCCGCAACCGCCCCGAGGAGCACACCCGCCAGCAAGCCCAGGTACTGCGTGGCGGAGAGCCAGAACCCGCGACGGTAGCCGTTGGCAACACCGACCAAGGTCGCGGCCACGATCACGAGATCGATGAGGTTTGGAATGTCTTTAGGTTAGTCGCTACCTAGTGGCCGGACTTTGGGTGAGCCTCTCGATGATCCGGCGTGGCGGCTTCCTCCGCCTCGGTCTCTGCCGCTCGGTTGAGAGCGTCGCCCCGGAGGACCCACCACCCAAGTCCAACCACTCCGAGCGACGCGACCAAGAATGTGACGCTCATGTAGAGCCACGCTGGTACCCATTCGCCTATGAGGAGGATCACGGCGTCACCTCGAAAGTGCAGGAACGGGTTCGGCCGGCTGCCCCCGGGCCTCTCGTAGGTCGTGCAGAGGCATGAAGCTACGCACCGGCGGGACCTTTTCGAAGTTGTAAGGGGGCGGCGGCGATGTGGTGGCCCATTCGAGCGTGTTGGCGAGCCATGGATCGTCGCCCGCGATCTCTCCGCTGTGCCGGCTCCGTACGACGTTGATCAGGAACAGGAGGACCGAGAAGGCGATGAGGAACGACGAGATCGTGATGATGACGTTCGTCGTCGCCCATGATGCATTTGTGTACGTTGCGATGCGACGTGGCATGCCTTCCAGGCCGAGCGTATGCATGATCAGGAAAGTCCCGTTGAAGCCGACGAAAAGAGTCCAGAAGTTCCACTCGCCGAGCGCCTTGCCCAGCATCCGACCCGTGATCTTCGGGAACCAGTAGTAGATGCCGGCGAAGATCGTGAACACGCTGCCTCCGAAGAGCACGTAGTGGAGGTGGGCCACGACGTAGTAGGACTGGTGCAGCTGAGTGTCGACGGGCACCGATGCCAGGTAGACGCCGGTGATGCCGCCGATCAGGAAGGTCGCAAGGAATCCCCACGCAAACTTCATGGGCACTGTGAATTCAACCGAGCCCCACCACGTGGTCGCGATCCAGTTGAAGAACTTGATGCCAGTTGGAACCGCTATCAGCATGGTCATCAACATGAAGAAGCCCTCGACGTAGGTATTCATGCCGACCGTGAACATGTGATGTGCCCATACCGTCATCGAAAGGAAGACGATGCCGAACAGCGCGGCGACCATGGACATGTATCCGAAGATCACTTTCCTGGCGAAGACCGGGATGATCTCGGAGATCATGCCGAACCCGGGCAGGATCATGATGTAAACCTCTGGGTGCCCGAAAAACCAGAACAGGTGCTGATACAGCACCGGCCGCCCCTGGGTCGTGAAGAAGTTGGTCATGAACTGGCGGTCGAACTCCACCAGGATCATGGCCGCCGCCAGTGGCGCTCCGACGATCAGGAGCAGGATCGAGGTCGAGATCTGCGCCCACACGAACAGGGGTAGGCGCGTGAGCTTCATGCCAGGGGCGCGCAGCGCGACGATCGTGGTCAGGAAGTTGGTCGAAGCCATGATTCCCGAGATGGCCCAGACGATGAGGCTCATCGCCCAGAAGTCCACCCCAAGACTGTGGTTCTGGTACGCCTTTTCGGTGAGCGGCGCGTATCCGGTCCAGCCGGCGTCAAGCGCCCCTCCGGTGAGGAACCCGCAGTAGTACAGGATGATCGAGACGGGGACGAGCCAGAAGCCAAGCAGGTTCACCCGAGGGAACGCCATGTCCCGAGCGCCGATCATCAGCGGGACCATGTAGTTGGCGATCCCGGTCAGGAAGATCGTGACGAAGAAAAAGATCATGGTCACGCCGTGCGCGGAGATGAGCTGGTTGTAAGTCTCGGCGTCGACCACAGAGAGGTTCGGCTGCGACAGCTGGATTCGGATGACGAGCGCAAAGATCCCCGCGAGGATGAAGCTGAGAATGCCGGTGACCATGTACATGATGCCGATCAACTTGTGGTCGGTGGTCGTCAGCCAGATGCTGATCGGCTTGAAGAACGAGTCGTCGTACGACTTCGGCCGGGGCAGAGTTTGGGTGGCCGCCATCTGACTCCTATCCTAGCCGCGAAGGGGCGTTCAAGTGGAGGCCTACCGGTCGCGCGGCCGGCTTCATGGGCTGGGGGTCGCCGACGGGGATTTCGACGGAGACTTGGAGGGTGATGGCGATGGCGATGGCGACGGCGACGGCGAAGGGGAGGGGGAGGGGGAGGGGGAGGGGGAAGGCGATGGATGGGCCGCCGCCAGCTGCTGCTTCACCCACTGGTCGTACTCGGGCTGATCCATCGCCTGGACGATGATCTGCATCGTGGCATGGCCCGAGCCGCACAGCTCTGCGCATTCCCCGTGCCAGGTGCCGACCTGGTCGATCTTCAGCCACGAGTAGTTCGGATAGCCGGGCACGGCGTCGGTCTTACCCGAGATCGCAGGCACCCACCACGAATGGATGACGTCGGTCCCCTCGAACTCGAGCCTGATCAGCTTGTGGGTCGGCACCACGAACGGCGTCACGTCGGAGGCCAAGGTACCTGTCTGGTGGACTGTGAACCCGTCGGGGTAGGCATAGTCCCACCCGAACTGATGGCCCGAAACGACGACAGTAAAGTCCTGGTTGGTGATCGGCTGGAAGTTCTTTTGCAGCCCAGCAAAGCTGTACGCGGCGATCACGAGGACGACGATCAGAGGCGCGATGGTCCAGACGATTTCAACGGTGTGGTTGCCATGGATCTGTGGTGGCACGTAACCCAGCGGCTGCTTTGAGCGACGGTAACGGAGGACGACCCATAGCAACGCGATCTCGACGCCCAGGAAGATGATGATCGCCGGGATCGAGATGGCCTTGTAGAGGTTGTAGATATCCTGGCCGTTCGGTGAGACGGGTGTCGGAAAGATGGGGGAGACGCCGCCGCCTTCACACGAATTGAGGAGGAGGGCAGCCGCAACCAGGCCGAGGATAGTGAGCGGCAATCGGCCGCGTCCTTTCACGGCGATCAAGTATAGGTATGCCGGGTGCAAGGGTTCGCGGCCCGTTCGCTGATAGAATCCGAAACCGACTGTGGCGGCAGCCCATAAGCCTCGATATGTCGATCTGGCCAACTCGAGCCTTGCCGTCGACTGCCCTAGTTGTGGGCTGAAAACGGCCCGCTTCGTCGACCACTGTCGCAACTGCGGCTACAAGCTGTGGCCCTCGAGCGAGATGGCCTCCGCTGCATTCCTGGCCTGGCGGGCGGCGGAGCCGAGCCGTGCCCATGCCTCGAGGTTCGACCTCGAGATACCACAGGTCGTCGACAACACTGTCGACTTCGCCGCGCGCGCCCGCGAGCTGGGGATCCACCTCTTCCCCAACAGCAACTGGCCTTTTCTCATCTGCTTGGGCGTTCTGTTCCTGGGGCTCGCCGCAATCCCATTTTCGTCGGGAATCCGCATAGCCTTCGCCATCATCGGTGGAGTGATCTTCCTGTACGGCGTTGTCGGCTGGGTCTTGCTGGAAGACGTGCGCATGTACCCGGGTGACGGCGCCGAGCCGGGCTCGGAGGTGCACCACTGATGGCGGTCGCGACGATGCAGCGGGAGGCGACTCCGCAGTACCCGGCGATCAAACCGGGGATGATGGGAATGTACATCTTCCTCGCATCCGAGGTGATGTTCTTCGGGAGCCTGTTCGCAGCGTACTTCTACCTTTACGGCTCCCATCTGCAGTGGCCTCCTCCTCCCCCCAACGGGGCCAACGAGTTCTATGTCGCCGTCTGGCCGATTCCCGTCATCAACACGATCGTCCTGTTCTCGAGCGCTTTCACCTGCCACTTTGCCGCTGACGCGATCGCGCACGACAACCGGCGCAGATTTTTCTACCTCTGGACGGCGACGATCATCCTCGGCCTCGCATTCGAATTCGGACAGTTGTACGAGTTCATCTCCGCATTCGACCGTGGCCTGAACCTTCAGGTCAACAGCTTCGCAAGCGCCTTTTTCATCATGACCGGCTTCCATGGCGCTCACGTGTTGGGCGGCCTGATCTTGCTCAGCTTGATCCTGTACCGCGCGGCCAAAGGCCAGTTCTCATCACAGCATCACGTCGGCGTAGCGGCCGTTACTCTTTACTGGCACTTCGTCGACGTCGTGTGGTTCTTCCTGTTCGGGATTCTTTACGTGGGGGTGGCACTTCTTCGGTGAAAGCTCTGGTGACCGCAGTCCTGGCGGCAGTTCTCCTCGCGGGTTGCGGCGGCGGCGGCGGCACGACCGCGCAGCCGGCGGGCTCGATCAAAGTGACGATGACCGAGTTCAAGTTCGATCCCAGCACCATCTCCGTCCCTGCAGGCAAAGTCGTCTTCTTCCTCGTCAACGCGGGCAACAACACGACTCACAACCTGATCATTCGCGACAGCGGTGGCAAGCGGCTCGCCGGCAGCAGCAACATCTCCGCCGGGGACAGCACTGTCTTCACTGTCGACAACATCGCAGCCGGCACGTACACGATCTTCTGTGACCAGCCCGGCCACGAAGGTTCCGGCATGAAGGGGACGCTGACAGTCACCTAGCGGCGGCGGGCCCTCCGGGCGTCTCCCGCCTGGGTCTCGCGGGGTTTTTTAGGGTGACTTGCTCGGGCTCGCGCTAGGGCTGGGGGACGGCGTCGGGGTCGGAGTAACGACGGGCGACGGGCTTGGGCCCGGGGCCACCGCCTGCAGCTCGACGTCGAAGACCAGCGTCGCATTGGGCGGGATCACCTGAGCCCCGGTGTTGGGGTCCGTTTGACCGCTAGGCCCGTATGCGAGGGCTGACGGGATTATGAGCTTGCGCTTGCCCCCGACCTTCATGCCCTGCAGCCCTTCGTCCCAGCCCGCGATGACCTTGTTCATGCCGAGCTGGAAGGTGAACGGCGAGCGGCCGCGGCTGGAGTCGAACTTCGTGGCGTCGCTGAGCCACCCCGTGTACTGCACCGTCAGGTTCTTGCCGTTGACCGCCAATGCGCCCGTCCCCACCACGAGATCGATGACCTTGAGCCCGTCGGGATAGGTCACGACCGGCAGACCCGCCCCATCGTTGAAGTTGTCAACACCCGGCGAGGCGCTGGGAGAGCTGACAGGTCCAGGGCTCTCGTTGGCGACCGGGGCACTGGCCGCGTAAGGATCGGGATAGCCGCACGCCGATGCCGCGAACGCGGTGAGGGCGATGAGACTTAGGAGCGTTCCCCTCACGAGGCCGTGATGTCGATTGACGTCATCTTGTCGCCGACCTTGATGGCATCGATCACTTCCATGCCGGATGTCACCTGACCGAAGTGGTTGTAGATGCCGCCAGTCGCCAGAAAGGGCGCGTCGCCCAGCGTGATGAAGAACTGCGAGCCGCTCACGCCCGCCTGACTCGACGCCATGCCGGCGGTCCCGCGTGGCCATGTTGACGGGTTGGTCTCGTCAGGCAGCTTGTAAGCGGGTCCCCCTGTGCCGTTCCCCAGCGGGTCGCCGCCCTGGACGACGAACCCTGCCACGACTCGATGGAAGGTCAGCCCATCGTAGTAGTGGTTCTGGGCGAGATATACGAAGTTGTTGACGGTTTGTGGCGCGACCTTCGGATCGACGAACGAGATCACGAAGTCCCCTCGATTGGTATGCACCGTGGCGGTGTACTTCTTCGCAGGGTCGATGACGGTTGGTGGCGGTGTGGTTCGCTGCTCCATGCAGGTACGAATGTCATTGTCGCAGCCTGGGGCGGGCGAGGTTAGCGCCGCGCCCTGGTCGACACTGCCGCAAGCGCAGAGGGCGGCCAGCGCCGATGAAGCCAGGACCCTCCTCACCGCCACCACATTACGGAACTGACGAGCACGACTGCGCGAGAGGGTTAGCCGGCTCCGCCCATAACCTGTGCTTCTGCCTATCCGGTTAGCTCAGCTACGATCTCGGCGTGGCGCGGCCGGACTTCCCACGGACGATCATCGAGTTCCAGCGCCGGTTTCCAGATGACGCTGCTTGTCGCGACTATCTATTTGCCTGC
>JALZAL010000319.1 GCA_030948325.1 Candidatus Dormiibacterota bacterium
CATCTACTGCGGCCAAAACGAAGGCTTGACCGACGAGCATGTCATTCCGCTCGGACTAGGCGGCCTGTTCGTACTACCCAAGGCAAGCTGTCGCGCCTGCGCCGAGATCACCTCCCGAATTGAAGGGGCCGTCCTTCGTGGGTTCATGCTCGATGCACGCTCGGCAGGAGGTTTGCCTACTCGGCACCCCAAGAATCGCCCAGCTACAACACCTCTTCAGATCCTACGCGGAGACGAATTCGAAGAGATCCATTTGCAGCCTGACCAGTCGCCTGGTTTACTTCTCCTTCCGATACTGGGGCGAGCCGCATTCCTTTCGGGCGATCCGCCGATGACGGGGGTCAACGTAGTCGGCTACGAGACAATTGGGTTCGGGACTAAGAAGCCGCAGGACGTCGCTTCAACGCTCGGAACTACTGCCACCCGAACCTCGAGAAATTGGGAGATCACAGAGTTCGTGCGCATGCTCGCAAAGATCGGATATGGCTACGCGGTGGCGGAGGGAGGGCCGATCCCACTGGATGAAGTTCCCGTACTACCACTCATTCTGGGGACCGCAGATGACGGTGGCACTTGGGTCGGCTCCGCTGAGTATCGGCTCTCGGTAGAGGACAAGCGTCCTAATCATGCACTCGGAGCAGTTCAACTTAGTGCGATCGTGGATGGGGTCACCGAGCACGTCACGGTTGCGAGAGTCAAGCTCTTCTCCAACGCTGGGGCAACGGGGTATGAGGTGTTGGTTCGACGGACCCGCGTGCCGACGTGAGTCCGTCGAACGATCGAACTTGTCGTACTTGAGCTCACCACCCGGACCAGCCCAAAACGCATCGGTGTGGATCCGAACAAGCTCGTTTCGCACTGGGACTTATCCGCAATCCAACGGCGACAGTGCCTCGACCGCATGATTATCCGCGATGAGCAGCACCGAAGCGCCATACTAGGTGTCTGAATCGCCCTGAGATTTCTGGAGACTCCCGGGCTTGGAGTCACGCGGCTTCGGCGGCCTCGCGTTGCTGATAATAGAGCACCTCATACTCAGCTGGTGGGATGTCGCCGATGGCGCTGTGGTGGCGCCGGTTGTTCCACTTATGTGGGTGATCGTGTCAAGGCCCCGCGGGATGTGTGTCATGATGCCGGCTCGTCGAGTCGGGCGAGCAGACCGTCGAAGATCTTCTGACGGCCGACCTGACCCTTGCTAGCGGCATCATCACGCTGGCGCTGGAGAGTTGGCCGGAAGTCGAGCGTGGTGACGAAGAACGTGCAGGACTCGCAGATTGATTCAAAATGGCAGTCCATCTCGACCGGCCGCGCGCAATAGCCGTTGCCGAGCATACGCCGGTGCATTTCGCTGCGGAGCTTGCGCATCTCGGAGCCTTCGTCGTCCGAGGGGAGTTGGCGTGGCTTGTCATAGAGAGCCTCAACCTTCTCCGTGACGGCAAAGTACTCGTTGGCCACCGTCTTATCAGCGATGCGCGCGTAGACCATCGTCATCGCCAACGTTTTATGGCCAAGCAGTGCGGCAATAGCGTCCAGGCTCATGCCCCGATTGATGGCCTGGGTGGCCAGCGTGTGCCGAAGCTGGTGGGCTGTGACGTGTCCAATTCCCGCGCCTGCAGCTTGTTGACGCAGGATCTTGGCAACTCGATGAGCGGTAACCGGACGGTTGCGTTCGATGAGGAGCCGATTGGACCGGACCTCGGTGGAACGGTGGTTTGCAACCCAATCATCCAGGAGTTCTTTGAGCTGCGGATGCAGGGGGATGTATCGGTCGTTGTGCAGCTTGCCGAGCGGAATCCGCAGCCAGTAGGCCGAGCCGATCTGCACGATGGCATCTACGGTGAGGTCCAGCAGTTCACCGCGACGCATGCCGGTGCGAGCCAGCAACTCAGTAACCAGCCGAGCTAGCGGGTCCGCATCCTGGCGAGCGGTGCGCAGCAGCTTCGCTGCCGCTGCATCGTCCAGGAATCGAGGAAGCGGCTTATCGATGATCGGGAGGTCACCAGCGAAGACCAGCGGCCGCTGCGGGGGATTGGGATAGCCCCAATCGGTGATGCGGTCGAAGAAGCAATGCAGATTGATCAGCGCGTTTTTGATGCTGATCCGGTTCAGCGGCTTGCCGCCCGCGCTGTTTCTGGGTGTGGTGACCAGCCAGCTCTTGTAGGCCTCGATGTGGCTTCGTTCGAGATCAGCGCAGCTTGCCACCTCGGGATAGCGACGCGTTAGCCAGGTGCCAAATTCACGTAGATCGCGCTCGATGCACTTGACCGTCGATGGCCTCAGGCTGAGCGTGACCTGGGCCACATAGCGCTGAGCCGTCTCCGCGAAGCCTGGGGCAACCATCGCCCAACCGGTGACGGACACGGGTGCGTGCCGCGTAGGATGACGATGCGTGTCGAGCCGGCCGGCGTGGAAGAGCGTCAGCCGCAGTCGATGGAAGATGGCCGCCAGGTTGCGTCCAGAGGCTGGCATACCGCGGCCGGCATATGCGTCGATGAGCGCGGTGCGCGCGTGTTCGAACGCTCGCTCGGCGATCTTGTCGGGCGCAGTACCCGTCATCGCCGTGACCTTGGCCAGGGTGTTCCACTGCAGTGCTACGTCGTCAGGTCCTGTACCGAGTCGCTCACACGTCTGGATGAACCATACGTGGGCAGCAGGGCAGAAGACCCGAGCCGCATTCCCCAGCCACAAATCTACTCGACCGAACACCTCGGCCGAGACGTTGAGCTGACCGGTGACCATGAGCCACGACGCAAACGACCGAGCCTTGCCGATCGCATCGACCTGCTCCGAGAGGCTCAATCGCTCCCAGCCGCCCGCTCGCTGCAACTTGGCGCAGAAGGTACGAGCTGCCTGCAGAGTGGAACGGCCAGTTTTGCGCCTCGCCGCGCGCATCGCCGCTCCGTAGTTGGCAACGGTGTCGGCGTGCTCGATCTGGAGAACGACCGCGGCTGGCATCAGCTGCTGGCCAGCGCTTCGGCTTCGATGGCTTCGGCGGCGCGCCGGTACTCGTTCGCCAGCCAGTCGTTGGCAAGATGCAAATAGATGCGCGTCGACTCAATTGAGCGGTGGCCAGCCTGAGCCTGGATGGCCTCGAGAGCCATTCCCGCTTCCCGCAGACGAGTAAAGCAGGTGTGGCGGAGTTGATGGCAGGTCAGGCGCGCGAGGTTCGCCCGCTGGCGGGCGCCGGCCACGATCTCGTCCAGGCCAGCGGCGGTCAGCGGCTCACCCCGCCGACGGCCTTTCAGTACCACGAATATCCGCTCGGTTGTCGAGGTGTTCGGGCGTTCAAGCTGCAAGTACTCGGCTACCGTGCGGAAGAACCGGTTGGAGATGGGCACGATCCGTTGATGGCCTCCCTTGCCCTCGATGATGAAGAGGCGACGCTCCCCAGGGCGCAGATCCTCGAGCCGTAAGCCGAGGACCTCGCAGCGGCGTAGTCCGCCGAACAGCATCGCCTCCACCATCGCTCGGTCGCGATAGGTCCGAAGTGCACCCATAAAGCGGTCCACTTCATCCGGATCGATCACCCGAGGAAGCGTGCGGGGTGCTCGGATGAGTGGCACACCCCGCACGGCTCGCTGGCCCGTCCGGCGCATCGCTAGACCCCGAGGAACCGGATTGTGCGCTATGTTGGAGTCGCCCCGGATCAGCAAGTACTCGTACAAACCGGCGATGGATGCCAGCCGGCGCTTGATCGTCCGTGCTGCCAGGCCGGCCTCACCATCCTCGATGCGCACTACCTTGGTGCCACGCTGCGGTTGGCGCTGGGCATTGATGAACGCCAACACGTCTGTAGTGGTCACGTCACTGGGGTCCTTGCTGACGAACGAGAAGAACACCTTCAGATCAAATGCCTGAGCTAGCAACGTGTTAGCCCTTGCTCGTGCTGCAACCAGCTCCAGGTACTCGTCAATAAGCGGATGGCCCAGCTGGATCACACCACCGTTCATCGTCACGGTCATGTGTGGCGACCAGGTCACTCCACCCTCCCTGGGTCGGAGCGTTGCTCCGGCACCAACTGCTCGTGATCGACAAGATCGCGCAAGATCGCAAAGAAATACGGCATCGCCTTACGCCGCCCCGGCTCACCGCCTTGAACGACGCCGAGCGAGATACGCCGCCGTGTCACGTCGCGCGCTAAATACACAAGTTGAGCGAATCGCCGACCGCGTAAGCGGCTCGACCACCACAGCCGAACGGCAGCGGTCACAGACGCCTCAATATCGTTGTCACGCAACTCCACCGCTGCGCTCCGCACGCCCGTTTCGATCTCACCCAGAGAGCGTGACGTCCGCTCACCCTGCCGCCGGCTCAACGCGCACTCCCGCAATGTGGGGGCAGGGCGGAGCCCCGCCCCCACCCAGCGCCTACGGCGCCCGATACCCAGACATAGATTTCCACCACAGCACAACAGTACCGGCCGGATCACCCACATATCGTGACCAGCCGGCGATGAACTCGAAGATTGCCAGTTCCGCATCGCGACGAGTGGGCCAGACGTGGCGGTAGATCAGCTCATTCTTGAGGGTTGCGAAGAAGCTCTCGGCCACGGCATTGTCCCAGCAGGT
>JALZAL010000320.1 GCA_030948325.1 Candidatus Dormiibacterota bacterium
TATCCGGAGGGCTCGTCCTGGTCCTTTTGCATATCGACCCCGCGGCAGGTGCGATTGCCGTACTCGCGCCCGCCGTTGCGCTGTACTCACTGGCACTGACCCGCGGCCGGGTCCAGCAACTGGTCGCCGCGGTGGCAGCCATCGCCGCCGTGATTGTCGCTGACGTGCTCCATCCGGGCCAGGTCAGCATCGTCCAGACGCTGGGCCACGTGACTCTGGTAGGCATTCCCCTGCTGGCGGCCGAGACATTGCGAACCCGGCGCTCTTATGTCGCGCTGCTGGTCGAGCGGCTTGCGCTCGCCGAGCGAACGCGAGAACAGGAAGCGCAACATCGCGCCGAGCAGGAGCGGATGCGGATCGCTCGTGACCTGCACGACATCGTGGCGCACACGCTCACCACGATCAACGTGCAAGCCGCGACCGCAGCGCAGCTGCTCGACCGCAATCCAGGACACGCGCGAGCAGCTCTCGAGATTATCGAGGATGCAAGCCGCGATGCGATCGCAGAGCTGCGCGCGATGGTCGGGGTGCTGCGCGATGGCGACCAGCATGATGCTCCGCGCTCCCCAGCGCCTGGTGTGGACAACGTCGCCGAGCTAGTCGAGCTTGCACGCGACGCAGGGGCCGACATCCGGCTCGACATAACCGGCGCCCGACCAGACCAACTCTCCGAGACCGTCTCGCTGGCGGCCTACCGAATCGTTCAGGAATCGCTGACCAATGCTCGGCGGCATGCCGCCGGCGCGCCTGTCCACATCAACCTATCATTTGAGCCGAGCGAGCTCGCCATTGCCGTTGAGAACGGTGCGGGGGCTGCCGGGAGGAGCAAGGAGCCCACCGCCGGCGTCGGCATCATCGGTATGAACGAGCGCGCCGCGGGGGTCGGCGGAACCCTCTTCGCGGCGCCGCTACAGCGTGGATTTCGGGTCGACGCTCGCCTCCCCTACGCGCTGGGCAGCGCGTGATCCGCGTCCTCGTCGCCGACGATCAGAGCGCCGTCCGCGGCGGGTTTGCCGCTCTGATCGAGGCGCAGAAGCACATGCAGGTCGTCGGCGAGGCGAGCAATGGCCGCGAGGCCGTCAACCTGGCCCGGCGCCTGCTTCCAAGCGTGGTGCTGATGGACATCCGCATGCCCGTGATCGACGGGCTCGAGGCTACCCGGCTGATCTGCGCCGACCCAACGCTCGAGCGCACCCGTGTGCTCGTACTCACGACCTTTGACCTGGACGACTACGTCTACAGCGCGCTGCGCGCCGGTGCGAGCGGCTTCCTTCTCAAAGACGCTCGCCCTCATGAGCTGCTGGCCGCGATCGACGTCATCGAGGCTGGCGATGCCATGCTCGCGCCGAAAGTCACCCGCCGCCTGATCGCCGAGTTCGCCGCGCGTCGGGACCCGGCAACTCCCCCCACGGCTCTTAACGAACTGACCGACCGCGAGCGCGAGATCCTCAACCTCGTCGCGCGCGGCTTGAGCAACGCCGAGATCGCCGGTCGGCTCGTGATCAGCCCGCTCACCGCGAAGACCCACGTTCGCAACATCCTCGGCAAACTGGACTGTCGCGACCGCGCTGCGCTCACCGCCCTCGCCTACGAGACCGGGCTGATCACACCTGGTGGCAGGGATGGTTAGCAGGAGCTCACCCAGGGCCCAACAGTGCCAGGGGAACGTAGGCCCCACATCGGGGGACTTATGGCCCTGATTGGCTGGAGGCTGACGGGGAACAATGGAATCAGTTGGAGGTGATGAAAAATGATGAATTGGTACGGCTCAGGCGGCTGGTTCTGGATGTCCTTCTCGATGGTCGTCTTCTGGGCGGTCGTGATCGGATTGGTCGTCTGGGTGGTTCGGCAATTTAGCCGGCCCTCGATGACCGGCGTTCAGGGATCGTCCGCGATCAAGATCCTCGAGGAGCGTTTCGCGCGCGGCGAGATCGACAAAGTTGAGCTCGAGCAGCGAAAGTCCGTTCTGCGTGACGGCAAATAGCTCGGAAAACCTACCCTGCAAGCCGGGGGATCCAAATCACCCGCCGCGTTTCACGGACCGCTTCGTGGACCGCCGACTCAACCGTCCCCCGGAGACTCTCGGCATCGGCAATGCGGGCAGTCTCCGGGAGGTAGCCCTCGACCTCGATCACCAGCGACCGACCCATCCAACGGCCTCGGACGTTAGCGGTTTCGATCCCCGGGAGCCCCTGTACCGCCATCCGAGCCGCCTCTAGCTGCTCTGGATCCACACCGTCCATCAGGTGCTTGGTGATGGTTTTCGTCACTTCATATCCGACATGCAGGATGAAGAGCGTTACGGCGAATCCGGCCACGGGGTCTCCCCAGCGAAGGCCGAAACGGACTGCGATCAGGCCAATAAGGGCCCCAAGGGACGAGAGGGTGTCAAGCCAGGAGTGGGTCGCCTCGGCTTCCATGGTGATCGACTGAATCTGCCTGGCGACCCTCCGCTTGTACCGGGACACCGCCAGGTTGCCTACCATGCCGATCACCGCGGCGCCCATCGCGACATAGAGGTAATTGGTGCCCGTCCCAGCCACCAGTTTCCGGTAGCTCTCGTAGCCGGCGAAGATCGCGCTGGCAAAAATGACGATCGCAACCCCGAGCCCCGCAAGATCCTCAGCACGCTCATATCCGTAGGGGTAGGTCGGCGACGCCTTGCGTTTGGAGACGTAGAAGCCGAAGAAGACGACGGCAGACGTCGAGACGTCGGAGAGATTGTGGAGGGCGTCACCGAGGAGGGCGACCGAGCCAGTGACCAGGGCGAGGGCTAGCTCGACCCCGCCGGTGATCGCGAGACCGACCGCCGAAACGGCGACGGCGCGGTTGGCCGCCTGGCGGTGCGCTTGCTCATCCTGAAACCCATGCTTGGACGCTGCACCTCGTGATTCTCGAATTGGCTCAGTCACGATTCCGGGCGTCCGTTAGAGATGATCTGGAAGACCTTTTCGAACGTGATCTGCGTGGTACTCGGCCTCTCGAAATAAGTTGGCAACGTGGTGATCGTCCAGCCGGTACTCGATCTGGTTTCCATCACGCCGTACCGCCTTGACAAGCCGGCGCTCTCGCAGCAGACGCAGCTGGTGCGAGGTCGCGGATTCGCTGCTGCCGACGGCGATCGCAATGTCTCGTACGCACAACGGCCGCCTCGAAAGTGCGTACAAGATCTTCGCTCTGGTCCGGTCCGCCAGAACCTGAAAGGCATCGACCACCAGATCAAGGAATTTGGCATCGGGCATCGCCTTCTCGGCGTCGATCGCTGCCTCCGGATCGACGGCGGTGAGCCGGGTCCGAGTCATTATTGGAATTCTATATGAACGAGCGCTCAGATAGTTTCGCGGCATTTCCTTTGACGTCAGCAGGAGTCGCTGTCGAACGACCTACGAGGATCTATAGAGGTGAATCCAGGCAGTCGCTGATGCCAAGCTGACTCCAGTACCCGTTGATTTGGGCACCCCGACGGTCAAGCGTTGCCATCCCGGTCTGGACCAGGATCGGACCCTGGGTTGCGTCGGCCTTATCAAGAGCTGACGCCAGAGTCTGGGCGTCAGCCAGCTGCTGGCGCTCTGGGCCGATGGCCCGAGCCATCCACTCGGCCGACAGGTCCGGCGGCGGGCGCAAGGCCTCAAGCGCTCGAACGCCTCGCGCTTCAGCCGGGATCAGCCCATGAAGGAAGGTGGCGTATTCCCGTGGGTCGGTCGGGGGCGGGGTTCGGTAGGGCTGGCCGGCTTGGCGGCAAATCGCCTTCACTTGCTGCACCAAGTCGGCTTTGGACAACGTCGACGGTCCTTGGACCTGGCCACCGCACGCCGACAGCATCAGGCTAATCAGGGCTAGGAGACCACTTTGCCGCACGCCGAGCCGCGGCCGTCCGCCACCTTCGTTAACCATGGGAGGCTATAAGGCCGGGATGGCCTGCACGGTGAGGCCGACGCCGGCGATCGTGACAATCACGGCGCTGGCGACTGGGAGGAGAGGCATAAGGCGCCCGGTGGCAACGGGTAGCCGACCGCGTCCCAGCCTTCGAAGCAGCGGAAGACCACCGGCCAGGGCGATCCCGATTCCGGTCAGCACGACCGCCAAGCCGACGCTGAAGGCCACGATCAGGATCAACCCGAAGACCACGCGGTGGAGCGAAAGGGCCGCCAGCAGGA
>JALZAL010000345.1 GCA_030948325.1 Candidatus Dormiibacterota bacterium
GGCTGATCCACCGTGTGATGTCGTTGCTTCGCACCACCTCACGCGCTCCCTCGTTCAAACGACGCCGCCCCGCCGAACCAATCGTGAGACCGGTGTACATGGCGGCGGCGGTGGCCTCGACGTCGAAAGGGTTGATCGACAGCACGTGTGCTTGAAGCTCCTCATGGGCACCGGCGTTTTCGGACAGCACTATCACCCCGTTGGTGCCGTTGACCAGCGCACCCTCCTTGACGACCAGGTTGAGCCCGTCATAGACAGGATTGACCAGGAGGACGTCGAAATTCTTGAGCGAGGCGACGGCCTTCCGCTCGCTCTCTCCGATCTCCAGCCGGATCGGAAGCCACGTCTCGGTGCCGAACTCGCTGTTGATTCGACCCACCGTCTGCCGGATCTGCCGTAGGTAACGGCTGTAAACGCCTACGTCCTGGCGCGATGGCTGCAGGAAGGCCCAGAACTGGACCTGGCCGCGCAGCTCCGGGTGGTAGCGGAGGAGCTTGTCATATGCGATAAACCCCCGGACGATGTTCTTCGACGGATCCGTCCGGTCGATGCGTGTGATGAGGTGCCGCGGGCGCCACGACGCCAGCTCACGCTCTTGACGCTTGACCCCACGTGAGGCTGCCAGGCGCGACGTCGTGCTGACATCGATGGAGATCGGGTAATGGCGCGCATAAACGACGCGGCCGCCATAGAAGACCGCCCGCTCCCGCTCATCAACCTGCAGCCCGGCGTTCTCTTCGCAGGTCAGGAGGAAGTTGCGCACGTCGAGGCTCGACTGGAACCCGACAATGTCGCATCCAAGCAGACCCTCGAGGATCGCATCGCGCATGTGCTTGGGGAGCACCTTCCAGTACTGCGGCGTCGGCCACGGCACATGCACGAAGTGCTGGAGCATCGCCGCGGGAAATGCCTTTCGTACGAGTCCCGGGACCAGGTAGAGCTGGTAATCGTGGACGAGGACGAGGGGTCGCTTCGGCGCCTCACGGGCGACCCCGACCACCTTGTCCGCCACCTGGCGGTTGACTTCGACGTAACCCTCCTCCCACGCCTGATGGATGCGGTCGTCGATGACCGGCTCGTTGCCCAGATCCCACAGGTAGTGCTGGATGAACCACAGCACGGGGTTGGCGAACACCCCGTAATACATGTCGTACTGCTCCTTAGTGGGCACTGCATAGTGCAGGCGGCCGGTGGAGTTCAGCAATGGGACCGTGACCGCAGCGCCGTGACTTGCGGCGATCTGCCGCTCGTCGTCATTGCGCGCGCAGGCGACCCAATCTGCTTCGGTCGCCTCGGCCAGCGTAAGCAACGCCGTGATCACTCCACCAGCTCCGCGTCTGAAGCCGCCCTCCGGCTTTGGCTCGCTTGGAGCGCGATTGAAGACGACGATTGGCGAACAGGACGGTAGGGTCCGGGTCACATAGGCCCGCATGCTCGATCCGGGACTTCCCCTTTCGACTGGTGCGTTCGCCTCTTGAGTAACGATCACAGCGTCCCTATTTAAGGTGATCGGTACCAACTGCCCCTGTTTCTCGCTCGCGTGAATCTACCTGACGAACGCTGAGCGATCGATGGGGAGGTCTCGCACCCTCGTTCCGGTGGCTCGCGCGAGCGCGTTGGCAAGAGCGGCCGGCCCGGGTATTGCTGGCGGCTCGCCGACCCCTTTGGCGCCTAGGGGCCCGACCGCAGACCGCACCTCGATCAGGCGCACGTCGATTTCGGGCAGCTGATCGGCGGTTGGGAGCTCGTAGTCGAGAAAGCTGGCGGTCCGCAGCTGGCCGTCGGCGTCGTAAACGAGCTGCTCTCCCAGCGCCCGTCCGAGGCCCTGGACCGCGCCGCCGTGTATCTGTCCCTCGGCCTCGGGTGGATTGATCGCATGCCCGACGTCCTGGATCGCCGCGTAGCCCGTGAGCTGAAAGGCGCCGGTCTCGGCGTCAGTGCGGACCCTGGCGATGTGGACCGTGAATATGGGCGACGCCTCCTTGACCGCGGAACGGCCTGTCGCCTGGATCGGCCTGTACCGCCCCATGAACTCGGTGCTCAGTGTCACCAGCCGCGTGATCTCGACGAAGCGGTCTGGTACACCGCGCACCGTCACGCGCCCGTCGACGATCTCGAGATCCTCGGGCGCCGCCTCCAGCTCGTTGGTGGCGATCTCCAACAGCTGTCGCCTCGCCTCGAGCGCTGCCTCCTGGACCGCTCCGCCAACGCTGTACGTCACCTGGCTGCCCGCCGCGATCGGGCCGAAAGGCGCGACACCCGTGTCTCCGGTTTCGATCCGAACCTTATCCAGCGAGATGCCGAAGGATTCAGCGGCGATCATCGCCAGCCCCGTCGTCGAGCCGCTGACGTCGACAGTTCCGATATGCACCGTCAACGTTCCGTCGGGTTCGACGCGACAGCCGGCGGCGGATGGCGTCCGCGCGCCTCCCCACGAGCCGAGGGCGATACCGACCCCCTCACCGTCTTCACATGGAGCCGTGTAAAGCGGATGCCGCCCGGCCTCCTCGAGGCATTCGACCATCGCGATGCGCGGCCACGGCTTGTCCTCGGCACCGAGGTCACCCTCGCGCGACGCGTTGCGGAGACGGAGCTCGATCGGATCGAGCTTCAGCTCGAGAGCCAGCTCGTCCAACGCAGACTCGAGCGCGAAGTACGCCTGCGGCGCGCCGGGAGCTCGATAAGCGTCGACGGGGGTTTTGTTCGTCGACACCTCGTAGCCGGTGATCTCGAAGTTGGGGCATTGATATGTTCCGGTGAGGAATGAGCCCGTGATCCCGCAATGCCATCCGGCGCTGGCTCCGTTGTCGTAGTGATAGCGCGCGCGGAGCGCCACCAATGTGCCGTCGCGCTTCGCGCCAAGCTCGAGGTCGAAGCTTGCCGCGGGTGCGGACCGAGCGACTCCGAACACCTGCTGCCGGGTCAAGGTCAGGCGCAGCGCGCGCCCGGTCCGCCTGGCCAGGAGGACAAGTAGAGTCTCGAGGAGGGTGACTTTACCTCCGAATCCGCCGCCCACGGCCATCGGGATCACTCGCACCTTGTAGGTCGGTATGTCGAGCACCTTCGCGACTTCGTCCCGCACGTAGAAGGGTCCTTGCGTCGGCGCCCAGACCGTCATCCCGCCATCGGGCTCGGGGCGGACCATCGAGACGTGGGGCTCCATGGGCGAGTGGTGAACGCCGGCTAGGCTGTACGTCGCCTTGACGACAACGTCGGCCGTTTTTAGCGCCGCGCCAGCATTTCCTCGCTTGAGGTTGACGACGCCCGTGACATTCGGCGGCCGTTTCGCGGGCGAATCCTCAGATTCGGCGTCGGTGCCCGCGCCGTGCATAGAAGCGTCCCCGCTGTCCGCGGTCTCCTCTGTATCCAGCACCTGCGCTGCGCCCTCGCGCATTGCTGCTTTTGAATCGACTGTCGCCGGTAGCGGTTCGTAGTCGACCTCGATCAGCGCCGCCGCGTCCAAGGCCGCGGTCTCGCTCTCGGCGATCACTGCCGCCACTGGCTGTCCGACGAAAAAGACGCGTCCAACTGCCAGCGGCTTTTCTGGACTGGGCGCGATCATGCTCGGAAGGTCGGCGCCGGTCACGACGTCGACAACGCCTGGCGCCGATCTCGCCGCCCCGGTGTCGATGCCGCGGATTCTTGCGCTGGCCAGGTGGCTGAGCACGAGCTGGACGTAGAGGAGCCCCGGCAGCTGGAGGTCGGCAGTGAATCGCGTCGCGCCTGACACCTTCTCAGCGCCTTCCAAGCGGCGCGCGCCGATACCGACTGCCTTCATCAGCCGATCATGGCACAGGACCGGCCAACAGCCGGACAGTCACCTTCGGCACCGCGGCGGGGAGGTGGCCCATCGGCGCGCGTTAGCCCACGTAGCATAGGCAGGCTTGATGTCAGTTCAAGAACCCTGGGTGATGGCGGTTCATGCCGACACAGTAGGTGCAGATGAGCGCGACCTGATCGCACGGTCGGTGGAGGACGCGATTGCCGGTGATCGCGCGATCATGCTCAGCACCTGCCATCGCGTTGAGCTCTACGGGCTTGGCACGATGCCAGACCTGGATGCTCGCCTCAAGGCTGAAACTGGCGAGTTGGCGGTGCTGCATCTCATGCGGGTCGCCTCCGGATTGGAGAGTGCGATCATCGGTGAGGACGAGGTCCTTCACCAGGTGAGGTCGGCACTGGGGAACGCCCGCGCAGCACGTTCAGTTGATCCTCGGCTCCAGCGCCTGTTCGAAACAGCGATCGCCGCCGGGCGTCGCGCCCGGGCCGGGCGCACAGCCAGCAGCGCCAATCTCGCGCAGCGGGCAGTGGCTTGGCTGCAGCAGAGATCGACCTTGGCGGGCCGCGGCGTACTAATCGTGGGCGCGGGCCGGATGGGATCCTCCCTCGCTCATTCCGCCCGGCTGGCGGGTGCGGACGTCACCATCGCGAGCCGTAACCCAGCCAGGGCCCAACGGCTGGCGCATGTGTACGGCGGTCGAGGCATCGACCTTGCCAGTGGCGCCGAGCTTGCTCCGAAGAGCGCCGGCATCGCCGTTGCACTCGCCGGCGTTTGGCACGAATTTCAGCCTGCGGAGGGCGATCTGCCGCCGATCGCGGATATCTCCGCGCCGTCAGCTGTCCCTGCGGCAGTCCGCACGCGCCTCAATGGTGGCTTTCTCGGCATCGACGACCTGTACGTGCGCACGCAGCCGGCGCCCCGCGGCTATATCGAAGAGGCCGACCGGGTCGTAGCGGCGAAGACGCGCGAATTCGTCCGCTGGTTGGACGGCGGCAGGTCTTGATAGGCGCCGGCAATGCCGCCGCCT
>JALZAL010000049.1 GCA_030948325.1 Candidatus Dormiibacterota bacterium
GCCAGGCGCCACTCGGCGCGGCTGAGGCTAACCGACCCGCTGGCGATTGCATGCGAAGCCCTGGAGGTCGGTTTGTGAAGAGGCACGCATAAAGCCGGAGCCGAGTTCAAGTTGAATGGACCTTTAGAACCCATAGGGTTTTGTCAAGTCCTGGGGCCGCCGAGGGTTGGGTCGAAGTCGCGACCTGAACGCCAGACGCCCCAGACGATGGCCAGGGCCTTGGACATGCAGTGACCAAGGGCGTTCATAGCGCTCTTGCCCTGAGCTCGCTTGCGCAGGTAGTGAGCGCGGATGACGGGGTTGTGCTGGGTTCCGACCACGGCCATCTTGTAGGCGGCCGAGCGGAGATAGGAGTTGCCGGTCTTGGCCATGCGCCAGCTGGTCTCGGGGTTGTGGCCCTTGGTGCCTGAGCTCAGCTCCTTGGGATGAACGCCGGCATAGGAAGCGAGCTGGTCGAAATCTTCGAAGCGCCAGATGTCGCCGATCTCGGCGATGAAGGTGGCCCCCAGCGCCGGGCCCACGCCCGGAATCGTCTGCAGCCGCCTGGCCAGCTCTGAGTCAAGGACCTCGGCTACCCGTTGCTCGGCAATCTCGATCTGCTTGTCGAGGAGGTCGAACTGCTGAATTAGCATCCCCACCTCAAAGCTCATCTGGGCATCCAGTTCCGGCGGTGCGATGGTCTTCTCGGCCAGCTCATGGAGTCGGCGGGCTTTGTTCTCCCCCAAACGACGCCGACCGCCGGGCCTAGTCGTTTCGGCCAACGTTGAGACTCGCTTGCGGGAAGCCGCTCGCGCCGTCGGCGCCTCACGGAGGACTGCCAGCGCGGTCTCGCACAGGGGGTCTTCGAAGCACTCCTTCAGTTCGGGGAAACCAATGTCCACCAGCCGCAATAGCTTCTGGCGGATCTTTGCCTGCTCTTTCACCAGGCCGCCCCAAAAACGGGCCGCCTCCTTTGCCTCGGCGCCCAGCAGCGGGTCCTTGACCCGCAGTTCCTCGCTCATCCCCATCGCCGCCAGTGTGCGGGCATCGGCCGGGTCCGACTTGCTCCGCTGTAACCGGCTCTTGGCAAAGTATTTGGCCTGCAGCGGATTGACAACCGCCACCCGGTAGCCACCTCGATGGAGGTGACTGGCCAGCGGCCAGTAATAGTGACCGCTCGATTCCAACACCACCCGCTCGACCGGTCCTTGGCTCTCCAACCAACGGTCCAGCTCGTCGAACCCAGCCCGGTCGGCGGAGAGCCGAAACACACCTCGCTCGGCTTCCCGTTCTCCCGATCTGCAGACCGCGGCGGCGTGCTTATAGGCACCCACATCAATGCCGACCACAGCGCTCATAGCGCCCTCCTTATCTTTGGCCGACCCCAGTGGTTCTCGCTACCTCTGACCAGCGTCCGCTGATGCGCCATCTCCGGTCTCTGCCGTTGGAACCCAATCGTCGCCTCAGTCAAAGGGCGAGGGCCGGTGTCTAAAAGCGACGGTCTCAAGCCGTATAGCAAAACGCCGGTCTCCCCGCAGAGGTCAGGCCCATCCTGACCCCTACACGGATCTATATCAGCAAGTCCAGGCGGCGGCGGTATGACCCATCGACGCCGATCATGGCCGGCCGGATGTTCGGGTCCACCATGACCAGCCTCCGACGATATTCTCTCGACGCAAGCTCGGTCAGCGTGGTTGCCATGGGCTCTAGGACTAGCCCGAGCGTGCCGATGTGCAGAGCGTCGATCTCGGAATCCAGCGCCGCCGGCACTATCGCCGATATGAGGTTGGGCGCCGAGGTCCCGTCGATGAGAAGGTACTCCAGCTGATCCGCGACCTCCGCGGCCGGGGCCTTCCAGTCATCCTCATCAGCCACAACATGCCCCAGGTGTTCGCGCTCGCCGATCGAGTGCAGATCATGCGGCTGGGGCAACGCGTCGCAGTTGTCACCCCGGCGACGAGCTCGATGGAGAATGCCGTCGCAATAATGACCGGAGCGAAGCGGCCCGACTGACCCCGCTTCGCCTGTGCGAGCGGCCGGCGTAGAGAGAGGAGGACATCGATGAACGACGAGCGTTACCTGAACATGCAGTACCGCCGCTGCGGCCGAAGCGGCCTGAAGCTGCCGGCCATCTCGCTTGGCCTGTGGCAGAACTTTGGTGGCGACACGCAATTCGAGGTCCAGCGCGCGATCGTCCGGCGAGCTTTCGACCTTGGGATCACGCATCTGGACCTGGCCAACAACTACGGCCCTCCGCCGGGCTCAGCCGAGGAAAACTTCGGTCGAATCCTCCGGACAGACCTGGCCGGCCAGAGGGACGAGCTGATCATCTCGACCAAGGCGGGGTACGACATGTGGCCCGGTCCGTACGGCGAGTGGGGCTCGCGAAAGTACCTGCTGGCCAGCCTCGACCAAAGCCTCAAGCGCATGGGCCTGGAGTACGTAGACATCTTCTACTCGCACCGCTTCGATCCCGAGACGCCACTGGAAGAGACCATGGGAGCGCTCGACGCTGCGGTGCGCCAGGGCAAAGCCCTTTATGTGGGCATCTCGTCGTATTCGGCGCAGCGCACAAAGGAGGCAGCCGCAATCCTGCGCCGCCTGGGGACACCGGTGCTCATTCACCAGCCGTCGTACTCACTGCTCAATCGCTGGATTGAGTCAGAGCTCGTTGGCGTGCTGGCGGAGGAGGGAATTGGATGCATCGTGTTCTCCCCTCTGGCCCAGGGCCTGCTCACTGACAAGTACCTCGCCGGGATTCCGACTGGCTCACGAGCGAGCCATAGCGGGTCCCTTTCCACGGAGATGCTGACTGAGGAGAACCTCGCCAAGATCCGCGCCCTCAACGAAATCGCGGCGCGACGAGGCCAGACTCTGGCTCAGATGGCGGTGGCCTGGACGCTGTGCAACCCGGTCATAACCTCAGCCCTCTTGGGCGCCAGCACTGTTGCGCAGCTTGAGCAGAATGTGGCAGCCCTGAACAACCTTAAGTTTTCGCCCGACGAGCTCAAGGAGATCGACAAGTACGCAACCGCGAGCGGTATCAATATTTGGGCGAAGTCCAGTTCCTGATCATGGCTTCCACTCGCAGGGACCCGGGGACGCTTCGCGCCTAGTCGTCACCCTGCCTGATCGCGCACTGTGGGGCTGAGCCGCTTGCGTGTTCGCTCGGCCATCACGAGGTTGCCCTTGCGATCGTAGAGGGCGAGCGCCTCGTGAATAGCGTCCGCCGCCTCTTCGCCTCGGCCGGCGAGCTCGAGCACGTCGGCAAGACCGGTGAGCGCGATCGCGTGGGTGTTGAGCGAGTCGGTTTGACCAGCGAGCTCGATTGCCTCCCGAGCAACACGCTCCGCCCCATTGAGGTCTCCCTGTTGGGCCAGGACGTTCGCCCGAGCGCGGCGCAGGCCGATCTGCCCGTCGGTGTCGTCTGCCAAGGTCCAGCGAGCGGCGAGCTCGATCGACGGCAACGCGTCGTCTACCCGCCCCTGTGCCTTGAGCGCATCGGCAAGGATCGGGACCGCGCTGGCGAAATGGCCCCAATCCCCCATTCGCTCAAGCATCTCGCAGGCAGTCCGGAGCGAGCGCTCTGCGGCGGGGGGGTCCCCGGCGAGCAACTCAATGTCGCCGGCGGC
Organism: Candidatus Dormiibacterota bacterium; assembly: GCA_030948325.1. The sequence goes on from JALZAL010000049.1 coordinate 3,612, forward strand.
AACCAGGTTGCTCGCGAGAGCGATCTCGATGCCCAGCTCCTCAGCAAGCGCCTTTCCTTCTGCGACCAGGTCGCGGGCTGCTCCGAAGTTCCCCTGCATTGCTTCGAGCTGAGCGCCCGCCGTAAAGATCGCCACTTCCAGCCTGCGAGCCCCTTCGATTCGATCGCGCATGCCCGCAACCCGCTCGAGCGCAACGGCGACAGGTGTGGATCCATAGAGCGCAGCGCTCAATGTGTATCCAAGACTCTGAATCTCCTGCTGGCGGTCGCCGGCGTCACGCGCATAGCGCGCAGCTCGCTCGAGCTCCTCGATCGCGAGCGCCGACTCGCCACGCCAGAAGTAGAGCATGCCCGCGACGCTGAGAGCCCGCGCCAGCCCTGCCTTGTCGTCGACCTCCTCAAATACGCTGATCGCAGTGTCAAGCCCCGCCTTCACCTTCGCGTGGCTGCTCTCCGGATCAGTGTGCAGCCGGAGGAACAGGAGCGCGACCGAGGCATCGGCCGCTACGCCGTGGTCCCCCGCGGCGGTGCCGGCCTCGACTGCCTCCGACAAGACGGCGCTCGCGCGGTCGAATTCGCCCCTCTCGGTCAAGGCGCGACCGAGAGATGGCAGCAGTCGCAGCCGCTGCGGATCGTCGGAGGCGGGAAGGGCGGTCGCGCGCTCGAGCAGGTGAACGGCCGCCGCCATGTCGCCACGCACAAAGGCCCGCCGGCCCGACTCGGCAAGGTGTTCGGCCGCTTGCTTGGCGAGCCTGCGGCTCCGTTCATCAGCCAGCCCAAGCTCCAGGCGGTAGCGGTACGCCTCCTCCATGTGGTAGCCGAGAATCTCGTCGAGCTGGACGAGATCCCCGCTGTGTCCTTGCAGCCAAACCGCGAAACGCTCATGCAGCTCCGCGCGGATCGCCTTCGGCACTGCGTCGTAGGCGGCATCTCGGATCAGCAGGTGCCGAAATCGGAATGCGTCCTCGCCGGCCAGCTGCGCTCTGTCCGGCCGAACCAGCTCCTTGCGCACGAGGGAGGAGAGGCGCGCCATCAGCTGCAACTCCTCGGGAGCCAGAGCCTGGACCGCGGCGCGATGGAACACGCGACCTTCTACCGCCCCTCGCTCCAGCACCCCGCGCTCAGAGGGGTCGAGCTGGTCGAGTCGGGCGGCCAGCAAAGCCTGGATCGTGGGGGGAACCGTGACGTTGCCGTCGCTAGATTCCTTGGCCAGGGCCACCATCTCCTCCACGAAAAGTGGGTTGCCCTCCGCTGCCTCACGAATGCGGGCACGCAGGCTGCCGTCGAGGTTGGCCAGGCTCGCGATCATGAGCTCTGCCTCCTCGGCGCCCAGCGGCTCCAGGAGAACACTTGTGGCGTTGACCTTGCCGCCCGCCCAGCCCGCGCGCCGGTCGAGCAGCTCCGGCCTGGCCATGCAGAGCAGCAGGATCGGGGCGTCACGAGAGAGATCCGAAATGTGCTCGACCAGGTTGAGAAAGGTCTCCTCTCCCCAGTGCACATCGTCGAAGACACAGACGAGCGGCCGCTCAGAAGCAACAGCCTCGAGCAACTTGCGGAACGACCAGGCGATCTCCTCGCTCGATGTGACCACCTGTTGGTCACCGAGTAGAGAACGTAACGCTGGGGCGCGCGCCAGGTCCGGCTCCATTACCTGGAGCTGCTTGACGACGTCCACAACCGGCCAGTAGGTGATGCCATCGCCGTAGGGCAGGCAGCGCCCACGGACGACGAATGCGTCCTCAAGCGAGGCGAGAAACTCGGCCGCCAAGCGTGACTTGCCCACCCCGGCAGGTCCAAGAATCGTGAAAAGCTGGCAGGAGCGGTCCGCCAGAGCCTGGTCGTAGGCATTGCGAAGGCGACGCAGCTCCGTCTTGCGACCCACCATCGGCGTGCTCGCGCGATGGGCAAGGGTTTCGCCACCATGCACCCTGATCAGCCGGTAGGCCGCCACCGGATTGGCCTTGCCCTTCAGCGACAGCGGCGGCAGCGCCTCGACGACGATCGCGTCGCGGGTGAGGCGCAGGGTCTCCTCTCCGAGCAGGATCTCGCCGGGCTGCGCGGCCTGCTCCAACCGCGCCGCGACGTTGAGAGCGTCGCCTGTCGCAAGCCGCTCCTCAGTGCCGGTGACGACCTCCCCGGTCATTACGCCTATACGGCCCTGGAGGCCGAGCCCCGGCAGCGCCTCGCGCATCTCTGCCGCCGCCCTTAGTGCCCTGAGCGCATCGTCCTCGTGCACCATCGGTACGCCAAAGACGGCCAGCACAGCATCGCCGATGAACTTTTCCACCGACCCGCCATGCCCGTCCACGATCGCCTTCATCCGTTCGAAATAACGGGCGAGCAGAGCCCTGAGCGCCTCGGGGTCGAGCTTCTCTCCAAGCTCCGACGAACCTGTCACATCGCAGAAGAGCACCGTGACGACCTTGCGCTGCTCGCGCGATCGAGCAGGTGGGGCTACCGCAGCACCGCAAAACGGGCAGAAAGAAAACTCGCCCGGGAGCTCCTTGCCGCAGCTGGAGCAGGACGCCACCCCACCGAGTTTAAAGGCCGCGGCCACCCCCGAATGGACGATTCCGCTTAGAGCTCGATGATGCCTTGCCGAGCGGCAGCGATGACTGCCTGAAGCTTGGAATGGATCTGCAACTTTTCGATCACGCGTAGTGATCGTGGCGATCGTCGCGATGGGTGCCCTGCGCGTCATGTGGCGCGTGCTCAACCCTTCTCACGCCGTTGGCACTCCCACCGAGTGGCGAGGGGACGAGTAGCGCCCCTGAATTTAAGCCACAGCCGTCGGCACGCCCAAATCCTCGACTGTTGAATCCTCTGCGACACCGCGGAACTGCGCCGCGTACAGCCGGTGATAGGGGCCGCGGGCAGCGAGCAATTCCTCGTGTGTGCCGCGCTCCACAATGCGCCCGGACTCCATCACCAGGATGAGGTCCGCATCCCGGATGGTGGACAGCCGGTGCGCGATGACAAAGCTCGTGCGGTCGGAGCGCAAGGCGGCCATCGCTCGTTGCACCAAGACCTCCGTGCGCGTATCGACGGAGCTGGTGGCTTCGTCGAGGATCAGGAGCGACGGGTCGGCGAGGAAGGCTCGGGCGATCGTCAGCAGCTGCTTCTCCCCCGCGCTGATGTTGCTGCCCTCCTCGTCGATGACCGTGTCGTAGCCGAGAGGCAGGCTACGCACGAACCGATCGACGAAGGTTGCTTCCGCCGCAGCGTGGATCTGCTGGTCGCTTGCATTCAGGTTGCCGTAGGCGATGTTGTCGCGAATGGTGCCCCCGAAAAGCCACGTGTCCTGCAGCACCATGCCGATCTGCGAACGGAGGTCATCGCGGCGCATTGTGCTGATGTCAACGCCGTCGAGGGTGATCCGCCCAGAGTCCAGCTCGTAGAACCGCATGATGAGGTTGACCAAGGTGGTCTTCCCGGCGCCTGTCGGGCCTACGATCGCGATCGTGTGTCCAGGCTCGGCCACGAGGGACAGGTTCTCGATCAGCGGCTGGTCCGCGAGATACCGGAACGACACATCTTCGAACTCGACTCGGCCTTGCCGGCTCGTGGGCAGCGCCGGGCTCACCGGGTCAGCCCTCTGCTCTTCGGCGTCGAGCAATTCGAAGACCCGCTCGGCTGACGCGACCCCGGACTGGAGCAGGTTGGCCATCGAAGCAACCTGGGTCAAAGGTTGAGTGAACTGCCTCGAGTACTGGATGAAGGCCTGCACGTCGCCCAGGCTCATCGACCCGGTCGCCACCCGCACGCCGCCGATGACTGCGATGGCGACATAGCTGATGTTCCCGATGAACATCATCGACGGCATGATCAGACCCGAGATGAATTGGGCACCAAAGCTGGCTTTGAACAGCTGGTCATTTCGTTCGCGGAACACCTGCTCGACCTCGCGCTGGCGCCCGAACACTTTGACCAGCTCATGCCCGGTAAATGCTTCCTCGATATGGCCGTTCAGCGCGCCGGTGTGGGCCCACTGCGCCGCAAAGAGCTTCTGCGAACGTTTGGCGACTTGCGTGGTGATGATCACGGACACCGGGACGGTCACCAGGGCAATCACCGCCAGCAATGGAGAAACCACGAACATCATCACCAGCACACCGATGACCGTGAGTGCCGCGGTCAGCAGTTGGCTGATGGTCTGCTGTAAGGAGGTCGAGACGTTGTCGATGTCGTTGGTGACCCGGCTGAGGAGCTCGCCGCGTGGTTGCTTGTCGAAGAACTGTAGGGGAAGGCGACCCAACTTGTCCTCGACGTCCGACCTGAGCTGAAACACGGTTCGCTGCACCACATCGTTGAGCAGGTAACCCTGCACCCAACCGAACAGGGCCGACGCCACGTAGAGGCCCAGGGCCAGCAGCAGCACGCTGCGCAATGAGTTGAAATCGATGCCCTGGCCCGGAACGACGTGCATCCTCGCCAGGAGATCCGCCAGGTTGGAGCTGCCCGCGGCCCGGGCAGCCGCGATCGCCTGCTCAGAGGTGAGCCCAGGCGGCAGCCGCTTGCCAATGGCGCCCGCGAAGATGAGATCGGTTGCACTGCCGAGAATCTTCGGCCCGATGACCATCAGTGCAACACTGGTCACGCCAAGCCCGATGACCGCAAGGAGCCTCCCGCGTTCGGGGCTCAACCTCCCCATCAAGCGGCGCACAGAGGGACCGAACCGCATCGGCTTCTCCGCGGGCATGCCGGCGCCACCCCAGGGTCCGCCGCCGAAGCCGCCGCGAAGGGGCGGTCGCGGCCGCGCTGCCGGTGCCGCCTGGTCCGTGGTGGCTGATCGATCGCTCATGCTGCGGGCTCCGCGGCCAGCTGCGACTCGACGATCTCGACGTATGTCGGGCAGCTCAGCAGCAGCTCCTCGTGGCGGCCGAGGCCGACGATTGCTCCGTCGTCGAGGACGATGATCTGATCCGCGTCCGTAATGGTCGACACACGCTGGCTCACGATGACCACCGTGGCCCGCGCGGTGTGTGGGCGGAGCGCGGCTCGCAGGCGGGCGTCGGTGGCGAGGTCCAAAGCCGAGAACGAATCATCGAAGAGGTAGATCTCCGGCTGCCGCACCAGCGCTCGGGCAATCGCCAGGCGCTGGCGCTGGCCGCCGGACACGTTGGTGCCTCCTTGGGCGATCTGAGCGCCGAGCCCGCCTGGCATCGCCCGAACGAAGTCACCGGCTTGAGCGACCTCGAGCGCCTGCCACAGCTCGGCGTCAGTCGCTTGTGGGTTGCCGTAGCGAAGGTTGCTAGCGACCGTACCTGTGAAAAGGTATGGCTTCTGCGGGACCAGGCCGATGCGGTTCCAGAGCATCTCCGGATCGAGGTCGCGCACGCTGACACCGTCGATCAGCACCGTTCCAGACGTAGCGTCGAACACCCTGGCCAGTAGGGAGATGAGGGTGGTCTTGCCCGCTCCGGTGCTGCCGATGACGGCAGTGGTCTGTCCGGCGCCGGCCCGGAACGAGATGTTTTGCACCACCGGCGCCGCTGCCCCGGGATACCGGAACTCCACGTCCCTCAGCTCAAGCTCAGCACGAGAATGCAGCTCGCGGACCGGGTGCTGGGGCGGCTTGACCGAAGACTCGGTGTTCAGCACCTCACCGATGCGATCGGCGGAGACCGCGGCGCGTGGAATCATGATCGCCATGAAGGTGGCCATCATCACGGACGTCAAAATCAACATGAGGTACATCAGGAAGGCGGTCAGTGCACCGATCTGCATCGCCCCGCTGTTGACCCGGGCGGCTCCGAACCACAACACCGCGATGCTGGACGCGTTGAGTATCAGCATCACGGTCGGGAATATCAGGACCATCAGCCGGCCCGCCTTTAAAGCGGTTGAAGTGAGAGCCGCGTTTGCCTCGGCGAAACGCTTGGCCTCATCACGCTCGCGGACAAATGCACGCACGACGCGGATTCCTGAAAGCTGCTCACGCAGCACCCGGTTGACTGCATCGATGCGGGCTTGCATGGCGCGGAACAGAGGCACCATCCGGACCACGATCAGAGCAATCGCGACTACGAGGATAGGGATGCAGACCACCATCAGCCAGGACAGCCCAACATCCTGCCGCAGGGCCATGATGATGCCGCCAACGCACATGATCGGCGCTGCGACCATCAGAGTGCAGGTCATGAGAACGAGCATCTGTACCTGCTGCACGTCGTTTGTATTGCGCGTGATCAGCGAAGGCGCGCCGAACTGTGCGACCTCGCGACCGGAGAATGTTCCCACCCGGTGGAAGATTGCTGACCTGAGATCCCGGCCGAACGCCATCGCCGCCCGAGCGCCGAAATAGACGGCGGCGATCGAGCATGCGATCTGCACCAGCGTGACCAGCAACATCCAGCCACCGGTGGAGACGATGTAGCCGGTGTTGCCGACGGCCACGCCTTTGTCGATTATGTCGGCGTTCAGGCTGGGCAGGTACAGCGATGCCATCGTCGCGACCAGCTGCAGCGCCACCACAGCGATCAACGCACGTGCGTAGGGCCGCAGGTAGGTACGCAGCAGTTCGATCAGCATCGTTCTTTTAGTATCGCGGCCCTTGGTCAGCGCAGTGCGGTTTGAACCTGCAGCTCCGCCGCCTGCTGACCTCAGCATCACATGGGCGTACTAAACCGGGCTTCGCGCGCGCGCGATCTCTATATGTATGGCCTCTGCTTAACGGGTTGCACCCTTGCGCTCGTGCTCTGCCGGACGACTGCGATAGCCGAAATAGAGGCCGACGTCGTAGAGGCCCTTCACGCTACCTCCAACGATGAGCGGCACGGCGAAGACTGCAAACTGGATAGCCAGGCCGGAGAGAATTGGACCAAAGGCCTGCGCGACGCCTCGCACCGCGCTCATGACCGCCAGCGCGCCTGCGCGCGATGACGGAGGGACTGTAGAAGCGATGTAAGCCTGGCGTACCGGAACGTCCATCTGTGAAATGGCATTGCGTGCAAGCAGAAGTGCAATGGCGACCGTGAGCGTGGGGCTAAAGGCAACGAGTATGAGAATCACGTTACTGGGCAGATGCGTGAAAACCATGGTGTTGATCAAACCAAACCGGTCGCCCAGCCTCGCCGAGATCTCGTACGAACCGGCCACGAGCAGCGACATCGCGGCGAATGCGGGACCAAGTATGTCCAGGCCCGCACCAAACCGTACGTGCAGCCAGAATGCGAGGACGGAGGTCGTGACGAGGCCACCCCCAAAAGAATCGAGCGCAATGAGTCCGGCCAAGGGCAGGATTGGGCGAAGCTTCACCATTTTGCTTTCACGAACTGGGCTCTCGACGCTTGCCGACAGCAACAGGGGCAATGCAGCCGTGATCACCCCGAACCCGGCGAACGCCGCCCACATCGCCTGGGTTCGGCCGAGATCGGATCCCACGCCCGCTAGAAGGGCGCCCGCCGACGAGGCAAGCGCCCCTGTGAGTGAGTAGCGTCCAAACGCCTGGTTTCGCCTGCCCGCGGTGACGCTCTCGGCCAGGACCGCTTGCTCAATCGGAACATTGGGACCGAGGTCCGGGCCGCCCGCGCCAAGCATTCCCGTCATGGCGCCGGCAAGCAGCAGCCAGAAAGGCGTCGCGAACGCCATTGCGAGGCCGGACAGCACCATCAAACCCCCAGCGCATACAAGGGCAAGCCGGCGTCCGATCTGATTGGAGCTGCCTGCAAGGAGCAGCCCTGTGATTGATGAAGCGATGAAAGCGACCGTCAAGACCTCGCCGATTTCCAGAGGGCTCAATCCACGGCGCTGAAGATGAGTGCCGATGATCACTGGAGCAAAGCCGAATGCGAAGCCCCGCAGAATTCGCAAGACAAGCAGAACCTGGTAGTCGCTTGGCCGCGGCAGAAGGCGGGTAGGCGTGGCCCGAACCAGGTTCAACTAGGTGCGGATCATACGCCGCCCTTGTTTGTCATCGGAGTCACCCAGCTCGAGCACAGGTTTTGGCGATGCGGAATGGGGGGCTGCCAAGCGCAGTTTTGGTAGAGGTGGCTGTTCTGTTTGGTTTTCATATGCCCAACTTCACGTTCCCCGGCATCCCAGACGACCGCCTTTTCGATCGGGTGGTCCATAACGCGAAGGCGGCCGAAAATGCCGGTTTCGACCTCGTCACCGTGATGGACCACTTCTATCAGATTCGTGGGATCGGTCCTGAGACCGAGCCGATGATGGAGGCGTACACGACCCTGGGAGCGCTCGCTGCGAGCACTACGCAGGTGAAGCTCGGAACGCTTGTCACCGGCGTCACTTATCGCAACCCCGCAATGCTCGCCAAGATAGTCACAACACTCGACGTCATTTCCAAAGGCCGCGCCATCCTCGGCCTCGGCGCCGCCTGGAACGAAGACGAGCACAAGGGCTACGGATTTGAGTTTCCGCCCATCGGCCAGCGCATGGACCGCCTGGACGAAGCACTGACGATCGCAAGGCTGATGTTCACCCAGGACCGGCCGTCATTCGAGGGCAAGTACTACAAGATCGATCGCGCGCTGAACGTCCCGCGCCCCGTGCAGCCAGGAGGTCCGAAGATCCTGATCGGAGGAACTGGCGAGCGACGGACGCTGCGCCTTCTCGCTCAGCACGGCGACATTGGTCACTGGTTTGGCGGCGAGATCAACGAGTTGAAGCGAAAGAAGCAGATTTTCGAGGAGCATTGCGCGGCGGTCAACCGGGACCCTTCGGAGGTGCTGCTGACCCTCGGCGTAACCCTCGTGCTTGCGGAAAACGAAAAGGACGCCAAAGCGCTCATCGAGCGCCTCAGCCCGGAGCGACGTGCCGTGGCAGTCACGGCGACCGTGCCCCAGGCTGCCGAGCTGATCGGCAAATACCTCGACGCTGGATTTGGCGGCTTCACCTTCAACAACAACGTCCTGCAGACGGACGAATCGATCGCGCTCGCGGGTGAGCTGATCAAACTGGTGCGCGGCAGCGCTTTGCCGGCCCAGGCCTCCTGAGGAGCGCCCTACTCAGCCCCGGCTGTTACCGCGCGAGCTGGACTCGAGTCACTTCAGGAAGGCCGCTAGCAAACTGAGACCAGGACGTTCCCTGATCGACCGACGCGAACAGCCGTCCATCCTCGGTGCCGAACGCGGCCAGCGAACCGTCGGGAAAAGCATCGAGGCAAAGACTGTCGATGTTGTGCCCGAACCACTCCGGCAAACCCTGGGAGGAGCGCTCGAACGAGCTCCCTGTGACATCGCTCCGATATATCCCGCTGTGACTCCCCCTCGGTCCGGCTGATGCGGATATGAGGACGGTATCGCCGCAGACCGTGACCGACCGGCAGTAATTGGCACGCAGGCCGTCGTCGCTCAGCGTCCAGGTTTCTCCCTTGTCCTGGCTCACGCTGAGGCCATTGGCACCTGCCGCATATACTCGCTCATGACCCGTGGTCACACGATGTATATCGGCTGCGATATCAATGGTCGGCTCCCAGGACTCGCCGTTGTTGGAGGATCGGAGCACCCCCCCTACATGGACGTTCACGTACACCGTGTCGTCATCCTCTGTAATCGAGCGCGTATCAGGTGGACCGCCCCAGGGCGTGAACCATGCATTGCGACCAGGCGCCCTGGCGAAAGAGCGGACTCGCTCCAATCCCTTGCCGGCGACCCGATAAAGGTGGGCGTCTGAAGTTCCGACGATCACACCGGCACGAGTGTCTGCGATGCAGTTGCCTCGCAAGCCCCTGAGGCCGGCAACGTGGAACCACCAGTCGATGCCTGCCGTGTGGACCACCTCTTTGCCATCAAGGATTGCCCACAGCTCCCAGCCTTCCGGCGCGAGGGTCGTGACCACCCGTCCGGCGTGCTCAACCTTGAGGAGGTTTCCAGAGGCGTCGAAGCGATGGAGTCCATCCGTGGTGCCGACGAGGATCTCAGCCATCGATGGCCCAAACATTAGGGGATGGGTGGTCGATGACTGACAAGATCAGAGCTTCGAGCTTCGCCTTCATCTCCCCTCTTGGCACTAGATCTGCTCACACTTGAATCCGGAGCCCATGAAGCTGATTCCCAACAGGAACGGAATTCTCGAGCCGCATCCATTGCGACCCGATTCCCCCGCCGTAGGCTCAGACGATGAGTGAGCGGCTCTCACAGCGCCGATCAGTGGCGATCGCGCGGGGAGCGCGGACCAACGCCGGCCTGCTCGCACTCCTAGCCGTCGCGTTCCTCACCGGCTGGCTCGCGTTCGTCTTCGGTACCGCACCCGCCCGATGGTCGCTTGTGGTCCACGCGGCAGGCGGCTTCGCGGTGATCGCTCTGCTTCCCTGGAAGTCGATGATTGCGCGGCGGGGCCTCGGTCGACCTCGCCCGGGCCGCTGGTTGTCCGTGCTTCTCGGCCTGCTCGTCCTGATCTCGCTGGTCGCCGGCCTCCTCCACTCCACTGGCCTTCTTGTGTATTGGGGTCCGATGAGCGCCATGGACTTTCACGTCGGGGCAGCGATTGCCGCCGTGCCCCTCGCGATCTGGCATGTGGCCGCGCGCCGTGTCCGCCTCAGCCCCACCGATCTCTCGCGTCGCCACATCCTTCGCGCTGGGGCGGTGGTCGCTGGGGCAGCCGTCGCCTATGCGGGAAGCGAGCTAGCGGTGAGGGCAACCGGCATGCCGGGTGCGGCGCGTCGCTTCACCGGCTCCTTTGAGGTCGGCTCATTCCAGCCTGCCTTGATGCCCGTCACCTCGTGGATGTTCGATGCAGCCCCGCTCATCGACCAGGGCGCATGGAGCCTGTCTGCGGGCGGCCGCGAGTGGTCGTATGGCGACCTCTTCGCGTTCGACGACCGACTGACGGCGACCCTGGATTGCACGGGCGGGTTCTTCTCGACCCAGGAGTGGGCCGGCGCGAGGCTGGATCGCATCATCGGAAAGGTCGACGGCACCACCATCCGCGTGGTCTCGGTCACTGGATACGACCGCCGTTTCTCAATCGATCGGGTGAGCTCGATGTTGATCGCAACCCGCCTCGGCGGCCGTCAGCTGGACCCCGGGCATGGCTTTCCAGCCCGCCTGGTCGTGCCCGACGAACGCGGCTTCTGGTGGGTCAAATGGGTGAAGGCGATCGAGGTCGACGCCGTGCCTCACTGGTGGCAGCCGCCTTTCCCGCTCCAGTAGCCTGGCGCTGCCAGACTACGCGCGGGTGCCATATCCGACGGCATTGAGCAACCTGCGGTAACGGTTGGAGAAGCGACATTGGGAGACCGACAAGGCAAGGACTGACCCAGCTGATTCGCAACAAGAGGTAAACGAGGGACCGGGCCGTCGGGTCCGGTCCCTCGCCAACATAGGGGAGACTCTGATTCAGTCCCCTTCGTGGTCCCGAGGATTCGACCTCGAGAACCATGCCGCGTTCGGCCCTGGGCTGACCACGAACAGAAGAGCGTGCTTGCACGGATTCGGGAGCACGACCGTATCTTCAATCGTCGAGTCCCCAGCCAAGTTGGCCGGGAAGAGCTTCGTGCTGACGTTGACGATGGAGCCGCCACTGCTTATGCAGCTGACGATGGCTCCGAACAGAGGAACCGGGTTGGTGCCGTTGAAAGGAGCCACCGGAATCACCAGGCCTTTGACGGTGACCTCGACCTCGCCGTTCGCGGTCACCGAACCGCGGCCAGAAGCGATAGCCCACGGAAGGCCGCCGCCGGTGATTCCACGATGGTTAACCGTTCCGACCGCAGCCCCGGTGACCGGCGTCATAGAGTTGAATTCCAACAGCCTGGGCGATTCGTGAGCCAGGGCAGTCCCGCTGCCCGCGCCGACCAAGCTCACCGCACCGATGGCAACCACGACAAGCTTCTTGAACACCGTCATAACCCAGACCTCCACAGCCTTTTTCGGAGCCGCTGGACTCCCATTTGGGGCGTCCACTTCGCCTTGGATTACCGCCTTGGGTTACCGTCGGACGGGGAATTGGAAACCACAGGTCAGCCAGACAAGGGAGCCGCTTCGTGATGGAACTCGGCGTTTACACCTTTGCCGATCTTGGGGTCGGCCCAGACGGAACTGGCGGTATCGCTCCTGCCCAACGGATGCGAAACCTCATCGAAGAGATGGAGCTGGCCGACCAGCTCGGCCTGGACGTGTTCGGTGTCGGCGAGCATCATCGGCCGGACTTCGCGGTCTCGTCGCCGGTGGTCGCGCTGGCGGCGGGGGCGGCGAGGACCAAGCAAATCCGCCTGACCAGCGCAGTCACCGTGCTGAGCTCTGCGGACCCGGTCCGCGTCTTCCAGGAGTTCGCCACACTGGACCTGATCTCCGGGGGTCGCGCCGAGATCATGGCCGGCCGTGGGTCTTTCATCGAGTCCTTTCCTTTGTTCGGCTATGACCTCAAGGACTACGACGAGCTCTTCGTCGAGAAGCTCGACCTGTTGCTCAAGCTGCGGGACGGCGAGCGGATCACGTGGTCCGGCCGCCACCGGCCGTCCCTCGGTGGGATTGGCGTCTATCCCCGCCCCCTTCAGGATCGGATCCCGGTCTGGCTGGCGGTCGGCGGCGCCGTCCAGTCATTCGTGCGCGGAGGCAGCCTTGGCCTGCCCCTGGCGCTCGCCATCATCGGCGGCCGGCCTGAGAACTTCGCTCCGATGGTGGCGCTGTACCGCGAGGCGGGGAGGCGGGCCGGACACGACCCGTCCAGCCTGCCGGTAGGCATCAACTCGCACACCTACATCGCGGACACGTCCGAGCAGGCGGCGGACGAGTTCTTCCCCTCGTATGCGGAGATGATGACCAGGATCGGTCGCGAGCGCGGATGGTCCGGAATGACCCGTGAGCAATTCGACCAGATGACCGAGCTCCGGGGGGCGCTGGTGGTGGGCAGTTTCGAGCAGGTGATCGAGAAGATCCTCTTCCAGCACGAGGTGTTCGGCCACCAGCGCTTCCTGGCCCAGATCAGCCTGGGCGCGATGCCCCACGACCGGGTCATGAAGGCGCTGGAGCTCTTTGGCAACAAGGTCGCTCCTGCTGTCCGAAAGGGGACCGCCTGACGCCGAAATCACTAGGCCGAGAGGCACCCTTGGCTGCGCAAAGCACTTTCCGTTTGCCAGTCAGTCCCCATCGACGATTGGCTTCAAATGCTCAATGTCGGAATCGTCGAGGTGCGCGAAAAGGGCCAGGTCGTCCGCACGATCGATAAACCGGATCGGCAGCACCACATCCCGCTTGAAGAAGCCGTCCGGCCGCATCAAAACGCCGACCAGCTCGCCGTGATCGATCAGGACGTCGTGAACGCGGCCCAGACGGTGACCGGATTTGCCGAGCATGATGTTCTCTCCGCGCTCAATCTCGATCTCCCCGATGCCCTTGTTGGCAATTTCTTCCACGTTCGGCATCCCGAGGCCACCTACAAGTATCTCCACATCGTCAAGGGCCGCTGTCTTCACATCGAGTGACTTGGAGCGGTAGCTAAGGTAGGGCGGCTGACGGCGCACATCGGATCCAGACGTTGAGAGTCGAACGAGATCAGGGGTGGCAGACTCAACGGCGGCGATCGGGATCACAACCTCGTCGGTGATGAAGAAAGACTCGGCGGCCAGCAGGCGGCCGGCGAAAGACTCCTCTTCCTTGACCACCAGCGCCCGGAGGTCAAATCCGTCCTCCTCCACGATGACGCTCGCAATGTTTCCGACCTTGCGTCCGTCGCTGGCTACAACATCCGCGCCGAGGTGGAAATCGGAAAGCTCCGACATCAAGGCGCATTATCTGACAGCGGCGAGCGAGACACCAAAGGGAGCGAGGGAAGGGGCTCCCACAAAACGTGATTGATTCCGAGAGTCACCGCACTCGACTGGAACTCAGCTGAGCGACTTGAGCAACAGCGCATTGTTCAGGCTGGCAATTGCCAGAGCGACAGTTGCTATACGAATCGATGAGAGAACATAGGTATACAGAGCCCTGGCGTGGTCGCGTCTGAATCGGAGCCATCTCAGCGCCAGCAGCGCGGCAGCGGCTGCCGCAGCCACGAGTCCCACCTTCACAGCCACGAACAGAACGAGACCACCCTGATCAAGAACAGCTGCACTGAGTGGTATCAATTCGATCGACCCGCGCGCCCGATCGACGGCGGTCGTGAGGACGTCGGTAGATTCGATGACGCCCAGCAGCCCGACCCAGATCAGACTCAGCCGAAATTCCACATCTCGATCGTGCCTCGAAATCGGGTCGTCGTCGAGGGGTTGTTTTGTACTAGTGACAAGGACAAGCGCCGCGTGCGCGTAACCCCCTTGGCTCGGGTCATCTTTCCGGGGGGTTACTGCCCACGGGTCGGAATAGCGGTGATCTAGGATCGGTAACGGGCCTTTATGAAGATTGCAACTGTTGGTGCAGGAAAAATAGGCGGGATAATCGGTGAGAGGTGGGCGAAGGCGGGACACGAGGTGGTGTACGGCCTACGCGATCCCTCCAAGCGAAAGGATGCAAAGCCGATCGGCCAGGCGCTCGACGGAGCTGAAGCGGTCTTGCTGGCGCTGCCCGGGTCCGCCACGGCCGGCTTCGTTCGCGAGCATGCCAAAGCACTGGACGGGAGGATCATCCTCGACGCCACCAACACCTTAGGCGCGGCGAAGTTCAACTCATGGCCGGAACTGACGGCCGCCATTCCCACGGCGCAGCTCTACCGAGCGTTCAATACTTTGGGTTGGGACGTCTTGGCGAACCCACTTGTCGGTGGCGTGCAGGCTGACCTCTTCTATTGCGGCCCCGAAGGCAGCGGTCGTGAGGTGGTCGAGCAGCTCATCAGTGGTACCGGCTTGCGGCCGATCTGGGTTGGCGGAGTCGATCAGGTCGACACGGTCGACGGCGTGCTTCGCCTGTGGGCCGTGCTGTCGCGTATTCATGGACGCCGCATTGCTTTCAAGCTCATTTCTGACTGAACGCTTGCGCTGGCCTGGCCCTTGAGCCGGCTCGACACGTGAACCCCGGGCGCGCGAGGAGCTTAACTATTCATCTGGGAAAGCGGATGAAGCTAGGCGACGTCGAGGTGGCCAGGATCGGCTTGGGAACCAACCGGCTGACGAAAACCCCAGCCCACATCGCATTCATCAGGGCGGCGGTGGCTGCTGGCGTGCAGATGATCGACACCGCCCACCTGTACACGGGCGGCCAAAGTGAAGAGACAATTGGCGAGGCCCTTTCGCCGTTCCCGGAAACCTGCGTCGTGGCAACAAAAGGCGGGTACGGCGGGGCTGCACACGGCCGCCCAGACGTGCTGCGCGCCGAGCTGGAGCAGAGCCTTCGAGGACTGAGGACCGACAGCATCTCTCTCTACTACCTGCATCGCGTCGATCCGGAGACTCCAATCGAGGAAAGCCTCGCAGCGATAAAGGAGTACGAGGACCGGGGCAAGGTCCGCCACGTCGGCATCTCCGAGGTCGACATCGGCCCGATCGAGCGTGCCCGGCGGGTGGTGCCTATCGTGGCAGTCCAGAACCACTACAACCTTTCCGAGCGCAAGAAAGATGGGGTCGTCGACTACTGCGCCCGCGAGGGCATCGTGTTCGTGCCGTTCTATCCCCTGCGCGGCAACGGTGGCGCCGCGCTCACCGAGATCGCCAGGCGGCACGGCGCGACGGTGCGACAGATCGCGCTTGCCTGGCTCCTGAGGCGCTCGCCGGCAATGCTGCCCATCCCGGGCACGCTGTCGCTCGAGCACCTGAAGGAGAACCTGGCGGCAGCAAACATCGAATTGACCGACAGGGAGTTCGCGGAGCTCCGCTGAGGCTCCTCTAGGCGGTCGGGCCGCGCACCTTCTTCATTAGCCAACTTCTTCCGGATCCTCGTACCAGCGCACTCGATCGCCGATGCGCGACCGCAGCTTCCATCGGGTGGACTTTGGCTCGGCTTCAATGCGGTTCCAGAGATCCGCCAGGCGCCTGTTTACGAGCTCTTGCTGTTCCGGCTCGAGGCCATAGCCGGGAAGGGCTTCCATGGTTCTCTCGAGGTTGAGCTTCGTCGTGCGCCAGAAGCCCCAGTCGACGGCAAGGACCTTGGCCACAAAACCAGCATTGATGGCGTTCTCGTCGGAATTGCCGACCGGGTGGTCGTAAAGAATCGCGATGATGTCGCGTTGATCCTTCTCGTTCAGGTGCATAACCTGAAGCTTGGTAAGGAGGAGCTCCGCCAGAGGAATCGTCGCTCTTTCCACCTCGATTCGATCCGTAATCGGAACGATGTGCGCCATTTCGAACACACCAACGAAGATGTCGACTTGGCGGCCATTTGGGGGGTCGTAGAAGAGCAACCGCCGGTGCCCGTTGAGCTGATTGAACTCGGCATTCGGTGAATAACCCATTGACTTCATCAGCTCCTCCGCCGCAACGCTCTTGCCTTTGAGGGTCACGAAGTCCAGGTCCTTCGGATCTCGCTGTAAGCGGGGAGGCAGCCCTTTTTCAGCATGGAGCCGAACGGCCAGGCCTCCAATCAACCGAAGATGCAGGCCGCGGTCGTGAGCAGCCGCCAACAACCTGTTTGCCTCCTCCTCAATGTCCGCGCGCGGATGCTCGCTCACGACTCATCCTGTGGCCAGCTGGCAGGAGCGGACAGACCCGCCGGCGATCTCAACCAGCGCTCCGTCGATGACACCCTCCGAATACGCGCTACCCGGGTTGACACAGGTCGTCGGCCCGATGTTCTCGATTGCCTTCGATTCGTGGATGTGACCGTGCAGTGCGAGGATCGGATGGTATTTCTCGATCAGCGCGCGGACTGCACTCGAACCCACGTGGATCATGCGAGGTTCTCCACCTTCGAGTATCAACTTCAAGTCCGCGGTCAGAGCGGGCGCCAGGTCCAGCCGTGTGTCCCTCGGCGGGCAGTGGAGATTGAAGAGCGTCGGCACTCCAGGATCGAGCTGTGCGGCGAGGCTTTCGAGCCGATCCCCCAGTTCCGCTTCGTCGACCTCTCTGGGGCTGTTCCACGGCGTTCGATTCGTCCAGGAGCAGGACAGCATTTGCACCTCGTCGAAGAGAACTACGCGACCGTCAGGGTTGACCACGTAAGTCGATTCGAGCGCCTCATCAACTGCAAATTCATCATCGTTCCCTGGCATTACGAAGCAGCGAACGCCCGACCCGGCTAGTTTCTCCTCGGCCAGTCGCATCCAGCGGCGGACTTCATCGACCATGACCCGAGTAAATGTCTTCTCGCGGTACACATGATCCTGCTCGAGCTTCTGGTACTCGTCGCGGCTGCACCGATATGGATAGAAGCCGTTGAATCGAATCCGTTTTTCCAGCTCGTCCACGAGCTGCGCCGAAACCTTTTCGTGCCGGCCGAGCACACTTGCCTCATACCCGCCCTCCGCGCGCTCGACAATCGGAACCATGATCTTGCCGGTGACGTCGCCGCCCATGACCAGCGTGTCGACGCCATAGAACCTGGCTGCGCCCAGGAACTTGAGCCAGCACTTATCGGAACCGTGTACGTCGCCGGCGTAGAAGAGCTTCATCCTCTCCCGTGCCGACCGGGATGGGCCTGGCTATTCAACCGGTATGGAAGCAAACCGCCTTTCAATCTCAACGCCACGACTGCGATTGATGGCGCGGGCGATGAAGTAGATGATGAATCCCGAAACGAAGATGGCGACGTTGTAAATGATTCGCGACCAATAGGGCGAGCCGTCCGCTTGCTGGAACCCGGCAAGCGGATCGCGCAAGAAGATGATCGCCGAGGCCACGCAAGCAATCAGGGAGAGCACGCCGACCAGGGTCACAACTGGGACACCGAACCATCGCCAACGTACAGGTGAGGATTCGAACACATCCTTCAATCGATAAGGGAAGAAGATGGCCGCGATCGACACCACGGTGAAACCCAGAATGAATCCGAAGATTCCGGTCAGGGTCGCGAACACGCTGGTGTAGATGTACAGGTAGAGAAACACGATCGAGCCGATCGAAACCAACCAGACCGAGACGAGCGGGGTGTGGTAGCGAGGGTGGACGTAGCTCATCTGCTTTGGCATGAGGCCGTCCAATGCGTAGGCGACCAGGTTTCGCGATGCGTTCAGGATCTGGCCCGGAAGCCACGTGTAGCTCCAGAAGATGAAACCCCCCAGAATCACCACCGCCAACCAGACCTGCCCCGTAGCCACCGACGCAATCTCGGTGAAGATAGGAGCCGAAGTCAGGCCAAGGCTCACTCCGTTGTCGACGCCTAGCGCTCCAAGCAATGTGAATCCAACCGAGTTGATGGTCGCCCAGGTCAGGATCATGAGCACCACCACCGCGATGATTGCAGCGGCAGGCATCGACCACAGTTGGATACGTGAGGCTCGCCTCACCTCCCCGCCGATGTAGGCGGAGGACTGGTTGAAAACCAGCTCCAGATACAGCCAGGTCATGGGCAGGATTGTGTTGGTGAGGCTGAACGAACCTTCGCTGAATTTGGAGCTCTGCAGCGCTTTGTCGACGCTGCCCTGGCCGAAAGTCGCGTTGATTGCACTAACAACGCTGCCGTGACTCTCGATGAGGAACACGATGATCGAGAGCAGGATGCTAAGCATCGCAAGGATAAAGAGGGCATTCTGGAACCGGAAGTAGAGCCGGAGGCTGTACGAAAAGATAATCGCCAGGACAACGATGAGAAGCGCCCCCGCGATCATCGTGCCGAGGTTTCCCACGAGCGAATCGCCCCATGAAGTGAGCATCTGATTGCCAGACATCCGCCCGATGGTGCGGAAGAAGGGACCCAGTCCATACCGGGCGAAGAATGCTGACGGGACGCCGCCATAGATGAACCACCAAACCGTGTTGTTGAACGAGGTCATCATGCCGAGCGCGGGGTGCAGGGTCCGCGAAACGTAGACATAGTCCCCACCCGAGCGCGGCATCGCCGCGGCAAACATCGCGTAGACGAGCGACAACGGGATCACAAGCAGAAACGCAACGATCTCGTTGAGGTACGGATTGACCCCTGAGTAGAAAGGAATGGTGACCGTGAACATGAACACGGCCATCAGCCCAATCGAGATGAAGTTGACGTTGTAAATGAGGACATCCAGCCACCCGGCTTCCCGCACCAGACCGGTCGCTTGCCTTTCGAACTGCATGGGCTTTGCCGACGGAATCGCGCTAGACATAAACACCCTCCTCGATCCTTACAAAACTCACAGGCCGCGCTTGGCTCGCAGGCAAAGTCGCCTGAACATGGGAGGCAATTTCACTTAGTGACGCAAACCAGACGTCGCCGCGTGCCCGTGCGTGCTCGATGAGCTGCTCGAGCGCCCGGACGCGCGAGGGACGCCCGGAAATGAACGGATGGCAGGTGAGTATGAACAGACCCTGATCGTCAACCAGAGCGTCGAGCTCAAGTCGCCACAACTCAAGCGCCTTGGCCGGCGATTCGATAACCGATCCAATATTGGGCTCGGGCAGAAACGCGTACTGCTCCCAGTCGTCGAGCATCCAGTGGACCGGCAGCTCGGCCAGAAACCCATGACCCGTGTCAAGCAGATAGGGCCGGTCGTCGTCCATCAGGCTCGAGTCAAATTCGAACCCGTATTCGGCGAGAAGGGCGGGAGTGCGCTCATTTAGCTCCCACCAGGGCGCACGGAATCCGCGAGGTCGCGACCCTGTGATTCGCTCGAGCGTCGCCAATCCCCGCTCGAGCTCATGGCGCTCGCGGTCTTCGGTCAGCGAGTGGAAAGGTACGTGCGAATAACCGTGGTGGCCGATCTCATGCCCCGCCGCGGCTATTTTCTCGACCATCTCCGGGTAGCGGTCGGCGGTCAGGCCGGGGATGAAAAAGGTGGCTCGAAGCCGGTGCCGTTCAAGGAGCTCGAGAAGGCGGGGCACCCCGACCTTTGGACCGTAGGCCTGGTGGCTCATGGTTGAAAGCCGCCCGGCGTACGCCGGCCCCATCGCAAGGATGGCGGACTCTGCGTCAACATCAAACGTGAGGGCGAATGCCCCCTTATGGCCGTCCGGCCAACCCATCCCCCTCATGGGCGCATTAGAGCACCCGACAGCGCCCCAGACAAGAGGATGGCCAACGGGCTCTGCCCGGCGTTTCCATGAAGACGCTTCGGGTAGAGCAAGTCGCTGAGCCGTTTGTTAGCCAGACCGCTACTTAGTGGCCAAGGGGCGGTTTAGGTACCCGAGTCAGGCGACGAGGTGCTGTCGAAAGACCGCCTCATTCGCCTGACTCCTTATCCTCACAGTTTTATTCGAGAGTTCTTGGAGCAACGCTAAGGGGCCGGGGTGCGCACCTTGAAATGGACGGCGTTGGCGGAGGGGTCGCTCGCGGAGAACCCGTCGCCTGATTCTGTTACGGGCACGCCAGCCTGCTCCAGGCGGCCGGCTAAGGCGTCGAGATCGCGGCCGGTCGGCACTTCGATCGTGAACTGACGCAGGCCCGCGGACCCGGACGGCGCCGGACGGGCTCCCTGCCCGGCCCAGGTGTTGAGTCCGAGGTGGTGATGGTAGCCGCCCGCAGAGACGAAACCGACGCCCGGCACATGGCCCATCACGTCGAAGCCGACCAGGTCGTGGTAGAAGCCGAGGGCCTCATCGACATCGGCCACGTGAAGATGGACGTGGCCCATGCGGGTTGCCTCGGGTAGTGGCGATTCGATCGAATCGCTCTCTGCCAGGTGGCTCAATAGTTCGGTCAGGTCAATCGGGTCGCGGCCCGAACGCTGCCGGCCGTCCTTGTCGGTCGCGACGAATGTCCCGTTGGCGAACCCCAACGTGCCATCCTCAGGCGACTCGGCGTACACCTCGATGCCGTTGCCGTCGGGATCCCAAAGATAGTTGGCCTTCGTCATCACGTGGTCGGTGGGGTACTGATCCCATCGGAGCGCGCCGAGCCTGGCGATGACACGGGCGAGCTCGCGGCGGTCGGGCACCAGAAGTGCGAGATGGTACAGACCCGAGGTATGGGGCACGACAGCGCGCTCGGCACCGGGGTAAAGGACCACCAGCTCACGGCCACCGGCGCCGAGCCGCAGTCTGTGGTCGTCCGAGCCCAGCGGCGTGAGTCCTAGGTAGTCTCGGTAGAACCGAAGCGCACGTTCACGGTCGGTCACCGCCAGGTGGACAGCGCCCACGCCGGTAGCCGCCGCTATCGACACGGCGGACTTCACTTCCATCTCGAAGAAAATCTATACCCGCCGGCCAGCCTGCGCATTCAATAGGGAATCCTCTCTTGTCTAGA
Organism: Candidatus Dormiibacterota bacterium; assembly: GCA_030948325.1. Next base: position 24,754 of record JALZAL010000049.1, read on the forward strand.
AACCGCACACAGGTCCAAGTGATTTCCGAAACCCTGTGCGGCTTTTGCCCGGCAGGCAAGTGTAGGCGCAGCTTGTCCGCGAGATTCCTGCACGCTACATTGCTGCTGCCAGATGGCGAAGGCTACGAAAGTAAGCGACCTGAAGAAGGGGAAGCGAGCCTCCAACAAGGCCGTCCTTTCTCGGAAGGACTATGACAAGGAGCTTCGCCGCCTCCAGGTGGACCTGGTCCAACTCGAGGAGTGGGTCCGGCATCGCGGCCTGCGAGTGGTGGTGCTGTTCGAAGGAAGAGACACCGCCGGCAAGGGCGGGGTTATAAAACGGATGACGGCTTTGCTGAACCCTCGCTTCGTCCGGGTCGTTGCACTTCCTGCGCCGACGGAGCGCGAGCGGTCACAGTGGTATTTCCAGCGCTACGTCACGCATTTACCTTCGGCCGGGGAGATGGTGCTTTTCGACCGCAGCTGGTATAACCGGGCGGGCGTCGAGCGGGTCATGGGCTTCTGCACGGATGACGAATATGACGACTTCCTGCGGACATGCCCGCAATTCGAGAGGATGTTGGTCCGCTCGGGAATCATTCTCATCAAGTACTGGCTGTCAGTGAGCGATGCGGAGCAAGAGCGCCGCTTCCTGGCCCGCATCAACGATCCGAGTAAGCGCTGGAAGCTGAGTCCCATGGACATGCAGGCGCGAGCAAGATGGGTCGACTACTCAGAGGCGAAAGATCAGATGTTTGCGTTCTGTGACATCAAGGACGCTCCATGGCACGTGGTTGAGACGGATAACAAGCGGGCTGCGCATCTGAACCTGATAAGCCATTTCCTATCCTCTATCCCCCATGAGGAGGTTCCTCATGAGGACATCAAGCTCCCTCCACGTCAAAAACGCAGTTACATCCGGCCTCCGAAGAGCTCGCAGCGGATGGTTCCCATGAAGTACGAGGTGGAGTGAAAGGTGAAAGTCAGGGATCTGCTACCCGGACAGTTGCTGTCAGTCGATCCTGAAACAACCGTCGCCGAGGTTGCGCGGCGCATGCGAGCGGACGACTCGGACTCGGTTGCAGTGATGTCTGAGGATCGTCTGGTAGGGATCATCACAGAACGTGACCTGGTGCGAGCCATCGCGGACGGACTTGACCCACAGCAAGCGAGAGCGGACGTTGTGATGACTGCAGATCCAGCGACAGTCGATTCCGATGAAGACGTCTCGGTGGTGGCAGTCAAGATGATGACATTGGGTGTCCGACATCTGCCGGTCGTGAACAAGGCGGGAAAAGCCGTGGGCCTGGTGTCGGCGCGCAACCTGATCGCGGTATTGGATCAGGGCGCAGACCGATGACGAGATAACTGTCCGACTATTCTTCGCCCTCATGATCGTGGTCACGGGGTCGACCGGTCGCGTGGGCGGGCTAGTGGCCCGAAGGCTCGAATCGGGAGGCCACCCGATGCGGCTTCTGGTGCGCGATCCGCACCGCGCTCCCCGGATCAATCGCGCGCAAGTGCAAGCAGCCGAGTACGGCAATCCTGAAGCCCTCGCCAAGGGCCTCCGCAAGGGTGATCGCGTGTTCATGGTTTCCATGTGGATCGGCGGCGATGCTCGCCTTGGCCTTAACCGTTCGTTTATCGAGGCGGCGGCCAAGGCGGATGTGGCCCAGCTCGTCTATCTGTCCTTCGTCAACGCCGGCCCGACCGCGATTTTCTCTCATGCACGGGAACACGGCGCCACCGAGGAGATGCTGTCTGCATCAGGCGTGCCGTGGACATCGATTCGCAACAGCATGTACGCAGACGACATCCCTGGCTGGTTTGACCCGGATGGGGTCGCCCGTGAGCCGGGTGACGATGCGCGGATGAGCTTTTCGTACCGGCCTGAGCTCGCCGATGTGATCGCGATGGCGGTGACCAAGCCCGGACATGAGGGCAGGATCTACAACATCACGACGCCTGAATCCGTGTCTATGCGGGAGCTGGCGCAGATCGCCAGCGAAGTAACCGGCGACGCCTACCGCTATGAGCCGATCTCCGACGCGGAGTGGATTAAAAGGTGGACGGTCATGGGTCGGCCTGAGTGGGCGCTCGAAGCCGGACAAACGTCGTACGAAGCGATGCGAGCCGGCGAGTTCGATGTCGTCTCCGACGACTATGAAAGAGTCACTGGCAGCAAGGCCGCGACCATCGCGCAGGTGATCACGAAGCTCGTTGATGAGATGCCGATCGCGGCTACCCGAAGCTAGCTTTGACGTAGGCGACGCCCCTGGCTTCAGCGGGGTCGGTCGCGTTTCCGCTGTTGCTCAAACATCTCGCGGATCTCGCGCACGCTGGTAGCGTCCTCGGGTTTTTTGTCCTCGGTTCGGAATGAGACGATTCGCGGGAAGCGCAGCGCGAACCCGGGCAGGTCTTCGGTCATACCGGCCGTGTGGCGCGGGCTCGGCGTGATCTCGTCTGCCAGCACCTCCACCACGATCGTCGGCTCCAGCCAGGTGTCGGGAACCAGAGCCGAGTTCACTCGCGCCGGCTTCTCCGGGACCTCGAGCTTCGCCAGCCGCTGGTGGAGCTCGCGCCAGGCCTGGTCGGAAAGGCCGGTGCCAAGCTTGCTGATGGTCACAAACTCGTCCTTATCGCTGTCGTATACGCCTGCGAGCAGAGCGCCCGCGCCGAACTCTGTCCTCTTGCCTTTGCCCGTGTAGTAGCCGAGCAGGACAACGTCGATCGTGTCATTGAGCTGGCCGCTCGTGTTCCGCTTCAGCTTCACCCAGTTGAAGTTGCGGGCTCCCGCCTGGTAGGGGGACTCGAGGCGCTTGGCCACCACTCCTTCGAGGCCGCGACTGATGTTGTCGAGCAGCTCCTGAGTTAGCACCTCCGCCGAATCAGTCTTCATCAGCGGCGCCGTGAGCAACGTGTCCGACTCCCGAAGCAGCTCCTGAACGATCTCGAAGCGACGCTCGTACGGCAACGGGGTCAGGTCGGATTCGTTCCGGAACATCACATCGAACACAAACGCACGCATGGGCGATCTGTCCGCAAACTCCTGGATGTCCTCCTTGCGCCTGCGAGCCGTCGTCTCTTGAAAAGGGACGTACTCCTCCGTCTGGGGGTTGTAGGCGATCGCCTCACCGTCGAGAATGACGGTCTCTACGTTCAGGCTGGAGGTGGCGGCAACCAGCTCCGGAAACATCTCCGTCATCGATTCCAGGTTTCTCGAGAAGATGCTCACCCGCTCCCCATCCTTATGGATCTGGACGCGTAGGCCGTCGTACTTCGGCTGCACGCCGACGGTCCCAAGCTTCTTGATCACCGCCTCAGGGTTGGGAAGGCGCTCCGCAAGCTGTGGACGGAGCGGGTGGCCTGCCTTGACCTTCAGTGCGTCCAGTCCGGACTCGCCCGACTCCCAGAGCGTCCGCGCGATGAGGCCGAGATCAGACGTCCGGTTGTAAGCGGCCTCCAGGACGGCTCGTAGGGACCGATCTCCCTGCTTTGCGAATGACAGCGCGTCGAGCGCGGTGGGCCCGCCTACGCCCAGCCGCATCTTGCCCAGGGTGATCCGCACGAGGTGTTTCGCCGAAACGGAATCAAGATCGGCAAGCAGGCCGGTGAAGCCGTCAAGCTTCATCTGCTGGCTGCCGGCGCCGCCCGCGGCGGCGATCTGGGACAGGCGCTGGTGCACTTCGACGACCGAGGGCGACCTACGCTGCGGGGCGGGCGCCAAGCGTTGGGCCGTAACGCCAAGGTCGCCGATCTGCCGGTTGAGCTTGCTGACCTCGTCCTTAAGAGCGCCGTAGGCGGCCGCGATCGCTGTGATGAGCAGTCTCTCGCCGAGACCGATCTCAACCGGCTCGAAGAAAGGTGCAAGCCGGCCCTGGATCAGGTAGGTGATCGGCCCGAGCTCGTCAACCGAGCTAGCCCGGTACACCTCAGACAGGATGCGGACCAAGTCGTTCCGGCTGCTCGTAGCCTCCATCTGGTCCAGGCTCCCGGCAAGCTCAGCGAACTTCATGGGCAGCTCAGATGCAAAAACCGTGTCCCGCCATGGGTCTATCGGGCTCCTCCGCCATCAGCTTCCATTTCATCGGGACCTCAGTCGATTTAGTAGCCAACTCTGAACCTTGCGGTTAACAGATCGCTGCTATCTGGACTTTCGGATCATCCGGTACCAGGTTTGTTTTCTAAATGCAGCGCCATTCCTGACCTCGGCGACATCGAAGTCGGCACCGAAGCGGCGGCGGATCTCTTCCTCTGTGGCGACGATCCCACCAGGACGTTTTTCCGCGAAGGCGAAGAGCAAGAGGGTCGCGCCGGGAGCGGCCACTCTCGCGGCTTCGTGGAGGTAGGCGCCCCGGCGGGAGTCCGGGATCGAATGGAAGCAGCCGAGATCCAGCATCAGATCGAAGGGACCTGAGACACCAAGCTCCGCCAATTTTGTGACGTCGCCGACGAGCAGCGTTGCGCCAGGTGCTTTTCGTTTTGCTGCCTGCACCGCACGCGGAACGAAATCGACTCCCGTGACCTGCCACTTATGGTCCAACAGGTATCTGGCATTCGTGCCGGTGCCGCAGCCGATGTCGAGGGCACGCCCGGGTGGCAGGGCCCTCGATCCTTCGACCCACTCGACCAGCTCGGGCGGGGGCATGCCGGAATCCCAGGGTTTCCATCCCAGGAGGTACGTCATCCTGAAGAAGAGCCGTGGCGCTTTCATCGCTGTCACATTAGGCCCCTCGACTACGTGTGCCAACTGAACCACGACCTCGGGATCACATCGCTCGGCGAGTTGATTCCACCGCAGAGATCTGGACCTTCTGGCTGAGAAGGCTGCAGCCAACACCAGCCGACCCTCCAACCCGCGCGAAGTCGACGAGGCCGCGTTCCGCGTCATGCTCGAGAACGCTCTCGTCGAGCTGAGCTAGCGAACCGAGGTCGCCCCCCAGCGGTGACTCGATTCGTAGTCATGACGATGGCTCCGTAGCCGGCGGAGCCGATCCTTTCACCATCGGCACCCCATGAGAAATGGATCGAGCAAATAGCCCCATCTGGACCCGGACGCGCTAGGTGCACCGTTACCATTCGCCTCACGGGCCGTATATAGAGGAATAGATGCCACCTAGCCGCCGACGCGCTTCTGCTCGCGCGGCCCTCGCCTTCGTGGCGGCGGCGCTGACCCTTATTCCTGCCTCTACCGCTACCCAGGCAGCCACGAACCCCCTCTCGATCGCCCTGAAGGTCGGTTACTCGGGGTTCGTCAAGGCCCAACAATGGATGCCGGTGACGATCGACCTGACCAATAAAGGCCAGGATGTCGATGGCACACTCGAGGTCACTTCCGGCATCGGTTCGGCCCAGAGCGGCCAGCCGATTGAATCGGTGATCTATCAGACCCACGTCAGCCTACCCGCGGGCGCCAGCAAGCATCTGAGGACCTACCTGGTCGAGGACCAGGTTCCTTCAGTCGTTTCGGTTCGTCTCGTCGCGAACGGTCGCGTGCTGGTCTCAGCGAACTCCCAGACGAGCACAGCAGCCACCGCTCTGATCGGTGTCCTATCAGACCAGGCCACCGCGCTGGACAGCTTTGCCGCCCTGCATCCAGGAGGCATCTCGGCCAACGTCGTGCACCTGTCGCTCGAGGACATCGGCGATTCGGCCGTTCTGCTGCGCGCCTTCGACCTTCTCGCCATCGACGACTTCGCCACCGACACGCTCACAGCCGCCCAACGCAGCGCCATCACCGACTATGTACAGAACGGCGGCCACCTCTTGCTCGGCACTGGCGCTTCGTGGCGCAAGACGCTAGCGGGCGTGTCGTCGGCGATCTTGCCGATGCAGATCGACGGCACGAGCGTCATTAGCTCGGCGCGGGCGCTGGACAAGTTGTCGCGAGTGGAGATCGGCACCGGAGCACTCCATGCAGGGGCAAGTGCCTGGCTGTCCGAAGGCAATCAGCCCCTCCTGACTGAGAGGTTCGCGGGCGCCGGATCAGTGACCCTCGCAACGTTCGATTGGGTCCAGGATCCAATCGCGAGCTGGAGCGGCGCCAATGTGCTGCTCCGCCAGATCCTCGTTCGCACGGCGTTCTCCACTTCGTCTCAGAGCCTTGGGCCCAATTTCGCAGGTCCATTCGGCCCCTCGGGTACCTCTGTCACTGAGCGCAGCGCCGCGCTTTCGCAGGCGCTGAGCAACCTGCCGGCCCTCGACCTGCCGTCTCTGGTTGTGATCGGGCTCGTCGTACTCGCATATGTGCTGCTGGTCGGCCCAATCAACTATCTCGTACTGCGCGCGCTCCACCGCGGCGCTCTAGCGTGGATCACCGTGCCGCTGATCGCAGTCCTCGCATCAGCCGGCGCATTCGGCACCGGCCTTTTCACCAAGGGTCGCGCCGTGCAGACAAACCAGGTCTCCATCATTCATCTTCAATCCGGCTGGGACCGCGCCTATCAAGAGTCATACACGGGCATCCTGACCCCGACCCGGGGTGACTACAACGTCAGCGTCGCGGGCACGCCTCTATTGGTCGGACCTACGACCTCGTACACCGGCGGCATCAACTCCGACGTCATCCGCGTCGGCGCTAACAACTCGATAACACTTCCGTCTATGACCGCTTACGTGCTGCGCGGATTTGCCACGGAAGGCGTGGTCAACGCGCCTCAGCTAAGCGCAAGCGCATCGTTCGCCAACGGCAAGCTACAGGGCACGATCCGGAATCTGTCCAGCCTGCCATTCACCGATGCCGTTGTTCTCGCAGGCGACGGCTATCAAGTAATTCCGAAGCTGGCGCCAGGCGCCACCGTAACTTTCGAGGTCACGCCAAGAATCACGAGCATTCAGACAGGCCAGCCTGCTTACATGACCATCTACCCGAGCAGCTTCTTTTCTAACGGGGGACCGCAGCCCATGCAGTCGGCCGATGCAGACCGGGAGGCGTTCGAGAAGACGACCATCCTGGGTTTGGTCTCAGGATCCAGCTACGGCTTCTCGCAGGCGATCGTGCCAATGGTCGTGGCGTGGTCAAAGCAGCCAAGCCAGGAGATCACGATCGCCGGGAGCCGGCCACGCGCGACGACCGAGACAGCCATCGTCCTGCCGCTGCAGATCAGCGGATTCGGTGGCGGCTCGCTGCCCACCGGGATGGTTTTGAGCCGCTTCACCGATATTGAAGGCGACTCCCAGCCGGCTATGCCAGGCGCGGTGCTGATGCAGAACGGCGCTGTGACCTATGACTTCACACCCAACCTGGCTCCCGGAGCACACCTGGTGGCTGCCTCAATCGACTCGACCAACTCGAGTCCCAAGGGCCCGATTCCGGGTACATCCCAAACCCTCCCGGCCAAAGTATGGAATTGGCTTCAGTCCGCCTGGGTTCCACTCGACTACACCTCGAGCGGCGTCACAGCCGTCCCATCCGCTGCGATCAATCCATCCTCGGGCGAGCTGCGGCTCCTGGTTGCCGCCACGGGCACCCAAGTCTTGTTGGGGCAAATCTCTTTGATCGGGACCGTGAAGTGATCACGGCAGACAACCTGACCAAGGTCTACGGAAAGAGAACTGCCCTCGATCACGTCTCATTCGATGTGCCGGAAGGCGAGATCTTCGGCTTTGTCGGGCCGAACGGCGCCGGCAAGACCACAACTCTTCGAATACTGGCCGCACTCCTCGAGCCGACCAGCGGTCATGCGTCGATCGGCGGAGTCGATGTTGCCAAGCAACCCGATCTCGTTCACAGCCGGCTTGGGTACATGCCCGATTTCTTTGGGGTCTATGACCAGCTCACGGTTGCGGAGTACCTCGACTTCTACGCCGCGTGCTACCGACAACCCAAGCAGAGACGCAGCCAGGTCGTGGCCGAGCTACTGGAGCTCATCGGCCTCACTGAAAGACGTGACCAGCTCGTCGACACGCTGTCGCGGGGATTGAAGCAGCGACTGTGCCTGGCGCGGGCGTTGGTCCATGATCCGGTGGTGCTCTTGCTGGACGAGCCGGCGTCCGGTCTCGACCCGCGTGCTCGCGTCGAGATGCGCGAGATCCTCAAGGAGCTGCGAAGGATGGGCAAGACGATCATCATCTCAAGCCACATCCTTCCCGAGCTAACCGAGCTGTGCACGATGATCGGCATCATCGACCATGGCCACATGCGCGCCACCGGTTCAGTGCAGGAGGTCGTTCAGCATCTTTCGGCCGACCGCCGGGTGCGAATCGCGATCGTCGGCGACAAGGACGCGGCGCTGGCAATCCTCAAGCCGCTTGCGTCCGTCCGTCATGTTGACATTGCCAACGGCGCCGTCGAGGCCACATATGAAGGTGACGACTCAACCGCCGCCGATATCCTGCAAGCGCTGACCGCAGGAGGGATCAAGGTTTCCGCCTTCAGCCAGATCGACGGTGGGCTCGAGGAAGCCTTCATGCGCGCAACCTCGGACGAAGTGGGATGAGCCGGGTCGTAACGGCGTTGTGGAATCCGATCGTGGCCAAAGAGTACCGCTCGCGGATGCGGACATGGCGGTCGCCCCTGGCGATGATGGTTTACATCCTTCTCATCGGCGGTCTCGGCTTCGCAGTGTTCGCCGAGCTGTCAATTGCGAACTCCGGGCTGAGTGGTGGCTCCAACTACGGCCAGATGCTGTTCAGCTACCTGGTGATCTTCCAGGTGATCCTGCTGACGTTCATCACCCCGGGTCTGACATCCGGCGCCATCAGCAGCGAACGCGAGCGCCAGACGATCGACCTCCTCTTCGTCACGCGAATACGACCTTTCTCGATCATCTGGGGCAAGCTCCTGGCTTCGATGTCGTTCGTTGTCCTGTTGCTCATGCTGTCAGTACCGATCTTCAGCCTCGTCTTCTTGTTCGGTGGCATCGAGCTCGACCAAGTTGTCTATGCCTTCCTCGTCACATTGGTCACCGCCCTGACGCTCGGAGTGCTGGGCATCGCCTTCTCAACCTGGCTGCGGCGCTCGATAGCCGCCACCGTCGTTTCATACGTGGGAGCGTTCGTGCTCCTGTTCGGGACGTTGGGGTTCGGCCTGATCTTTCCAACCGAGATCGATCCGAAATCGACCAAGGCTCCGACACCGCCGGCCGTCACCTACCTCAGCCCGATCATTCCATTGCTATGGATCGCAGGCGCCTCGCAGATCCTCCAGAGTTATGGGGTTCGGTATTCGAACCTAAATGGCGGGTCCGGACCGGGGACAATCTGCCAGACCACGCCGAGCGGTACGACCTGCTCCTCCTCCGGTGGCCCTCCGGGTCCCTATGTCGGCAAGGGCGGCTTTGTGCAGATTGCCCAGGCAACTGGGAATACGATACCGAGCGGCATTTTCGAGGGCTGGCAATACTGGCAGGCGACCATCGTCATGCAACTTGCAATCTGCCTCGTAGCCCTGCTTGTCAGTGCTTTTCTGTTACCACCTATACGCCGCTTGCCGTGGCGGCGGCGCCTCTCTGAAGCTAGGGCGGGGGTGGCCGATTGAGCTCGTTGGAAGCCGTTGTCACTGCACTGCGACGATCGGACACGAGATCGAGCCTGCCACCGTTCCTGATCCACGCAACGCTGGGCGCTGCAGGCTGGATCGGTGCCGTGCTCCTAATCACCAGGCTCGTGCCCTTCGAGCGCCGCGTCCAGCTGGCAGTCCTGGGCATCCCGATCATGCTGGCCGCCGCTGCCACCGCCTGGATCTTGAGCAGACCTGGGCCGGGCGCGCTGATGCGCCGGGCCGACCAGCGCCTGGGACTGAAAGAGCGCCTGTCGACTGCGTGGGAGCGACGGGCCTCAAGCGGATCGATGGACGAGCTTCTCCGCCGAGACGCGCTGGAACATGCCCAGCCAGATCGCCTCGCGCGCGCTTTTCCGATACGTATCAGCCGAAGGGAGTTGGGCGTCTTCGCCATCGTGGCCGCGGCCGCGGTCCTCCTTGCAGTTCTGCCGAATCCCATGGACCAGCTACTCGCGCAGCGTCGGGCGGACGCAGCAAGCCAGGCCAGGGCAGCCAACGCCGTCCAGGAGGTCCAGAAGAGGATCGCGGCAGGCACGGCGCCAGCCGATCCAAAGGTGCAGAAGATCCTGAGCGACACACATAAGAAGATCAGGCAGGCACCGGACCCTCGCCAGGCCCTTCAAACGATTTCGCCAGCGGAGCAGCAGCTGCAGCTTCTCTCAGACCCCCAAACACCTGCCCGCACCAGCACGGCTCAAAACCTTGCCAACGCACTCACCTCCACGAAAGCCGGACAGGCGGCGGGGCAGGCCCTGACAGCGAGCCCGTCCAAAGGAGCGCAAGCGCTGCGCGACCTTGCCTCGCAGCTGCAGAGCCTCTCGCCACAGGATCGCGCGCAGCTGGCCCAAGCCCTGGCCACCGCTGCGCAGCACGCACAGGACCCGACCATGGCGGCCTCACTGCACCGCGCCTCAAACGCACTTGCGGCCGGAGACGTTGCTACTGCTGCCGCCGCGCTGAGCGACCTGGCGGGGCAGCTCGACGCGCTGCAGTCTCAGCAGAACACCGACCAGCAGGTGGCCTCGGCGATAAACAGCCTCGAGGCGGCGCGACAACAGCTGGCGGCGCAGGCCGACCGTGACGCGGCCGGGTCGGGCGCGGCGAGCGCAAACGGCGGCGCGTCGCCAGGCGCCTCCGCGGGTGCCGGGAACGGAAGCGGAAATGGCAACGGGAACCCGAACGGCACCGGGAATGGCAGCGGTATCGGGAATGGCAACGGTGGTACGAATGGCAGCGGCTCCAGCGGCAGCGGTTCGGGTAGCGGTCAGGGGACGAAGCCTGGCGAGAAGCTGTTCGTCCCGGGCCAGCCGGTGCCCGGCCAGTTCGAGAACGATCCGACCCCGTTGGGTCCTGGCCAAGACGTCCCTCTCACCCCATACACGCAGGTGGTCCAGGCCTACCGACAGGCCGCCCTCGACGCCACCGACCAGAGCTTGATACCGGGGAGCGAGCGCGATCTGGTCCGCGAGTACTTCTCGACGCTGGGCGGCTCGTGATCGCAGAGGAGCCACGCATCGACCCGAAGAAGGTCACGGAACTGGCCACCGGTCTCGAGGCCGAGCTCGGGCGACTGATCGTCGGTCAAAAGGAACTGCTGCGCGACACTGTCATTGCGCTGATCGCCGGCGGCCATATACTCCTCGAAGGCGTACCGGGCCTGGGCAAGACGATGCTCGTCCGCTCGCTCGGCCAGGCGCTTGACCTGAGCTTTTCCCGGATCCAGTTCACGCCCGACCTCATGCCGGCCGACATCGTCGGCACCAACATCATCCGGGAGGATTCCGGGCGCCGAGAGTTCGAATACCAGCCTGGCCCCATCTTTGCCAGCCTCGTCCTCGCCGACGAGGTGAACCGGGCGACACCTAAGACTCAAAGCGCGCTGCTCGAAGCCATGCAAGAACGCACGGTCACCGTCGGGAACGAGACGCGCAGCCTCCCCGTCCCATTCTTTGTGCTCGCGACGCAGAACCCAATCGAGCTCGAGGGAACCTATCCACTGCCGGAAGCCCAGCTCGACCGCTTCTTCTTCAAGGCCCTCGTGCCGTTCCCGAGCGAGACCGAGCTGCTGGAGATCGCGCGCCGCACAACGGGGGCAACTACGCCAGAGCTGCATGCGATCGGGGACGCGGACTCAATCGTCGGCGCCCAGCGAGTCGCGCGCGAGGTTCCCATCGCCGAGCACGTGCTGCGTTACGCGGGGCGCCTGATCATCGCCACCCACCCCAGCCGAACCGAGCTCGACACCGTGCGCCGTTACGTCAGGTATGGCGCGAGCCCGCGCGGACTCCAGACGCTGGTCCTCGCCGGCAAAGTCCGAGCTCTGCTCGACGGCCGCTACAACGTGGCGTTCGAGGACCTCACAGCAGTAGCGCGTCCGGCGCTTCGCCACCGCGTCTTCTTGCAGTTCGAAGCAGAAGCCGACGGCGTCACCACCGACCAGATCATCGACGAAGTCCTGGAGCGCACGACTCAAGTATCCGCCGGCTCATAGCCATGGCGGCTTTGCTGGATCCCCCGCTCCTACGCCGGCTAGAGGCGCTTGCGCTGCAGGTGCGCCGTGCGGTCAGTGGCCAGATGGGCGGCGAGCGTCGATCGACAGCTCGCGGGCGCTCTGTGGAGTTCGCCGACTTCCGCAACTACACGCCAGGCGACGACTTCCGCCTCATCGACTGGAACGCCTATGCCCGCCTGGACCGCTACATGCTGCGTCTCTTTGTCGCAGAGCAAGAGCTGCCGCTCAGCATCTTCGTCGACCTGAGCGGCTCCATGGATTGGGGCCGGCCGAACAAGGCATTGACCGCCAAGCGGCTGGCTGGGGCGATCGCATACGTGGCGCTGGCAGCGCTCGACCGGGTGCGCCTGACAGTGTTTGCCGAGGGTCCCACCTCGGGTGGCGCGCCATATCGCGGCCGCCGCGCGGTGGCCGAGCTGTTCTCTCGCCTGGAGTCCTTTCCAGTCGGAGGCCCGACCGATTACTCGCGGCTCGTCTGGCCGATAGGGAAGCAGCGACCCGGTATGACCGTCCTCATCAGCGACGGGTTGGGCGAGACCTCGATCGACTCTGCCATCGCGGCGCTCGGCCGCGCACGCCAAGAAGGAGCGATCTTGCAGCTCCTAGCCCCGCAGGAGATCGCACCGGATTGGACTGGAGACGCCCGGCTGAGAGATTCGGAAACGGGGATTGAGCGAGAGTTCACGTCCACCCCGGTGACGCAGGGCGCTTATCTCGAAGCGCTGTCACAGCGCATGCACGAGATCGAGAGCTCAGCTCACCGCCGTGGCCTTCGCTACGCGCGCCTTTCGACCGACCAGCCGATCGATGACATGGTGCAGCGCACGCTGCGCAAGATCGGCCTGCTGTCATGAGCTTCCTGGTGCCGGCGGCGGCCTTCCTTGCGCTCACGCTACCGGCCATCGTCGCGCTGTACTTCCTGCGAATCAGGCGGCCGACCAGGATCGTGCCTGCCTTGAACCTGTGGCCCGACCAGATCCGCGACCGCCAGGCCAACGTACCGTGGCAGCGCTTTCGGTTCAGCTGGCTCCTGCTTCTTCAGCTTCTCGGTGCGGCGATTCTCGTGGCGGCAGCAGTCCAGCCGGCACTCTCGGCTGGGACCAGCCTCGCCCGCCATTCGGTGGTGCTCCTCGACGTCTCGGCATCCATGCAAGCTCGGGATGTAGCGCCCTCTCGCCTGGATGACGCCAAGGGTCAGATTGGCGCGCTCATCGACCAGATGAGCTCGCAGGACAGGATGACGTTGCTCTCCGTGGGTTCGACGCCGCGGATCATCGCTTCGGTCGTGGGCGATCGCCAAGCGCTGCATCGTGCCTTGGGTGAAACCAATGCCACAAACGGCCAGGCCGACCTCTCAGCCGCGCTGACCCTGGCGGCCGGCCTGGTGAGGCCAGGTGACGACGCGCGTGCCTATGTCTTCAGCGATGGCATCGTCGGTCCGCTCCGCACTGATTCCGCGAGCGGCTTGCCCTTTCCGGCCGAGTACCACCGCATTGGCGTATCGGGCGAAAACGTTGGCCTGACTTCGCTCGTGGTCCGCACCGGAGCCCAGTCACGAGCCGGCTATCTGCACCTGGAGAATTTCGGCCAGCAGGCCCGCTCGTTGAGTCTCGAGTGGCGCGCGGACGGTCGGTTGGTCGATGTGCGGCCGCTGACACTGGCAGCTGGTCAGGCCGATGATCTCGTGCTTCCAGTCCCGGCCGACGCGACTCTTGTGTCCGCTCACGTCGCGGCCAATGACGTCTTCGCCCTGGACGACACAGTCACTGCAGTCGCGAGAGCTCCGCGTGCGTTTCGTGTGTTGCTGGTGACTCCAGGCAACGTATTCATGGAGCAGGCGCTACGCGTGCGCCCGGACATTCAGCTTGATGTCGCGGCACCGGCCGCCTACAAATCCTCGGCGGCGTACGCAATGACGATCTTCGATCGTTATTCACCTCGTCCATTGCCGGACGGTCCATTGATCATCATCGACCCGCCGGCCGGCAGCGCTCTGGCCGGTGGCCAGGCCATCGGCATCGGCAGGACCCGGGCCACGGACGCCGGTGACCCGCTGCTGACCAACGTCGATTTGCGGGACGTGCACATCGCCCGCAGCCAGGACCTCCGAACCAGCACCTTCGGTCGCCCGCTCATCACGAGCTTGCAAACGCCACTCGTTCTTGTCCGCGATGAACCGTTTCGACAGGCCCTGTTCGGTTTCGACCTGCACGAATCCGACCTACCGCTGCGGATTGCGTTTCCGATCCTGGTCGAGAACCTGAGCGAATGGATGCTTCCACCGAGCGTGCCGAGCCACAGCTTTCACCCTGACGAG
>JALZAL010000068.1 GCA_030948325.1 Candidatus Dormiibacterota bacterium
ACCCCGAGGAGGCGCCCGGCCCCGCGCGTGAGATCGACTGGCCGTACATGGAAAAGATGCGAGCGCGCCTGGCGCGGTACCTGCCCGTGACCGCCGGCCTCGGCCTGCGCAAGGCCTGGGCGGCGACCATCGACTACACCCCCGACCATCAGCCGATCCTGGGACCCGCACTGACCACTAAGGGCGATCAGGTTGCCGGCGTGACCATCGCCTCGGCGGGCGGGCACGGCATGATGTGGGGTCCCGCGGTCGCCAAGATCGCCGCCGACCTGACTCTCGAAGGGCGCACCACAGTCGCCGACGTCCGCGACCTCGGCCTTGACCGTTTCGACGAGCATGGTCGCAGCCGCATCCCAACCGATCCGATCGCCCTGCCGTTTCCAACTGCAATGGCCCACGAGGCGATCCCATCTTCAGGTGGAGGCCGGAAACGAACATGACCACTTCTGTGAAGGACATGACCGCGCGCGTCGCCGGCCTGATCGCGAAAGAGGAGGTCAAGTTTCGCGACGCCCGGCGACGTTCGGACCAGGCTTGGAACGACGCCAAGGAGTTCATCTCCAAAGGGGTGCCCTCTTCGTTCCAGGATGCGCCTCCGCAGCCGATCTTCATTCAGCGTGGCGAGGGCAGTCGCGTGTGGGACATCGATGGCAACGAGTACGTGGACTTTCACAACGGGTTCGGAGTGATGGTGGTCGGCCATGCGCATCCGCTGATCGTGGAGGCTGTATCGGAGCGCGTTCGATTGGGCACCCACTTCGCACAACCTGTCGAGGACGTGCTGGTGGTGGCGAAGGAGCTGGCCGCCCGGTTCAAGCAGCCGCAGTGGCGATTCAACAACAGCGGCACCGAAGCCACGATGGATGCGGTTCACCTCGCGCGCGGCTTCACCGGCCGTGACCGAATCGTGAAGATGGAGGCGACGTACCACGGCCATCACGACGTGCTGATGGTGTCCGTTGAACCAAAGCCGGACGTGATGGGGCCTGCAAACAATCCCGCGTCGGTGCCGTACTACGAGGGAGTCCCGAAAGCGACCAGTGCCCTCACTTCCGTGGTCGCCTTCAACGATGCGGCCCAGCTCGAACGGTTCTTTGCGCGTCACCCGGACGAGATCGCCGCGATCATCGTAGAGCCCGTGATGATGAACCTTGGCATCGTCATGCCCGACGAGGGCTACCTGGCCAAGGTGAAGGAGATCGCCCACCGGTACGGCGCCCTGCTCATATTCGACGAGGTCAAGACCGGATGCACCATCGCGCCGGGGGGAGCCACGGAACGGTTCGGCGTGACCCCTGACCTGATCACGCTTGCGAAGGCGATCGGTGGGGGGCTGCCGTGCGGAGCGATCGGCGGCCGTGCGGACGTCATGGGCATGATCGATGCCGAACGTGTGGCGCAGTTCGGGACGTTCAACGGAAACCCGCTCACGATGGCGGCGTCTCGAGCCACGCTGACCAAGATCTTGACCCCGGCTGCATACGCCCACTTCGACGCGCTGGGCGAGGCGCTCTCAGGCGGGCTCAGGCAGGTGATTGGGGAGTACGAGCTGCCCTTCCATGTGATGAACATGGGCGCGAGGGGCGGCGTGACGTATCGAAAAGAAAGGGTTCGCAACTACCGCGATTACTTGACCATCGACAAGTCATGGGCGTACGTGTCCTGGCTGTATCAGTGCAATCGCGGCGTGCTGATGGCGCCGTTCGCGGAGGAAAACTGGACGCTCTCCGTGCAGCATTCGGAGGAGGATGTTCAGCGCTACGTCGACAACTTCGCCGAGCTGGCCCGCGATCTGACCCGTTAGTGCGGCCGGCACGCGACCTCAAACCGCTTTTCGATCCACGCTCGGTTGCGATCCTTGGGGCGTCAGCGACTCCATCCAAGTGGGGCTACTGGCTCGCTCGCAGCGCGCTTAGGGGCGTGGGCAGACGGGCGGTGTTCCTGGTCAACCGGCGCGGCCAGGACATCCTCGGCCAGCGGACCTACCGTTCGCTGGCAGATCTGCCGCAGGAGGTGGAGATGGTCGTGATCAGCATCGGCTCCGCCGATTTCGAGCAGGCGGTCGATGACGCCCTTGCAGCCGGAGCGCGAGCAATAGTCGCGATCACAGCAGGGCTTGGTGAGATCGGCCGCGACGGCCGCGCCCTCGAGCGCGCCGTTACCCAGCGGGTACGGGCCGCCGGCGCCGTTCTCGTCGGGCCCAACTGCCTGGGTGTGGCTGACACCGGCAGCAAGCTCGACCTCGCGTCCAGCGAGTTCGGCCCCGGTTCGATCGGCTTGATCTCCCAGAGCGGAAACCTGGCGCTGGAGCTCGCCCTCATCGCGACCGAGGCCGGCGTCGGGTTCTCGCGCTTCGTATCCGTTGGAAATCAGGCAGACCTCGACGTGACCGAGCTCATTCAGGCATATGCCGCCCACGACCAGACCCGCGTGATAGCGGTCTATGCCGAGGACTTTCAAGACGGTCGCGACCTGGCCGGCGCCGCGTCGCGCGCGCTCGACGCCGGCAAGCCCGTGATTCTGCTGACCGTCGGTTCTTCGAGGGCAGGCGCTCGAGCTGCGCGCTCCCACACCGGCGCCATGGTGAGCGCCTCCGTTGCGGTCGATGCCGCGTGCCGGGCAAGTGGAATGATGCGAGTCGGCGCACCCCGCCAGATGATCGAGCTTGCGCAGGCCCTGCTCATGTCGCATTCGCCTCGCGGCCGACGGGTGGGCATCGTCGGCGACGGCGGCGGCCACGTCGCGTTGGCGGCCGACATGGTGACCGAGGGCGGCATGTCGCTCCCGCTGCTGACCGATGAGCTGGCGACGCGCATCGGAGCGACGCTGCCTGCGGGTGCTGCTACGCGCAACCCCGTCGACCTTGCGGGCGGCGGCGAGCAGGACTTCATGAACTTCGAACGGACAATTCGCACGCTGGCGACATCCGGGGAGGTTGATTCCGTCCTCCTGACCGGTTACTTCGGCGGGTACAGCCAGGAGTCCGTCGACTTCGCACGGCGCGAGACCCAGGTCGCACTCGGGATGGCGGATGCGGCCGCTGAGAGCGGAAGGCCGCTGGTCGTCCACACGATGTATCCGGCTTCCCCCGCGATCAGGGCGCTGCGAGCACGGCGGATACCCGTTTACGCGGACATCCAGTCCGCCGTCGCGGTGCTGCGCCGCCTCGTCGACCGTTCGGAGCAGCCCCCGTCGGGCGTGCCGGTGATGCCCGCACCGAGCGCGACGCCACCGGTTCCGGAGAGCTATTTCGAAGCGCGAGAGCTGATGGCCGCTGCGGGCATCCCTTTTATCGGCGCGCGCAAGGTGACCACGCCTACTGAGGCGGCGGCGGCCGCGCTCGAGCTCGGTTACCCGGTGGTGCTCAAGGCGCTCGGCGCTTCTCACAAATCGGACAGGGGCGGCGTGCAGCTTGGGATCACGGACGAAGCGACGCTGAAAGAATCGTTCGCCGAGATGTCGACCCGGCTTGAGCCACCGGCGTTCTCGGTGGAGCGGATGGCTTCGACCACGGACGCGATCGAGCTCATCGTTGGCGTGCGGCGAGACCCGAGCTTCGGTCCTGTCGTCGTGGTCGGGATGGGCGGCATGTTCGCCGACTTGCTTCAGGACGTGGCGGTGGCGCTCGCACCATTGACTCAAGAGGTGGCCGAGCAGCTCATCCGCTCGTTGCGCGGCGCGCCCCTGCTCCTGGGAGCTCGCGGCCGCCCGTCGCTGGACGTCGCAGCGGCCGCCCGCACCGCTGTGCTCCTGTCGCAGCTGGCCACGGAGCGGGGAGACATCGCGGAGATCGAGCTCAACCCAGTCCTTGTGCGGCGAGAGGGTGCGCTGGCGCTCGACGCCCGCATAGTCAGAAAGCGAGAGGAGCCGGTGGTCGCGCGCTAGCTGATGTAGGGGGCCGCGCCTCGCTTGAAAAGGCCCCTGGCGATGATCAGCCTCTGGATCTCGCTGGTGCCTTCCCAGATCCGGTCCACGCGGACCTCACGGTAGTAGCGATTGACCGGGTGCTCGGTCATGAAGCCCCGGCCGCCGAATATCTGCAGGGCGCGGTCGGTCACGCGGCCGACCATCTCCGACGCGAACAGCTTCGCCATGGCCGCCTTTCCGTGTGCGATCCGATGATCGCCCCCGCGGTCGAACTCCGCCGCCGCGTAGTACGTGAGCAGCCGGGCGGCGGCAAGCTCGGTGAGCGAATCCGCCAGGGGGAATTGCACACCCTGGTAGTCGGCGATCGAGTGCCCGTAAGCGATGCGTTCCTGGGCCCATGCCCGAGCGAGCTCGATCACCCGCTCGGCGGTGCCACAGCTGCGTGCGGCGATGAAAAGCCGTTCTGCAGTAAACCATGCTTTCGCCCCTTCGGCGCCGCTTGCCGGCACGCGGTCCTCGTCCCCGACTCGGCAGTCGACGAACCGCATCTCCGCATGCTTGCTGATGTAGGGGTCGTGCATGAAATGCGGCAGCCGGTCGAAATGGACGCCGGGGTTGTCACGCTTGACGAGGAAGAGGGACTGCTCCTCGCCGGCCCATGCCAGCACGATGAAGAACGCCGCAGTGTCGGCGTCGGTGACAAACCACTTCTCCGCGTTGATGACCCAGCTGTCGCCGTCGCGGACTGCGCGCGCGCTGATCGCGCCAACGTCGGACCCTGCTCCCGGCTCGGTCACGGCCCAGGCCTCGCGCGCCTCGCCGCGGATGATCGGGACCACGAACCGCTGTACCTGGTCCTCCGTCGCGATCTCGACCAGCTCTCGCGGACCGCGATCCGCGACAGTGAAGCCGAGGCCGTTCGTCGCCTTGCCCGCCTCCTCCTCAATCGCAACCTGCCCGAGCATCGACAGGTCCTTGCCGCCATAACGGACCGGCATGTTGAGCATCGCGAAGCCTGCGGCTCGGGCCTTCTTGCGCAGCATGTCTATGTCTGCCCTGTCGATCGCCTCGGTCTTCGCGACCTTCTCCTCGACCGGGCGAATCTCGCGCTCCACGAACTCGGCTGCCCGCGCTTTCAGCTCGCGCACTTCCGGCGGGAGCTCGAACACGGCCGGTTGGGCGCGATCGGTGACCGGCGTCTTCATCCTTTGTCTCCTAGTCCTCCGTAGCGGGAGTCACGCCACTTGAGAGCAGCTTTCAGCCCGTCAGCGGCGACGATCCCGTCGAACTCGCGCTGCTCCGGAGTGTCGGCTGCGTTCAGGATGGCAGAAAGGTCCAGGTTGGCGGCGACGGCGCTGCGCAAGCCCATCGCCTCGTAGGCTCTCACCAGCGCCAGCTTGGTCAGCCGAAGGATCGGTAGCGGCGTGGGCGCGATCTTCCGCACCAGCTCCTCCACAGCGGACTCGAGCTGATCCGTTTTCACGACTCGGTTCACGAGACCACATCGATGAGCTTCTTCCGCATCGATCGTGTCGCCGGTGAACAGCAGCTCGTTAGTCTTCTTCTGGCCCAGCATGAAGGGCATAAGCAAGGCCACCGGACCGGATCCGTAGCGGATCTCCGGCTCGCCGAATCGGGCGTCTGAGGTCGCGACGATGAGGTCGCAAGCCATCGCGAGCTCGCATGCGCCGGCCAGGCACCATCCCCTGACTGCGGCGATGGTTGGACGCGACAGGGCCCACAGCTCCAGCGCAAGATCGACGTCGACGGCAAGCACTGAACGCCACTGGTCTGCTCCAACGATCCGGTCAGTCACCTCTTCCGAGATGTCGTACCCAGCGGAAAACGCGCGGCCCGCGCCGGTCAGCACGACGACCTTCACCGTCTCGTCATCCTCGACCTCGCGGATTCGCGTGCGCAATTCGCGCACCACCTCACCGTTCATCGCGTTCAGCTTTTCCGGGCGGTTGAGGGTAATCCACGCCGCCGGCCCTCGCTTCTCGAAGAGAACGGCGGCGCTCAACTCGAGTCTCCATCGACGATGACCAACGCATCCACTGCGGTCGCAGAATGCTTATCGACAACCAATGGATTGATGTCCACGGCCACAATTTTGGGGTGGTCGACGGCCAGGCGTCCGAGCGCAACAAGGACGCCGGCGATGGCGTCAATTGCCCGCGGCGAAGCAATCCGCGCGATGACAGGTACATCCTGGACCAGACGGCGTGCCTCGTCGATCGCGATCGGCGCGATGCAGGAGCGCGCGCCAGGCATCTGCTCGACCGATGTGCCGCCCAATCCCACCGCCAGCACAGGGCCGTAATCGGGGTCCCGTGTCATTCCGCAGAAGACCTCGAGGGTGCCAGAAAGCTGGACGGCTACCACCACCGAGCCGCCAAGCTTCGCCGCCGCCCGGCTAACCGACGCCTCATCGGAAAGCCCGAGGACAACCCCGCCATCGCGGCTCTTGTGAGCAGGCCCCTCACGTTTTACGACCACAGGAAAGCCAATCGAGGCCGCCGCCCGGGCGGCCTCTTGCGGAGTGGATGCGCGGCGCCGGGAGCCGACGGGGACTCCGTAGCGCTCGAGAATCGCGCCGGACTCGTACTCGGTGAGAGCACCGGCCCTGAGCATTCCGTCGAGGTCGATTGGCGCTGAACCATTTCGAGGGGGAGGATGTTTGGGCCTCCAAGCAGCCACTGCGCCAAGAGCCCGCATCGCGTTCCGCGAGCCGCGAAGCAGCGCGACGTCGCGGTCGCGCGCAAGTTGCGCGACCGAAGGCGTCGGGTCGCACGGTTGGACAGATGCCACTGCCGGGAAGATGTCAGTTCCCTCGACGGCGTCGGCCAGCGCGCGCGTGATCAGCACGGCGTTCTCCGCCTCAGGCGCTCCCAGGAACTGCGACTGGTCCACCTGCGCCACCAGGATGTCCATCTCGCCCGATCCGGCCAGAAGCTGCAAGGTACCGGGGAACACCTTCTCGACGTCGTCGATGGCCCACGCGTCGACCGGATTCTGGGGCGCGAGATAGTTTGGGAACGCTTGGGTCAAGCGATCTGCGAGCGCCGTGGAAAGTGGTTGGAACGGGATGCCGGCGGCCTCCGCATGATCCGCGAGCAGCGCTCCTTCGCCGCCCGAGTTCGAGACGGCGCCGACCCTCCTGCCCAGCGGCCGGCGCCGCCGTCCCAGCACCTCCAGGACCTCGACGAACTCGGGGTAGTCGTCAACTTCGATGACGCCATACCCTCGGAGCAGCGCACCGAAAGCCTCGTCGGAGCCGACCACTGCTCCGCTGTGGGCCAGGACCGCCCGCGCACCGCCCTGTGAGCGTCCCACCTTCAGGCAGACAACAGGCTTGTCCGCACGAGCGAGGAGCTCCAGCGACGCGGCGAACTCCGACGGGCGGCGGACTGCTTCGAGAAAGAGGCCGACGGCCCTGGTCCCGGTGTCGCTTGCGAAGAAGCGGCAGTAGTCGGCGACGTCGATGACCGCTTCCCCCCCAGAGGAGACAACACACCGAAACCCGATGCGTGGCCCCATCGCCAGCAGCGCTTCGCCGATCGACCCGGATTGCACGACCGTGGAGACGTGCCCGGGGAGGAAGGTCGGCGGCACCGTTCCTATCCAGAAGGACGCGGCGCCCGGTACGGCCACCCCCATGCAGTTAGGTCCGACGACGGTCGCGCCTGCATCGAGCGCTCGCGTCGCCACACGATCGGCGACGGCCGCGCCCTCGGCGCCCGCCTCGTTGCCGAGGCCCGGGATGACGAAAGCGCGAACCCCTGCGGCCAGCGCCTCGTCAAACGCGGCCTCCAGGCGCCGGTGCCCGACCAGGAGGAAGGCGAGCTCCGGGGTCGACGGCACGTCGGCGATCCGGGCGAATCGCTGCAATCCGCCCACCGCCGTCTCGCGCGGATGGACCGCAACCACCTCGATCCCTTTTCCGACCACGTTATCGATCACCTCGGGCGCCGTCCGCTCGGAGATTCCGATCAGCGCAGCTGACCGTGGAAAGAGGAGCGGACGCAGGTCCGGACGTGGCTCCGCCGCCTCAATCGCTCCTGAGCGAGAGCTGCCGCCGGCCTCCACTACGACCGGAGCACCCTTCCGTGTTCGGGTAGCCAACCGACCGTGACCTTGCTGCCGCGCGAGATGCGGTGGTCGCTGCTCGCTGTATGGACGTTGTTCTCGATCGCCACCAGCCGCAGGCCAGGTGCCAGCTCGACGAGGTACTGGGTCGCGGTCCCGAGGTAGACGGTCTCCACCACGATGCCCTCGATGCTGACCTGCCCGCTCTCCTTGGCGCCGAGCCGCAGCTTCTCCGGCCGCACACAGACGAAGACAGTGTCGCCCGCGGCGATCCCGTCTGCCAGCTCGGCCGGGATCAGCTCGCCGGTCTTGAGGCGAACGCCACGGTCCTCGACCTCGCCGGGCAGCAGGTTGGAAATGCCGATGAAGCCGGCCACGAAAACGTTGGCAGGCAGCTCGTATATCTCCTCTGGAGTTCCGCACTGCTGCAGCACACCCTCGCTCATGACCGCGATCCGGTCGGACATCGTCAGCGCCTCCTCCTGGTCGTGCGTGACGTAAACGAAGGTGATGCCCACCGTGCGCTGGATCTGCTTCAGCTCGATCTGCATCTGCTTGCGAAGCTGTAGGTCGAGCGCACCGAGCGGCTCATCAAGCAGCAGCACGGCCGGCATGTTGACGAGCGCACGGGCGAGCGCGACCCGCTGCTGCTGGCCTCCCGAAAGCTGTCGAGGACGGTTGGTCGCCTTCTGCTTGAGGCGCACGAGGTCCAGCATGTCCCCGACGCGCTGGCGAATCTCCTCCTCAGGTACTTTCTTGCGCCGAAGACCGAAGGCGACGTTGTCCCATACGTTCAGGTGCTCGAAGAGCGCGTAGCTCTGAAAAACGGTGTTGACGTTTCGCCTGTACGGCGGCGTGTTCTCGACCGAGCGTCCTTCGAGGAAAACGCTGCCCTCGTCTGGCTGCTCGAAGCCGGCGATGATCCGCAGGGTGGTGGTCTTTCCGCAGCCGGACGGACCCAGCATTGAGAAAAACTCGCCCTTGTCCACCTCGAGATCGAGGTTGTCGACCGCGGTCATCGTGTTGAACCGCTTGACGACACCTTCGAGGCGAACTGTTGCAGGCTCGGCCGGTGCGTTCATTCGGCCAGCATGGCTAATTGCTGCCGGGCATTCTGCTGTTTGGAGAACAGGGCCAGGGCCGCCAGCACTATGACGATGGTGATCGCCATCATCAGAGTGCCAATCGCGTTGATCTCGGGCGTCACCCCGAAGTGGATCATCGCGTAGATCCGCAATGGCAGCGGTTCGACGCCGATCCCTGTCGTGAAAAAGCTCGTCACGAAGTCGTCGAACGACATGACGAAGACGAGCATGCCTGAGGCGATGATGGCGGGCCACAGCAGGGGCAGCGTGACCAAACGCACGGCCTGCAGGTTCGTTGCCCCCAGGTCCTGGGCTGCCTCCTCCACCTCACGATTGAACGCGGACAGACGTCCGCGGACGATGATCGTCACGTAGGCGATCGAGAAAGTGACATGCCCGAGCAAGACGGTCAAAAGCGAGAGACCAAACTGAATTCCGAACTGGGATAGCACGCCCCCGGCTTCGCTGAAGACAAGGAGAAGGGCGATCGCCGTCACGATCTCCGGGCTGACCAAGTTGAGCAGCATGAGGACATCGGTTGGGCGGTTCGCCCGGGAGCGGGCACGCACGAGCCCGAACGCAAGGAGTGTTCCGATTGCTGTTGCCACCACCATGGTGCCGAGTGCGATCTCGATGCTGGCCACGAGCGAGCCGATGATGTCCGGATCGTGTATGAGCTGGCCATACCAGTTAAGGCTTGGGGACCCGAAGACCTGGAGCGAGCGCTTCGAGTTGAACGAGAACCAGGTCACCACCAGAATGGGGGCGAACAGGTAGACGAAGACGAGGCCGGTAAAGATCGCGAGGAAGCGCGGCTGATCAAACGCTCGCCGGTGCGGGTGCCGGCGACCGGACATGACCTCGGACGCCTCAGCGGCAGGAGTGCCGATGCGTCCGCGGTGGATGATGGTCGAACTGGCGCGTCCCACCGCCAACCGGCCTTTCATGACCTCGCCTCCGCGGGCCGGGAGGCCGAACGAAGGTAGAAGACCATGAGGAGGGATAGGAGTCCCATCAGCACTATCGTGAGAGCGGCGCCAAACGGCCAGGAACCGCCACCGGTGAACTGATCGTTGATGAGATTGCCGATCATGTACGTGCTCGGCCCGCCCAGGATCTGCGCCGTGGCAAAGTCGCCCACCGCGGGAAGGCCCACCAGCACCGCGCCCGCGACCACTCCCTGAATCGTCGCAGGCCAGGTCACGTGGAGGAATGTCTGCAGTGGCGTGCCGTAAAGGTCCTTGCCGGCTTCGATCAGGGACGGATCCATTCGCTCAAGCGCGGCGTAAATAGGCAGGATCATGAAGGGAAGAAAGTCGTATACCAGTCCGCCGATCACTGCGAATGGGGTGTTCACGAACACGATGGGAGGCGAACCTCTGAACCCCGCGGCGTGGAGGATTCCGTTGACCACCCCTTCGTCGCCAAGGATCACAAACCAGGCGTAGATGCGCACGAGGTAGTCGGCGAACCAGGGCAGGATGATCAACACGATGAGCAGATTCCGATATCGCCCCCCGTATCTCGCGATCATGTATGCAACCGGGTAGCCGATCAACATGCATAGCAGGGTGGCGGACACAGCGAAGCCCACCGATCGGAGAATGACCGGAACGAAGAGGGGGTCGAAAACAAGCTGGTAATTCTCCGGATACCAGCCGAAAACAGGCTTGCCCACGATGTCAACCGTTCCCAACGACACCAGGATCACCACGCCGAATGGAGCGACGAAAAGCAGCAGCAGCCACAGCGCCCCCGGCGCCAGCATCAACCGCCACAGCCGGTTGGCGGTCACCAGTTCGACGTATGAGCGCCTGGCGTCAGGTCAGCCCGCCTTCACCTTCGTCCATTCGGAATCCCAGAGCTGCTTCTTCGAGCCGGTGGGCACTATCTCGCGGAGCCCGTGAATCGCCTGGTCGAGCGTCAAGCTCAGAAATGGGAACTTGTCGATCAGCTTCTGATAGGCGGTGATGCCGGTCGTGGTCACCTGCGGGTATCCAAAGAAGTCGACGTTGGTGGTTGCATTCTCGGGCGCGAGCATCCAGTCGATGAATTTCAGCGCGGTCCCAGGGTGCTTGGCATTCTTGGGAATGACAAAAGTATCGTTCCCCGTGGGAACCCCCTCCTTCGCGGTTTCGTATCGGTAGATCTCAGGTTTGGCGGCCTGTGAAACCACCTGGAAGACGTCACCGGACCATGCATGACTGAACCCGACTGACCCATCGAGAAGGCCCGGTATTTCGTTGGATACCCAGTTGCGCAGGTGCGGCTTGATCTTGCGGATCTCGTCGACCGCCTTGTCCAGCTGGCCGCGATTCCCCGAGTTGACGTCGTACCCGAGTCGAAGCAGGCTCATCCCCAGCACCTCCTGGAAGTCGTCCAGGAGGAAGAACTTTCCGCTGTATTTCGGCGCCAGCGTCCATATGTCGTTCCAGGAGCCGGCGAGGCTGTCCGAAACCATGTCGGTACGCCAGGCGATGCCGGTTGTCCAGATCGCATACGGCACCGAGTAGAGCGCGTGCGGGTCATACCACGGGTTGTTGAAGTAAGACGGCACCTCGCCCCAGTTGGCCAGCTGCGCGTGTTCGATCGGGAGCAGCGCGTTGGCCTTCACCATCTGATCCACATAGTCCATCGTCGGGAACGTGATGTCGTAAGGGATGCCTGCGTTCAGCTTGGCCATCATCGACGACATGTTGTCGAACTTGTGCAGATTGACCTTTACGTTGTAGTGCTTCTCGAACCCCGAGATTACGTCGGGCGAAAGGTACTGATCCCAGTTGAAATAGTCGAGGTCGCCGTCGATCACGGCCTTGGGGTAAACGATCGGTTTCGGGGTGGTTGCGGCTCCGGTGCTTCCCCCGCCGCACGCGGCAAGCCATAGTGCGGTCCCCCCGAGTCCGAGCACGGCTCCTGCCCGCAAGAAATCGCGCCGGTTGATGTCCGCTTTCCAGATTTCCGATGCCAAGCGTCAGCCTCCCCTCGCCGTGCCGCTCCAGCGGCCAATCGTGTCTGGTATCGGCGCCAACCTAGTCCTCTAATGAGCTCTTGTCAAATCAGCCGCACTGCGCCTGCAAGAGCGTTCTTGCGGGCCGGCCGGTCACCGGACTAGAGTTTCGGAGCGCCCCAACATCAGAGGTCACCACTGGAGGTCCAATGGTCAACGTCTACGACGCCATAGTCATCGGTGGGGGCCACAACGGGCTGGTCGCGGGCGCGTACCTGGCCAAGGCCGGCGCTCGAGCTGTCGTGCTGGAAGCCAGGCACAAGACCGGCGGTGCGGCGGCCACCGATTCCCCCTGGCCGGAGGCGCCGGAGTTCAAGGTCACCACCTATTCGTACGTGATGAGCCTGATGCCGGACACGATCATCCGCGAGCTCAACCTCAAGCGGCATGGGTACAAGGTCTTTCCGATGGGCCCCTATTTCCAGGCCTGGCCTGACGGCCGGTCCTTGATGTTGTTCGCGGACGATGCCAAGCGCAACTACGACCAGGTCGTGCGGTTCTCCAAGAAGGATGCCGAGGCGATGCCGCGTTGGGACGACTGGCTGGGAGACCTGGCGAAGGTGATGGGTCCACTTCTGATGACGGTCCCACCGAAGCTGGGTTCGATGAAGCCGTCAGACCTTATCTCACAAGCGCAGCTCGGGTGGAAGCTGCGCGGCCTCGGCCCACGCAAGGTCGGCGACCTGACGCGGCTCATGACCATGAGCATCACCGACCTTCTCGGCGACTGGTTCGAGTCGGAAGAGGTGAAAGCAAGCCTTGCCGTCAACGGCATCATCGGGACGTGGGCAGGGCCTGACGGCCCGGGTACCGCTTACGTGATGGCGCACCATTCGATCGGCGACGTCGGCGACGGCCACCTGGGCAGCTGGGGCTTTGCCGAGGGGGGCATGGGCGCAGTCGCCGACGCCTGCCGCAAGTCGGCCGAAGAGCTCGGGGCGACCATCCGGACGCAAGCGAGGGTGCAGCAGATCCTCATCCGCAACGGACGCGCGGAGGGTGTCGTTCTCAATGACGGCGAGGAGCTCCGCGCTCCTGTGGTGGTCACCGCAGTTCATCCCAAGATCACATTCCTTCAGCAGATCGACCGCAAGGAGCTGCCTCCCGACTTCGTACGGGACATCGAGAACTGGAAGTGTCGCAGTGGCGTGGTCAAGATCAACCTCGCCCTGGCGGAGCTTCCGAACTTCACATCGATCCCGGGAACCGACCTGCAGGAGCATCACACCGGGTCCGTCGAGCTGTGCCTTTCGACGGATTACGCGGAGACGGCGTTCCAGGAGGCGCGATCCGGGATCCCCGCCACTTGTCCATTCGTCGACGGCGTCATCCCAACCGTGTTTGACAAGACCCTCGCGCCGGAGGGCAAGCACATCTTCTCGATGTTCACCCAGTGGGTGCCACACGAATGGAGCGAGGCACCTTACCGCGAGGAGCTTGAGGCATATGCCGACCGCGTCATCGACGGCTACACCGAGCTGGCCCCGAACCTCAAAGGTTCGATCCTCCACCGGCAGGTCATCGGGCCTTACGACATGGAGCAGGAGCTGGGCCTGATCGGCGGCAACATCTTCCATGGCGAGCTTTCGGTGGACCAGTTGTTCCACATGCGGCCGGCCCCCGGGTACGCCGACTTCCGGACGCCGGTCCAAGGGCTGTACCAGGCGAGCTCGGCATGTCACGCAGGCGGCGGCGTCTGTGGCGTGCCCGCTTACCTGGCGGTCAAACAGATCCTCAGCGACAGGAAGCTGAAGCGAAGCGGAGCAAAGGTGGCGCACTCATGAAGACGATGTCGGCCCCGATCGACCCGCAGCTTCTCCAGCCCTCGCTGGCCGAGTTCAGGCAGAGCTACACGCTGCCAGGTGAGGTGTACACATCGCCGGAGCTTTTCGCGTGGGAGATGCGCAACTTCTTCGAGCCATCGTGGGTGTGCCTGGGTCGCACCGAGGGCCTCATGCGCCCCAACAGCCGGCGGGCCGTTCGTGTTGGGCAGGAGTCGATCCTGCTCACGCGCGACGAATCCGGCACCCTGCGCGGGTTCTTCAACATCTGCCGCCATCGGGGCCACGAGCTGCTGGCAGCGGGGGCGTCGGCTGAGGGGACGCTCATCCAGTGCCCGTATCACGGCTGGACCTACAGGCAGGACGGGTCCCTGAAGTCGGCGCCACGGCTTGGGTTGCGCCCAGGCTTCGAGGTGTCGGAACACGGGCTGACGTCCGTTCGCGTGGACGAGTGGGAGGGTTGGGCCTTCGTCAACGTGTCAGGCGACGCGCGCCCCTTGAATGATCACCTCGGGAACCTGGCCGAGATGATGAGCGCATGGGCGCCACGAGACATGGTTGAGACCTCGCGGATGGACTACGTGGTTGAGGCCAACTGGAAGCTGATACACGAGAACTACCAGGAGTGCTATCACTGCTCGGAGATCCACCCCGAGCTGTGCCGGGTGAGCCCGCCCACCAGCGGCCTCAACCTGGCCGCGACGGGTATGTGGATCGGCGGGTGGATGGAGCTCGTTGTCGACGCCGAGACGATGTCGCTGACAGGGCAGGGCGGTGCACCGAAGCTGCCCGGGCTGGCCCCCGAGCAGGGCAATCGCGTCTATTACTTCGGCCTGTTCCCAAACCTGCTGATCAGCCCGCACCCCGACTTCGTCTTGAGCCACCGGGTGGAACCGCTTTCCCCGACCCGGACGCTGGTCGAGTGCAGGACACTGTTTCCACGTACGGTTGCGGAGCGCGAAGGATTCGATGGGGCATATGCAGCAGAGTTCTGGGACGTTACCAACCGCCAGGACTGGGCCGCATGCGAGTCGGTGCAGCGGTCTGCCGCCTCGAGAGGATTCCGCCCCGGCCCCATCTCCGAGATGGAGGAGTCGGTTTTCCAGTTTTACAACATGATCGCCGCCGGGTACGTGGACGGCCACATAAGCCCTCCGAAGAACCCGGTCGTCCTGGCCAAGCCTCAGCGATGAAAGCGCAGGGAGGTGCTGCCTTCCAGGCCGCCGAGCTCGATGAGGTGATTGCGCAGGCCAGGGCGGCCCCGGATCGGTACGCGGCAGAGGTGTTGCGGAGCGATCTGCTCAGCGTTGGCCTGTACCTCCTGCCGGCCGGCGCGACGGACGATCAGGAGCCTCACGGCGAAGATGAGGTGTACTACGTGGTACGCGGCCGAGCCGTGCTCCGGGTTGGGGTTGAAGACCATCCGGTGCAGACGGGAACGCTGCTGTTCGTGCCGGCGATGGCCGTCCATTTCTTTCACGACATCTCGGAGGAGCTCGTCCTGGTCGTCTTCTGGGCGCCGCCCGAGGGGTCGGTCCAGGCGGATCGGCCGGCCTGATCCTTTAACAAAGGAGATTCGATGAGCGAAGCCACCAGCGTCGTCACCAGGCAGGAACCAAACAGCAGCACTCTCTACTTCGGGCCGTGGTACCGCAAGTCACCCTATTTCGAGGCCACGCTCCGACACGGATGTACGGCTTACGACATTTACAACCACATGTATCTGCCGTCGTACTTCCACGACCCCATAGAGGAGTACTGGCACCTGCTGAAGCACGTGACCATCTGGGATGTTGCGGTCGAACGCATCGTCGAGATCACCGGTAAAGACGCCTTCGCCTTCACCAACACGCTGACGTGCCGCGACCTCACGCGCTGCGCTGTCGGCCAGTGCAAGTACGCACCGGTCATCGACGAGAGCGGCGGCATCATCAATGATCCGGTCTTGCTGCGTTTGGGCGACAACCATTTCTGGCTCGCCCTCGCCGACAGCGACGTCCTTCTTTGGGCCAAAGGCGCGGCGCTACATTCAGGGATGAGTGTCGAGATCAAGGAACCCGATGTAGCACCGATTCAGATTCAGGGGCCGGACTCCAAGCCGGTGATGGAAGCGCTTTTCGGTGATGCGCTTCAAGGCCTCAAGTACTACTACTGCATCGAGACGAAGCTGGGGGACATCCCGGTCGTTGTGAGCCGCACCGGATGGACCGCGGAGGTCGGGTTTGAGATCTACCTGCGTGATGGCAGCCGCGGTGACGAGCTCTGGGAGCGGGTGATGGAGGCCGGCAAGCCGTATCAGATAATGCCGATAGCCCCTTGCGAAGCCAGGCGGATCGAGGCGGGGATCTTCAATTACGGGTCGGACATGCGGCTCGAGAACAACCCATTCGAGGTCACCGGCCTGGAGCGGCTGGTCGAGCTCGAGACGCAAGGAGATTTCATCGGCAGGAAGGCGCTCGAGCGGATCAAGGCTGAAGGCGTGAGGCGCAAGCTGGTCGGAGTCGAGCTCTCGGGCGACGCGCTGGCGGCCGAGCTGGTGGCCTACTGGCCGGTTTTTCACGAAGGCAAGCGTGTCGGCCATGTGACCGACGCGATCTACTCACCGCGCCTCGAGCGAAACATCGGCTACGCGTGGGTTCCAATCGGGCTTGCGGCGGCTGGTACGGAGCTGGAGGCCAGGGCGCCGGCGGGCACTCTGCAGGGCCGTGTGGCAAGCCTGCCCTTCATCGACCCCAAGAAAACCATCCCGCAGGGTTGACGTCGGTGGCAGATACGACTGCGCCGGCCATCCGCTCTCCCTTCTACCAGGCGCACGCCCAGCTGGGCGCCACTTTCATGGAGGAAGGTGGCTGGTTCTGGACGGAGGGATTTGGCGACCTGGAGGCCGAGTACCGCGGCGTTCGTGACGACCTTGGAGTGTGGGACGTCTCCCCATTGAACAAGTGGAGCTTTCGAGGGCGCGACGCACTCGAGGCCGCCGGGCGCTTGCACACGAACAACGTGGCCGGGCTGCAGGTCGGCCAGGTGCACTACGGCGCATTTTGCGACGCCGATGGTTTGATGGTCGATGACGGCACCGTCTTCAAGATCTCGGACGACCGAGCCTGGGTGATGACCAACGGCCGCGACCACGAGGAGCATTTCGCCGAGGTCACCCGCGGTCTGAAGGTGGAGATCGAGTACGTCGGCCTGGAGCTGCCGCATCTTGGACTGCAGGGCCCGCGAGCCCGTGAGGCGCTGGCCAAAGTCTGCAGCGTTGACATCTCGGGCCTTCGCTACTTCCGGTTCATCCCGGATCCGGTGAGGGTGGGCGGGGTCCCGTGCTGGGTTTCGCGGACAGGCTTCGGCGGTGAACTGGGTTACGAGCTGTTCTGCAGGCCGAAGGATGCAGAGGCGTTGTGGAGCGTCGTCATCGACAAGTGCGGAGCAAGGCCGTTCGGCGTGGAGGCGATCGAGGTGCTGCGAATCGAGGCGGGCCTGATCGTCCTCGACTATGACTACCACGCGCACGAGCGGACTCCTTTTGATTTCTCCCTCGATCGGATGGTGGCGCTTGAAGGCGCGGACTTCGAGGGGAAGGCTGCCCTGCGAAAAGTCTCTGAAAGTCCCCCACGCCGGTTCAAGACCCTCGTACTGGAAACCGAAGAGCTGCCCGAGTACGGCGCGGCGGTTACCAGCGGCGTGGAGCCGGCCGGCACGCTGACCAGCCCGACCAAGAGCCCTCGCTTCGGCCGTATCGGGCTCGCCGTCCTGGAATCGCGGTTTGCAGCTGAAGGGGGAAAGCTCGAGGTCGCCATGGGCGACGGCACTGTATCGGCCAGGGTGGAAAGCCTGCCAATCTACGATCCGCAGAAGAAGCGTCCCCGCAGCTGAGGAAACGCGCGAAACCGAAGCTGCGCACTGACATTGCGGTCAACATGCGGCGGTTCCAGCGGCTTGCGGCTCGAGCCCGGCTTGTCAGCGCGGCTGTTGCAATTGTCGTGCTCGACGATGGAGCCGGTGAACCTTGCATTCCCCTGCTCGTAAGGGCCGCAGGCCTGGCTCGCCATCCTGGTCAATTCGCCTTGCCGGGCGGAAAGGTGACTCAAGGCGAGCATGCGGATGCGGCGGCGCTCCGAGAGCTGCGTGAGGAGCTCGGCCTTGCGGTCGCACCGGACGAAATCCTTGGATCATTGGACGACTACGACACGCGATCCGGCTTCACGATCACGCCGGTGGTGGTGTGGAGCGGATCTCCCGGGGCGGAGCTCGTGCCGTCGCCTGACGAAGTCGCCGAAGTGTACCTACTGACCCTGGCGGATCTGCGCTCTGCCGTGGCCGTCGCCAAGCCGGGTGCTTCGCGGGCCTTCCATCTGGAGCTCCCTTGGGGGCCGGTGTATGCGCCCACGGCGGCGATCCTCTACCAGTTCAGCGAGGTCGCGCTGGACGGCCGGCCGAGCCGGGTGAACGATTTCTATCAGCC
>JALZAL010000087.1 GCA_030948325.1 Candidatus Dormiibacterota bacterium
CTTATACGTTGCTGCCCTCGCTAAGGGTGTGTTGACCGTGTTCTTCGACCTTGCCTACCTCTCCTACGGGCCGATCCTTGTCGGCCGGGAGGACCTCTCCGCAGCCAATGCTCGCCTCGACAGCAACATCGCCGTAGCCAACGTCGTTGGTCCGGGCCTCGGCGGTCTCCTTGTCCAGGCAATCGGGGCTGCGCGCGCGGTGGCGGTCGACGCCGCCTCCTTCGTCATCTCGGTTGTGTCTCTGCTCGCGATCCGGCACGAGGAGCTGGTATCGCCCGCCCAACCGGGCACGAGCGTGCGGGCCGAGCTGGCGGCCGGCCTGCGATACGTGGTCGGCAACTTGGTGCTGCGGGCGCAGATCGCAACCATCGCCCTGACGCTAGTCGGAGTCAGCTTCTTGGATGGGGTCCTTTACCCGTTCGCCTACCGCGACCTCCACTTGACGCCTGGTCAGCTCGGGCTGGCACTCGCCTTGGGCGGGTTGGCAGGTTTCCCCGGCGTTTGGCTCGGACCGCGCCTCGCACGTGTCATCGGTCTCGGCCCGGCCATCGTCCTCGGTTTCGCCGTCTTTTCCGTGGCGATGCTTCTCTTTCCGCTCGCCCGCGTCCTGCCCGCGGTGCCGGTGGTCGCCGGGCTGTTCGCCATTGGAACGCTTTTCGGTGCAAGTGCCGACTTGAATCAGCTCACACTGCGCCAGGCGCTGACACCTGACCCCTTCCTCGGTCGAATGAATTCCATCTTCCGGACCGTGGTCTGGGGAGCCATCCCGTTAGGTAACTTCGTCGGTGGCGTCCTGGGCTCGAGCATCGGCACGGTCGACACCTTCTGGATCGGCGGTTCGATAGCCCTCCTTGGATGCCTCGCAATGTGGCTGAGTCCGGTCGGGCGGCTCCGCAACTTCCCGTCGCCCGCGAGCTAGAGTCACTCTCAGTCGCGTGAACTACACTTCTTCAGGCGCCCTCGATCAGTCTCAACCGCTGGCAGCCACACGGCGCCGTTGATGTAACAAGATGACGCAGCAATGCTGCGGGCCGCCAGCGGCACAACACGCCGGGCTCGGGGCACCAGCTGACGACACTCAGCCAACATTCCCCACGCGGCGACGAGCTGACTCAATGGGCCGATCATCGCCAGCCCGCTCTTAACTTCGGCCATGCGTCCGGAGAAGTGGCAGAGAAGCGCGATCTTCTAAACGGTCGTCGCTGGAGGGCTGGACGCATGACAATGCACCCTCAACGAGGACGCCGCGTGCCGTTCCGGCGACTGTCTTGGGTAGCCGACGCCTCTTGGCCCTTGTCGCCGGTCTCTCCTACAAGAACGGCAGCTGGCTCTTACCCTCGTAATGGGGCCGACTTCGACCGTCCCGCTAGGTGGAGGATCGACAGCCAATGCCGTCGCACTGTGGGGTTGCGGCGCCGGCCAATCCTGGCGCGGATATCTCCGTACAAGCGGCTGCGCTTCAGATCGCCCATCGCGATGTGGCCGGAAAAGGTGTTGAGCAGCCGGATGTACTCCTCAGCCGTGTACGTCTGTTCCCAGACATAACGCCTGACAACGACGTCCTGGAACAAGCCACTGGCAAGAATTTCCTTAGCCTGGTCGGGGACCTTGTCCGGCTTCGCAGGTGGCCATTCCCCTTTAGGAACGGACTCGCCGATGGCTTCATATACATCCTGAATTTCGAAGAAGAATGGGTCGGTATCATCAGGGAAAGCATGTGAGGCACTCCACATCGCGAGGTGTCCACCAATGCGCAGAAGATCGTGAGCCTTCCGGTACCGCGTCGCCGGATCAAGCCAGTGCCACGCTGCTGCGGCGTAGACCAAATCGTATGAGGCCGAGGCGCCAGGCCATGTCTCGAACGACTCAGTGTGAATCTCGACCGCGCGCCCCGCGAGGTTTCGACGCGCCTTCTCCGCGAGCTGCTCCCCAATTTCAACGCAGTCCACTTTGAATCCCCGTTCAAGAAGGGGCAAAGTGGCCTTGCCCGTCGCGCACCCAATCTCAAGTAACCGTCCGCCCGGCTTGAGTTTCGCCAGATTGACCAAGTCGTCAAAGAGCTGGTTCGGATAGGAAGGACGAGCGACGTCGTAGAGGTCGGCGGCGGATTCGAATGTCCGCCGGAGTTGCTCCCGCCGATGATCCATGAACGGCATGCTGCCACGACTTCTAAATAGCTCGCAAGATCAGCCTCTCAGCGTGAGCGCTGCGAATGCCGCTTGACCTCCTCCTCGGACTGTGGCCGAGAGAGCCTTGGAAGGATGGTCCGGGCCTGGGGTGCGTACTCGGTGACGTAAGTGAAGATTGTCGGGCACCAGTCCACGCGTACGGTGAATGCAATTGATAATCGGGACTTCTCGATACCGTGAAGGACGCCTAGCTGATTCCTGCTGGCGAAACTCGGTCACCGC
>JALZAL010000103.1 GCA_030948325.1 Candidatus Dormiibacterota bacterium
CAGCAGGAACCGCACTACGCGTTTGCCGCGACGGCCCGGTAGCGCGAGGCGCGATGCCGGGGCGCTCGCCCCGGCATGATTGCCCTGCCACCGGCACCTTCCCCGAGGAGCCAGCCGAATGATCGTCGTCGCCGGCGAAGCGCGCCAGAATAGAACAAAGCGTTCGAACAGCGCCCGACAGGAGTCGGATGTGCGCATGCCCACTCAGGATTCAGGCCGTGGAATGGCTCACTTGAGGAAGTGATTGGATGAGTCACAAGCGCGGCGCGTCAATGATCGATCGTGGATCAAACAGACGCAGCAGCGCGTCTGCGGGCATCGGACGCCGATGCTCAGACGGGCATGGACGTAATCGCCGAACTCACTCGATCACGATCCAGCCGGTGAACCCGGCACCGGCCACGCTGATGCTGCGCCGGAACCCAAGATCTCCCAATGGGTCACACGGATGACTACGCCAAGAGCGGCTATCCGACAGCCACACCATCGGCATCGTCCCCTCGCGTGCCGATTTCGTATCTGGAATCGCTGGTTGCGTCGCCAATTTGGGTGGCCCCCGATTGAGTATTGGCCCCCGCCTCATTGATCCACCGGACAGCGGTGGCAGGTCGATAACTGACCGGTCGACCCGCGCGGCCAGATTGTCGGTGTCGCGTCGACCAAAGCCTGGAGCAGCCTCTGCGCCCCGATTCACTCCGAGAAGGGAACGAGCGCGCGACGTTCGCACGTTCGGCGGACACGCGGCAGATTCGCCCATGGATGGTCGTGGCGCTCGATAAGCCAGTCCGTCGCTGTACGCCGCTCCACCGTCCGGGGCGACGCGCCCTCGGCCGCGTTGGCGGCGCAGAAAAGGTCGGCGGCGCCGCCGAGCCCGATCGGAATCGGGCCCAAAGTATCAAGCGAAGTGGCGGGTGGGCCCAAATAATCAGGCGAACAAACCGGGGAGTAGTCAGGCGAAGTAGCCACGATCGAACCTCCTCGGCGCGGGGTCCGAGTGAGGTTGAAACCGCAACATCTGGTGGTTCAGCGCTGGCTGTGCCCTAGATGTTGTGGTTTGGCTGGCGAGGAAGGATTCGAACCTTCGATCTCCTGATCCAGAGTCATGTACCCGAATCAGGCCTCGCCGACGCCGTTTTGAACGTGATCCGGCGGTCCGCCGCCCTTGGTTTTCGGGTGAGTCAGGTGCCCATCCGAAAACGAATCAGGTGCCCATCCGAAAAATCGAATGAATCAGGTGCCCACTCGGGCGCCGCGTCAATTCTAGCGCGGCGGAGGCTCGGGCGGTTGAGCTCCTGCTGGAGCAAGGGGATCGGATCATCGCGATCGATGGTCGAGTCGATCGGTCAGCCGCCGGCCAGCCGGTCGATACGGGCGGCCATGATGAAGTCGTTGCGTGAGAGCCCGCCAACGGAGTGGGTCGAGAGCCGGACGACGAGCCGGCCCCAGCCGACCTCCAGCTCAGGGTGGTGGCCCTGCGCCTCGGCCAGCAGGGCGATCCGGGTGGCTAGCCCGAAGGCCGCGTTGAACGTCTTGAAGGTGAACTCGCGGCGGATCTCGCTTGCCTCGATCCGCCACTCGCCCGCCACGCCCGCAGCGAGCGAGCCCGCCTCTGCCGTGGCGAGCGGCGGCGTCTCCGCCCGAATCTCGGCGCATCGTTCGCGCGCCAGCGAATTGGGCGTGATCGGTGCCGCACGGGGTCCGCTCATGACCGAGAGGATAGCGTCGAGCCGGCAGTCTTCCACCGGGCATCGGCACACTCCATGGAGAGCAGGCGTCCCTCCGCGGCCTCAGATCACGCTTCGCGCGCAATCTCGACCTCTATGCGCGGATGGCGGAGCGTCTCGCCGGCGTCTTCTCGGACTTCACGCTCGACGTATTCGAGGACCGCTATCACTTCGATGCACCGCACTGCGTCGAGCCGGCGCGGCTTGCGGTGGCCCTTCGGGATCTGTGGGCTCGGGTGGAGTCTGACCAGCGGAACCGCCCGAGCTGACCAGTCCAGGTCCACGGCCTAACCACCGTCGCACTGGTGTCGCTCGTGATGGTCGGCTTCGTGGCCGGCATCGCCGGTGCTACGGAGGCTCATCGGCTCGTTGATAGGGCGGTCGCTTGTCGGTCCGAGCAGAAAGGCTAGCTCGGTTCCCGATTCAGCTCGGCTGATCGTGTTAGCGGCGAAGGCGTCGCTGCGGTCACGGCTGACGAGCGACGGGGCTCAAAGCGTAATGCTGTATCTCGCCTTGAGCTCGTTTGACCAGTCGTCGAGGATGATGAGTCCGAACTCCTCGGCGAGAGCGTAGTAGCGCTTCGTCCAGTCAGGCCCCTGCTCGGTCAGCACCGGCGCGATCTGCTCGAAGTAGTGCTCGATCCCGCCCGGCAGGACGACCTCCAAGATTCGGACTGGCTCCTCTGTGACGTTCCACATCGCGTGCGGCACCGAGCGCGGCTTGACGAGCCAGCTGCCGGCCGGGATCTCTTCGACCGTCTCGTCGCCGAGTCGCGCACCGACTTTGCCCGAGAGGATCAGGGAGTACTCATCCTCCAGGGTGTGCATATGAGGCTTGACCAGCGTGCGAGGGGGGATGGTCACCTCGAGCATCGACAGGGAGCCGTCGCTCTCCTCGGACCCGATGCCGTAGCGGAACATGACGTCGTACAGCGAGATGCTGTGAGCGCCGTCTGGGCGAATGATCTTGGGGACCATGACTGCTCCTACGGACAGTGACGATGCGCCCGTGACCCGAGTAGGTACCGCAGAATAATCGACGGGCGTTCGCTCGTTGGTCCCACGCTTGGAATGGGTCTGCCTAAAGCGCTTGTGGCCTAAAGGCTCCCAACGCACATGCGATCCGGCATCCGTGTCGTTGGCGGTGTGGCGCTCATCGGACCGCGCCGTCGTGGCCGACGGGCAAGGTGGATGTGCCCGGTCGCCCCACTATCGGCCGCCGAACCGGGCCGAACCATCGCGGCTCGCAAGCCGCGCGTGAACCGGCGACGTTCGCTCACCGCATTGGGAGGCGTTCAGACGAGCGCTGGGTCGATCAGCCTAACCTCGACGCGGCTGCGGAGCCCAAGCTTGGAGAGAATGCTGCTGACGTGGTGCTCAACCGTCTTTGGGGATATGAACAGCCGCGTTGCGATCTCCGGGTTGGACATCCCCTGTCCCACGAGCCCGAGCACCTCGCGCTCGCGCCGGCTCAGCTGGTTGAGCGGGCTTGGTTGTGGCGTCGGCGTATAGGAAGCGGCTACACCCAACCGACGCAACAGGCTGACGCAGACTTCCGCCTCCGGCGCGTCGAGCCGCCCATAGATCACCAGCGCGGCTTGCACTTCGCTGACTGCTCCCGCCTGGTCAAGGGTCCCGAGCGTCCGGCCGAGGTCTAGGTGGAGCGCCGCTCGGATCAGCAGGTTGTCGGTTTGAGTGATCGCTCGCAGGCCCGTCTCAAAGTCGGCCGCGGCCCCTGCGCTATCGCCCTCCGCGGCGTGAACTCGGCCTTGAGCGAGCGCGGCCTCGGCGATCAGCTGTGGTGCTCCAACCTCTCCAGCCATGGCGCTTCCCTGGTCGGCCGACGTTCGAGCCGCTTCAATATTGGCCCGCCCCAACTCCACGTCGGCGAGGAGGGCGAGCAGGGGAACGGCGCGGACCCGATCCGCACCGATCTGGCGTAACGCCCGCTTGACCAGCGCCGCGGCATGGTCGAACTCGCCTCGCGCGAAATGGAGTCTGGCGCGAGGCGGCATGGCCTCCCATCGATCACCACCCTCAGCCAGCAGCCGATCGGCTTCCTCGAGCCGTCCTTGGCGGATCCGCAAATCGGCGAGCGCGCCGCGAGCCATGACCCGGTGAAAGTAGAAGCCGGCCCGACCGGCTGTGAGGCTCAGTGTCAAGGCGGTCTCGCCCTCGCCCCATCGGCCGAGCTGGCAGAGGAGGCTGCCGTACGCCCCCTGGCAGTGCACAAAGAGGATCGGGTTCTCCTCGTCGGACCCCGCCACGCCGGCCTGCTCAAGCACCCGCAGCCACGCCTCCGCCCGAGCCAGGTC
>JALZAL010000117.1 GCA_030948325.1 Candidatus Dormiibacterota bacterium
CGCTCTAGCCACGCTGGCCGGCTACGCGTTCGGGCGGCTCGAGTTCTGGGGCAAGCAATTTCTGTTTCTGACGCTGCTCAGCACGCTGATGCTCCCGGGCGCGGTGCTGATCATCCCGCTCTTCCTCCAATTGAGCGACTTCGGGCTGATCAACTCGCAGGCGGGGCTGGTCCTGGCGTACATCGGCGGATCGCTAGCCTTCTCGATGTTCCTGATGCGCTCCTTCTTTGAGACACTGCCCTCGGAGCTCGTCGACGCTGGGCGGATCGATGGTGCCAGCGAGTTCGGTATCTTCTGGCGCATCATGCTTCCGCTGGCGCGGCCGGGCCTCGCGACGATTACGATCTTCCAGTTCATGAACACCTGGAACGAGTTCATCTTCGCGGCCACGTTCATCCACGACCCGGCGCTGCGCCCGCTCCAGCCGACGATCTTCTCCCTGGTCGGACGCTACTCGACCAACTGGCCCGCCCTGGCCGGCGCGCTGACCATCTCGATCCTGCCGATTCTCGTTCTCTACATTGTCATGCAGAAGCAGTTCGTCGCAGGTCTTACCGCTGGCGCGGTCAAGGGATAAGTCAACGCCACAATCACGTATCGCGAACGGATGCCAACCATGCAAGGAATCAAAGACCTCCAGCACGTCACGATCTCGGTGAGCGACGTCGACCGCTCGATCGCCTTCTACCGTGACCTGCTGGGGTTGCCTGCGGTCGGCCGGCTCAACTCTCGTAACGAGCTCGGACAGATGATCGATTTCTTCGATGTCGGCCACGGTGCTCTGGTCGAGCTGGTGAGTTTCAGTGCACCGACGAAGCCAAGCGAGTGGTTGCGGAACGACCTCCAAACTGGCCTGCGCCACATCGGCTTCAAGGTGCGCGATGTCGATGCGGAGGTAGCCCGCCTCAAGGCCGTGGGCGTGGCGTTCACTATGGAGCCCACGAATGCGGTGGGCGGTGTGCGGATCGCCTTCTTCAAAGACCCCGACGGCACGCTGCTGGAGCTGCTGCAAGGCGAGCTGCAGTACCACAAGGCCGGCACGGCCGTTCCGGTGGTCAACGAGCAGCCGAGCGAAGAACGCCGGCTCGTCTTCGACCACGTCGCGATTAGTGTCAACAACCTGGACGAGACGCTGCGCTGCTACCGCGACCTGCTCGGGTTCCGGTGTTGGGCCAGCTCTTCTTCAACGACTCGCGTGGCTTCGTCATTACGTATGTCCAGGCTGGCACCAGCGTGTTGGAGTTCTTCAGCTTCTCCAGCCCGATGACAGCGCGTCGCTGGAATCCAGACGAGACCATGCTAGGACTCAGGCATGTTGGGTTTGAGGTGGACGATACCGATACCGTCGCAACGCGCCTGAATGACGCCGACGCACATTGCATCAATCCGCCCAACGCTGCGCTCGGCAACGTCAGGACAGCGTTCTTCGAAGATCCAGACGGCAACGCGCTCGAGTTGATCGACGGCACACGCGCGTACGATCCGTAGCACCCAAGCTGCTGCTGCACCACGCAAGCAGCCAAAGCCGCGGGCAGAAGTACAAGCACCCCGGCCCTACAGTCACTGTCATTGGCAGCCGCTCCACCCGCCGTTTGTTGCCACCATCAAAATCCCGCGCGAGACCGGGGATCGGGCTCAACCGACACAATCACCAGTCTTCGAGGATAAGGAGATCATGTCTTTTTCTGAGTCGTCAACCGCCCCATCTTCTTCACAGTGGCATTCGCTCGGCTTGTTTGAGAGCAACACAGATGTCGGTACGGTCAAGTTGCCTGGTTCTACGACCTATGATGCCGAGCAGCAGACGTATGCGATCGCGGGCGGCGGCGCGAACATCTGGGGCGATCACGACGACTTTCATTTCGTCTGGAAACGCATGAGCGGGAATTTCATCGTGAGCACCCGCGCGGATTTCGCCGGGACGGGCGTTGAGCCGCATCGGAAGTTGGGGTGGATGGTTCGCGCGAGCCTGGACACGGGTTCCGCGAATGTTAGTGCCGGGGTCCACGGTGATGGGCTCACATCCGTCCAACTCCGGCGATCCACGCGAGCCCCAACCGAGGAAGTGCGATCATCGGTGGTCGGCGCGGACGTGATCCAGCTGGAGCGAAAAGGGAACACCTACATCATGTCGGTGGCGCGTTCCGGTGAGATGGCTGTCGTCGATTCGGTTGCGGACATCCACCTGGGCGACGAGGTCTATGTCGGCCTGTATGTCTGTTCCCACAACGACGATGTTATTGAGCACGCTGAGTTCCGCAATGTCCGGATTGTCGTGCCGGCCGGGGATGATCTGGTCCCATATCGGGATTACCTGGGATGTCACCTGGAGCTATTGGACATCGAAACCGGGAACCGACGGATCGTCTACAGCTCGCGCGAGCCATTCGAGGCGCCGAACTGGACGCCGGACGGCGCGGCGCTGATCTACAACAGCCGGGGGCGATTGTACCGGTTCGACCTGACGCGCAAGACGCCGGAGGTGATCGACACGGGCTTTGCAACCCGGAACAACAACGACCACGTGCTCTCGTTTGACGGCACGATGATCGCGATCAGCCACCATAGCCAGGAAGATGAGGGCGCGGCAATTGTGTACATCCTTCCTGTCCAGGGCGGCCAGCCCAAGCGCATCAC
This sequence comes from Candidatus Dormiibacterota bacterium, assembly GCA_030948325.1. The sequence continues at coordinate 2,638 of JALZAL010000117.1, forward strand.
CTCGCACGGCCCATCGTATATGCACGGATGGTCGCCTGATGGCAGGCTCCTGGTCTACACCGGCCAACGCAGCGGGGAATTTCACATCTACCGTATCCCTGTTGAGGGCGGCGAGGAGACCCAGCTGACCAGCGGCCTGAGCATGGATGATGGCCCGGAGTACACGCCGGATGGAAGGTACATCTATTTCAACTCGACTCGAAGTGGGACGATGCAGATCTGGCGCATGCAACCGGATGGCAGTCGCCAGGAACAGTTGACCGACGATGACTACAATAACTGGTTTCCGCATGTCTCACCAGACGGCCGAGCGATCGTCTACATAACCTTTCCCAAAGAAGTTGAACCAAGCAAGCACCCGTATTACCAGCACGTATACCTCCAAGTGATGCCGGCCGGTGGAGGTCCGTCGAGAGTGGTTGCGTCCCTCTACGGGGGACAAGGCACGATCAATGTCCCTTCCTGGGCGCCCGACAGCCGGCGCCTGGCGTTCGTCAGCAACACGGTTATGCGCTGACC
>JALZAL010000121.1 GCA_030948325.1 Candidatus Dormiibacterota bacterium
GCGCCACGGAGTACAAGCATCCCTTCCTCGTGCGGCGTGAAGGGAAGCGCGCGGTGATGATCCTCGTGACCACCGACAAGGGCCTGTGCGGCGCGATCAACGTCAACAACATCCGTGCCGCCACGCGATACATGAACGAGCATCACACCGAGGGGCAGCGCTACGTGACGATCGGACGCAAGGGCCGCGACTTCCTGCTTCGGTACAGGCGCGAAGTGATCGCTGAGGTGAGCGGTGTCTCGGACCGCCCCACCGTTGCCGAGATCATGCCCGCCATCACTGTCGCGCTGGAGGAATACACGCAGGGCAGAACTGACGCCGTGCTGCTCTGCTACTCGAAATGGGTCTCAACGATGAAGCAGGAGCCGGTCGTCGCTGTGCTCATTCCCGCCGAGATCCCCGGACGAGGCGACGAAAGCAAAGGTCCGCGAGCTGACTACATATACGAGCCAGACCCCGAATCGGTGCTCGACGGCCTGCTACCCCGGTACGTGGAGACGCAGGTCTTCCAGGCGGTGCTGGAGAACAAGGCGAGCGAATACTCGGCCAAGATGATCGCAATGCAGAACGCGACCAACGCCGCCGGCGACCTGATCGACGCGCTCACGCTGTATGCGAACAAGGTGCGTCAGGCAGGCATAACCACCGAGCTGATGGAGATTGTTAGCGGTGCCGAAGCGATGCGGGCTTCGAGCTGAGGGAGAGAACATGGCCAAGACCAAACACGCTGAGAAAGACGAGGAGAAGCCGGGCAAGGACGGCCACGTCGGCCACGTCAGCCAGGTCATCGGCGCCGTCGTCGACATCCAGTTTCCACCTGGAGAGCAGCCTGAGCTCTTCGAAGCTCTGGAGGTGACGACCGGCGACGGTCGCGTTGTCGTGCTCGAGGTCGAAGGAGCGATCGGCGACAACGTTGTCCGCACCATCGCCATGGACGCGACAGACGGGTTCCGCCGCGGAGATCCGGCGAGGGCGACCGGCGGACCCATCTCCGTCCCGGTCGGGGTGGAGACGCTGGGCCGAATGTTCAACGTCATCGGCGCACCCATCGACGACGAGCCGGCACCAGAGGGCGTCACGCGATGGCCGATCCACCGACCCGCACCGCCCGTTTCCGAGCAGCAGGCCAAGGTGGAGATCCTCGAGACGGGGATCAAGGTCATCGACTTGATCTGCACGTTCGCCAAGGGCTCGAAGATCGGGCTGTTCGGGGGCGCGGGGACGGGGAAGACGGTCATTGTGCAGGAGCTGATTCGCAACATCGCGTATCAGCACAAGGGACGCTCCGTGTTCGCCGGCGTCGGCGAGCGCACACGCGAAGGCAACGACATGTACCACGAGATGCAGGACGCCGGGGTGTTGCCGCAGACAGCTCTCGTATTCGGCCAGATGAACGAGCCGCCAGGCGCACGCGCGCGGGTTGGGCTCACTGGGCTGACCATGGCCGAGTACTTCCGCGATGCGGAAGGCGCCGACACGCTGCTTTTCATCGACAACATCTTTCGCTACCTGCTTGCCGGTTCGGAGGTGTCGGCGCTGCTTGGCCGTATGCCTTCGGCTGTCGGCTACCAGCCGACGCTGGCAACTGAGATGGGAGAGCTGCAGGAGCGCATCACGTCGACGAGCAAAGGCTCGATCACCTCGGTGCAAGCGGTTTACGTGCCGGCTGACGACTACACCGACCCAGCCATCCAGACTGTTTTCGCCCACCTCGGCGCCACTGTGCGCCTGGAGCGCTCTTTGGTGGAGATCGGCATCTATCCCGCCATCGATCCCCTCGGTTCGTCGAGCCGGTTCGTCGAGCCGTCGATCGTCGGCCAGGAGCACTACGACGCGGCGCAGGGAGTCAAGAAGACGATGCAGCGCTACAAGGATCTGCAGGACATCATCGCCATCCTCGGCATGGAGGAGCTGTCTGAGGACGACAAGCAGGCGGTGTCGCGGGCGCGCAAGATCCAGCGATTCCTGTCGCAACCATTCAACGTCGCCCAGCGATTCACGGGACGTGAAGGAAAGTCGGTGCCGATCACCGAGACCGTGCGGGGATTCAAGGAAATCCTCGAAGGCAAGCACGACGACCTGCCGGAGCAGGCGTTCTACATGGTCGGCACGATCGACGAGGCGCGGGCACAAGGCGATGAGATGAAGAAGAAGTCCGCGTCTTAATGAAGTACTCGCTTCGGGTCGTGAGCGTTGAGAGGAGCCTATTCGAAGGTGATGTCGAGTTCATCATCGCGAAAGGCGCGGATGGTGAGCTCGGCGTTCTCGCGCGCCACGCGCCGCTCATGACCATCCTCAAGCCAGGACCCCTGAGGATTCAAGAGGTGTATGGAGGGGATGAACAAGTCCTCTTCGTCGGGGGAGGTTTTCTGGAGGTTCTTCCCGACCGCGTCACGGTGCTGGCCGATGTGGCCGAGCACGCCGACGAAATCTCGGTCGAGCGGGCCGAGGAGGCCCGCCGCCGGGCCCAAGAGCGTTTGGCGGGGACGCTCACCACAGCCGAGGAGGTCGAGTTCCAGCAGGCGCTCGCCATGGCGGAGGCGCGTCTTAGGCTGGCTCGCGCGCGTCGCGGCTGACCTCATGAAGGCCCCGAGGCCCCGACAGGACCACATTCTGCGGATCACCGGCGGCGCTCAGCTCGCGGGCGACATCTGCGTCGGCGGATCGAAAAACGCGGCCCTGCCCGAGATGGCCGCCGCCCTGCTTACGACCGAGCCTGTGCGGCTCGACAACGTGCCCAGGGTGACCGACACCGCGCTGATGGCCGAGATACTCACCGGCCTCGGAGGACGGGTCGATGGTGAGGGCTCGTTGACGATCAGGATGGGAGGGGCGGCGGACAGCCACGTACCGGACGATCTCGGCCGCCGCATGCGCGCGACCATCGTGCTGTTGGGTGCGCTACTCGGCCGGTTCGGAAAGGCGCGGGTTCCGCGCCCGGGCGGCGACGACATCGGCGCAAGAAGGTTTGAGCAGCACCTTCGTGGGCTGCGCCAGATGGGGGCCGAGATCGAGGAGACGGAGACCGAGATCGTCGCCAAGGTCGATCGATTGCGCGGCAAGCGCATCGTCTTCGACCTGCCGACGGTCACCGGCACCGAGAACATCATCCTCGCCGCGGTCCTGGCCGAAGGCAGGACCGAGATCTTCAACGCGGCGCGCGAGCCTCACGTGCAGGACCTCTGCATGCTGCTTGGAAAGATGGGCGCACACATCGAGGGCATAGGCACCGAGCGGCTGGTGGTGGACGGAGTGCGAGAGCTCGGGGGAGCTGAGCACACGGTCATCCCCGATTACCTGGAGGCGGGCACCTACGCAATCGCAGTTGCTGCTGCCGGGGGCGAGCTGCGCCTCGACTGCAGCAGGCCCGAGGACCTGAACGTCGTGCTGCTCAAGCTCGAGCTGGCCGGCGCCCATGTCGAGGGCGGGGACGGATGGTTTCGCGTGGGCCGGCAGCCGAACGCCCGGCTCAAGCCGATCGACATGTCGACCTGGACGTTCCCCGGTTTTCCGACTGACCTGCAGGCGCAGTACATGGCGATGATGACCCAGGCCGACGGCCAGACGGTCATCTCAGAGTACGTGCACGAAAACCGCTTCCAGCACGTGAATCAGCTGGCGAAGATGGGCGCGGGAATCACTGTCGAAGGCCGCCTTCACGCCGTCGTCCACGGCCCTTGCCGGCTGCATGGGACTGAGCTGGCCATCCCGGACATCCGATCTGGAGCGGCACTTGTGATCGCCGCCCTGTGCGCGGAGGGGGAGAGCGTGCTCCGAAATGCGTGGCATGTCGATCGCGGTTACGAGAACATGCCCGGGAAGCTCAGCTCCGTCGGCGCCCAGATCACGAGCGTGACGGTCGACGCGGATGTGCCAGGCCCGGGGCGAACCTACGAATGACCTGCTTGCGATAGTGGCGGGCGCCGGCCAACCATGACCGGCCTCCACCTCGCGGTCGACGGGTCTGGGCTGGAGCGCGCGCGGGCGGGGATCGGCGTCTACACGAAAGAGATCCTCCATGCGATGGCTGTCGACCGGCCGGACTGCAGATTCACGGTCTACGTTCCCGCCGGCGCTGCTGCGCCACGCCTGGCCCAGGGAGTTGCGTACCGCCCGCTGCCGGATGCGCCGCTCGTCGGCCGGCACGTCCAGTGGCCCGCTCGCATCAGGCGCCTCCGCCCGGACGCATATTTCGGCCCTGCAGGCGCCCTGCCCCTGGGCCGCGTCGGGTGCCCAACAATCATCACGGTCCACGACCTCGCCATCTATCGGAACCCTGCCTGGTTCCCGAGTCGCCAGCCGCTGAGCACACGGTTGGTGATTCCGCGATCGCTCAGTCGCGCTGACGTGATCATCGCCGTTTCCAACAACACCGCAAAAGACCTGAAGGATCTGTTCGGCGTTCCGGCGTCTGCGATCAATGTCGTTCCGCAGGGCGTGTCCTCGATCTTCAGGCCGCTGAGCGCTGAGGACCTGGCCGCGGCGCGCGCTCGCCTCAAGCTGCCCGAGCGCTTCATTCTGTTTGTGGGCACGATCGAGCCACGCAAGAACCTGGTCACGCTGCTCGAAGGGTGGGCGATGCTGCGCAACCGGCCGGATCTGGTGATCGTCGGCGCTTGGGGTTGGCTGTACGAGGGGATCAGGGAGCGAATGGGGCGCTTGGGTGAGGGGGTCCGCCACATCGAAGGCCTCGATCCCACTGAGCTGCCGGCCGTCTACAACCTGGCCAGAGTCCTCGCCCACCCAGCCTGGTACGAGGGCTTTGGTCTTCCTCCTCTGGAGGCCATGGCTTGCGGAACGCCGGTGGTGGTTTCGGACCGCTCAAGCCTTCCCGAGCTCGTCGCCGACGGCGGCATAGTGGCGGCTGCGGACGACCCCGAGGCATGGCGAAGGGCGCTGGAGAAGGTGATCGAAGACTCAGACCTGGCCGCGGATTTGAAGCGGCGCGGCATCCTGCGCGCCGCACAGTTCAGCTGGCCGCGCTCCGCCGGCCTCACATGGCGAGCTGTCGATCGCGCGATCAACGGGAGCGCCGCCTGAGGCAGGCCAGGTCAGGCCAGCAGCTCGCGTATGACGGCCGCCACGCCCGCCGCGCATCGATCCCACGTGAAGGTGGCCGCCCGAGCGCGAGCGGCGCGCGCCAGCCTGGTCCTCACCGCCTTGTCGCTCAGCGCGATGTCCAGCACTTTCGCGAGCGCTTCGGAGTCACCTGGATCGTCGACGTACAGGGCGGCATTGCCACCCACCTCTGGCAGGGACGACCCGGATGTGGCGACCACCACCTTGCCTCGCGCCATCGCCTCAAGCACAGGGAGGCCGAAACCTTCATAAAGGCTGGGCACGACAACGGCGCCGGCTCGCTTGTACAGCAGCTCCAGGGTCGGCTGGTCGACCCGGCCCAGGACACGGCAGCTGGGCGAGGCGCGCAGCCGGGCGGCCAGCCGTTCGTCGCGCTCCGGACCAGCGATGACGAGAGTCACGTCGTTGAGCCGCTCCACCGCGGCCAGGGCGGCCGCCTGATTTTTCCGCGATTCCACCCGCCCCACCTGGAGCACAAAGTTGCCATTCACACCGAGCGCGGCCAGGTGCGAGGTCGGGGCCGCTATGCGGGTGGCCCGCTCGCCGCCGCCAAGCGGAACGACCCTGACGCGCTTGGGATCCACACCGTAGAGCGCGACCAGGTCCGACTTGGTGGATTCCGAGACCGTGATCAGCAGTGGGCAGCGGAGCACCGCCCAACGGGTGGTCGCCTGGAGGTAAGCGCGCTCGGCGCGGGAGTAAGCATCCGGATGCCGCTCGAACGCGAGGTCGTGGACCACGGTCAGCACCTTTCCGGGCCATGCGAAGGGAATTGCGTGTGACGGCACGAAAAGCAGGTCGGCGTGGGCGCGGGCCAGCGCCAGCGGGAGTCGCACCTGGGTCCAGAGGCGCGGAAACGGCACGACCATCAGCTCCACACCAAGGCCTGCTCGAGCCCTTGAGGCGAAGAACCGCCATCCCAGCTCAGGCCCCGCCGACTTCAGGCGGGAGCCGACCTCGCGAGCGAACACCTCGGTCCCGGTGATCACCTCCCGGGTGGCGGGGTTGAGGTCGACGGCAACCGTCTTGGTCGGCAACCTGCGAATGATAATCAGCCCGTGAACCAGACCCGTGTCCTCGGCGTGCGGATCGACTGCGTGCGCATGGAAGGGGCGCTCGAACGGATCGCGCAGCTCGTCGATGCCGGTGGTCACCACCTGGTGGCGACCGTCAACCCCGAGTTTGTGATGCGTGCAGGCGTCGATCGCGAGTTCGCACGCGTCCTGGAGTCGGCGGACCTGTGCCTTGCCGACGGCAGTGGAGTTGTATGGGCGGCTCGACGCCAGGGCTGTGCGATACGCGAACCGGTGACCGGCGTCGACCTCATTCCACCGCTGGCAGCCCTGTGTGCGCGCCGGCGCTTCCGCCTCTTCCTGCTCGGCGCAGCGCCCGGGGTAGCGACCGACCTCGCAGCGCGGCTGCGCTCGGAGCAGCCCTCACTCGAAGTTGCCGCGCACCCGGGTTCGCCCGATCCGTCATCGGATGCCGAGACCCTTGCCGTGATCGAGGGCCACAGGCCCCATGTGCTCCTGGTCGCTTACGGCGCACCCAGGCAGGAGCTCTGGATCGATCGCATGCGCGATCGAATGGGAGGCGTGGTCGCGATTGGCGTGGGTGGCTCATTCGACTACCTGACGGGCAGGGTGCCGCGCGCTCCGGCATGGATGAGGCGCGCTGGGCTGGAGTGGCTGTTCAGGCTCGTCCGCCAGCCGTGGCGCGTGCGCCGCATGGCGGTGCTGCCTCTTTATGCGATGCGGGTCCTGCGCACGGGCTAGTTACGATGGCGAGCCATGGCTCGAGAAGGAGCGGCTCCCAGGCTGAGCGTCGTGATTCCCGCTTACAACGAGGAGCAGCGGTTGCCGCGAACGATTGAGCAGATCGAGAAGTACCTTGACGGCCGGCAGGGGTCATACGAGCTGATCCTGGTCGATGACGGAAGCACCGACGGCACGCGAAAGGTGATGGATGCGGCGGTGCTGCGCAACGACAGGGTGCGTGTCGAGAGCCTGCCCGCCAATCGCGGCAAGGGTCGCGCGCTCGCAGCCGGCGTCGCCGTCGCTCGCGGCGATGAGGTCCTGGTCTCCGACGCGGATCTGTCCACACCGATCGAGGAGCTCGACAAGCTCGAGGCGGCGCTCAAGACAGGCGCCGGCGTGGCGATTGCGTCGCGCGCCGTCAGAGGATCGCGAGTGGTGATCCATCAGCCTGTCTATCGCGTTTTGATGGGCAAGGTCTTCAACCTCATCGTGCAGCTCGTGCTGCTGCCCGGCATCTGGGACACCCAGTGCGGGTTCAAGCTGTTTCGCGCCGATGTCGCCCACCCTGTCTTCGCCGCGCTGACGACGGACGGCTTTGGCTACGACCCGGAGGCGCTGTTCCTGGCCAAGCGGCGCGGCGTCCGCATCGCCGAGGTGCCAGTGGTCTGGCGGCACTCAGCGCCGACCAAGGTGATGGCGTTCCGCAGCTCGCTCGATATGTTCAAGCACGTCGTCAGGGTCAGGTTCAAACGTTGAACGCGGCCGGCAGAAAGTCATCGCCAACCGATGTGGTTGTCGTTCTCCCAACCTATAACGAGCGCCAGAGCCTCGAGAAGGTGGTCGTCGGCGTGCGGCGACTCGGCCACAACATCCTCATCGTCGACGACGCCTCGCCTGATGGGACCGGCGATCTCGCCGACAGCCTGGCTGCAGGCGATGACGGCGTGCGGGTGCTGCACCGCCCCCGCAAGCTGGGCCTGGGGAGTGCATATCAGGATGCCTTCCGACTCGGTCTCGCGGACGGATCGGCGCTGTTCGTTGAGATGGATGCCGACGGGTCTCATCTCCCTGGCAACCTCGACGCCATAGTCGCGGCGGCGCGGAGCAGTGGCGGATTGGCAATCGGATCGCGATATATCGATGGCGGCGAGGTGATCGGCTGGCCGTTTCACCGCTGGCTGCTCTCGTGGGCGGCCAACGTCTACTGCCGTCTTCTCCTCGGCCTCCCCACCCACGATTGCACGTCCGGATACCGCTGCTATACCCGCGAGCTCCTCTTGAGCATCGAGCTCGATCAGGTGGTGTCGCAGGGATACTCCTTCCAGATCGAGATGGTCTACAGGGCGAGGCGGCTGGGATACCGCGTGGTCGAGACGCCGATCCGGTTCGAGGATCGCATCGCCGGCGCCTCGAAGGTGTCGCGCGGGGAGGTCCGCCGCGCCCTTTGGACGGTCCTTCGGTTGAGTTTGAAACGATGGCGCAAGTAGCTCGACCACCGTCGGCACGTGGGTGGACGCTGCCCCTGGTGACGGGCCTCATCCTGGCGGTCGTGACTGCGGCGCCCTACATCTACGCCTATGCCGCGCAGCCGCACGGCCACGTCTTCATGGGTTTCTTCTACCTGGGCGACGATGCGAACACGTACCTGGCCAAGATGCGCCAGGGCTGGGAAGGCTCCTGGGCGTGGGACAACCGCTACACGACCGAGACGAGCTCCGCCGCCTACCTCTTCATGTTCTGGCTCGCCCTCGGGCACCTCGCCGCCTTGCTCAACCTGCCGCTGATAGTTGCGTTCCACCTGGCGAGGGTGGCGGCCGCCTTCGCACTGATGGCGGCGGCATGGGCTTTCATAACCCACTTCGTCGAAGACCCCCGAGCGCGTCGCTTTGCGTTCTTCTTCTGCGCGATCGGGCTTGGGATGGGCTACGTGATCCAGGCCCTTGGACACCCGGTCATCTTCGATAACCGGACCGACACGCTGGACTGGCGCATGCCCGAGCTCACCGCCTTCTACTCGATCCTTGCGCTGCCACATTTCGCATGGTCGGGGGTGTTTGCGGCCGCGGGGGTCGTGCTCACCCTGAATGCGATCCAGCGTGGGAGCCTTGTCCTGGCCGTGGTCGCGGGCCTTGCCTGGCTGGGCCAGGCGTCCATCCACCCGCAGATGCCGATCTTGATGGGAGGGGCCACCGCGGTGGCTCTTATCCTGCGGCCCCCGCCTCCACGTGGCTGGCTTGCCGCCGCGGTCGCCTTTGCAATTCCCGCGCCCTACATCCTTTATTGCTACTTCGCCTTTGTCGGCAACCCAGAGGTGCAGCGCTGGACCTTCCACTCCAAGAACGCTCTGCCGCCTGAGGGTTTCAGTCTCTTTTTCGCGATCGCGCCCCAGCTCCTGCTCGCCCTGACAGGCCTGCCGATCGTTCTCAGGCGGCGCAGCCGCGAGGACCTATTCCTGGTCGCGTGGCTCGTGCTCCTCGCCGCCATCCTTTATCTGCCGAACCCGGCGGGAGACCTCCGGCGGCGTTTCCTCGACGGCCTCTATCTGCCCCTCGTTGTGCTGGCGGCCCAGGGCATGTACGGGACGATCCTGCCGCGCTTCAGGAGCGCGCGCGCCAAGGCGCTCATACCTTTCTCGTACGTCGCGTTCGCCGCGGTCGGCAGCGCATTCCTGGTCCTGGCGCCCATGGCAGTCGCGACGCAGCCTCAATACTCGGTCTCTCAGGCGGAGTATGACGGCCTGAACTGGCTTGGACGCCAGCCGGCCGGGCGGGTGCTTTCGATGCCCGGCGTGGGGCTGTACGTTCCTGCGTACAGCCCGGATACGGTTTATGTCGGCCACTACGACGAGACTTTCGACTACCTCAACAAGACGCAGTCGGCTCTTGACCTGCTGACGGGCAAAGCCGACCTCGCCGAGTTCGACACCGTCAACCACATCCGCTATGTGATCTGGACCGCCGACCTGCCTTCGCCGCCGCCGACCTCGTTGGGAGCACCCGCATACGACTCGCCGAACTTCAAGATCTTCAGGGTCGACTAGGGAGCGTTTCTCCTCACGTAGATCACCGCGATCGGGTCCTGGTAGGCGAGCGCCCACTCGGGCTGCGTGCCGAGAACATTGGATAGGGCGTCACCCTGGTTGAAGAGCACATAGTCGACGTGATACTGGTCGAGGATCGCCTTCCAATTTGGCCGAAGGTTCTGGACGTCGTTGTACTGGTTCAGCAGCGGGTCACCCATCAGCTCCGCCTCGCCGAAGATGAAGACCTTGCGGTTCGGCTGCGGGTAGAACCGGTACGCCAGGTATCCGCCCCAGCCGTACTGGTTGAACATGTGCGTTCCGACGTCAGGATGGGCAGCCAGCCAGTCCGCCGCGCCGATCGGATAGCTGGCGGCATCGAGCTTGGCCTGAGCTGCGGGATTCACGTTCGCATCGATCTTGACCAGGGCGATCACGAAAACCACCACCAGCACGACGGCTGTGGTGACGGCGAAGAGGGGCCTTGCGAGAGGCGGGAACTTCCACCCCCGGCTGCCGGCGAGCTCCTTCCAGTACTCGGAGTAGGTGGTGATCATCACCGGGGTGGCCGCGGCCACGAACAGCGCCACGTGGCGCACCGATTGAAGAGCCAGGCCAAGGGCGGCCATCGTCAGCAAGAAGTCATACAGGCGAGGCCGCCGGAGCGCGAAACCCCCGATCACGATGAAGACCATCGCCTCGAACGGGCGCAGGTAGATCTGGTGGAAGTCGGGCGAGAACCACTCCACGATGAGCTTCTGCTGCGCGACGCTGCCCTGGGTCTGGAACGGGTACAGGTAGAGGCTGAAGCCGTGAGGGGTGGCCAGCACCGCCACCGCCGAAAGTGCCGTCACGATCGCGAGGAACCGCACGTGCGCCTTGTGCGCCGGGTTGGAACGGTTCCAGGCCCAGCCGATGCTCTCCGAGACCAGGGCCACCCCGAGCCACACGAATCCGACCACCCAGCCGGCGTGCAAGTTCGCCCACACGGCCATCACCAGGGGAAAGAAGTTGAGGGCCCGGCTGCGGCCGCTTAAATACCCGTGCAGCCAGTAGAGCTCGAGGCAGCTGAGCGTGAAGGTGATCATCTGAGCCCGCGGCCCCCAGATCGGCCACCCCGCCAGCGCGCCGAGCGCGAGGCCAAGGCCGACGATGACAAAGGGCTGGCGGCGGACCTGGCGGTAGATCAGATAGAAGCCGGCCCAGGTGATCAGGCCGAAGGCGATGGCCAGCCCCGCCGCCCCAGTGGCCGAGTAGACGAGCCACATGAGTACCTCTGTCAGGTACTCGTGATCGGTCCAAACGTGATTCGGGACGGTGTGGGTGAACAGGTCATGGGACGGCAGCCTGCCGTTCTCAACCATCCAGCGCCCGATCCGAAGATGCCACCAGAAGTCGGGATCCTGGACTCCCTCGATGAAAAGCATGAGGAGGGCGAGCATGACGCCGCCGATCAGCAGCGTCCGGGCGCTCAGCCGCTCGGTCAGGCGCAGGCGTCGGCTCAGCTTTGGGCCTTGAAGGGGTTGGGCGCGTACCGCGGCACCCTGGCTGCGTAGGCCGGGTACTCGGCCGGGAAGGCTCGCGCCAGGACGCCCTCCTCCCAGCGCATGCGGAGCAGTTCGCAGATCACGAAATAAAGCACGGCGAGCGCGCTCGGCCAGCCGGCCGTGGCCATGTTGACCCCGATCGCGGTAATGATCTCGCCCAGGTAGACAGGATGCCGGCTGAAGGCATAAGGCCCTCCAGTGACCAGGCGGCGAGCCTCCGGGATGATCGAGAACGAGCGGCGGAGATAGGCCAGGCCCCAAACCGCATAGGCGAGACCCAACGTGGCGAGGATGTCTGCCGGCAGCACCAGCCACTCGTGGCGGCCTCCGCCAGGCAGGAAGCTGGCGCCGATCGCGGAGAAGGTCCCGGTGAAGGCGATGAACACGACTGCCAAACGGTGGTCGGTGCCTCGAGCCGGAAGCCGCGTGCTGTAGAGGACGACCAGCATGGTGAAGTACGCCAACGCCAGGACCTGTTGGATCACGAACAGGTAATCGGACGGCTGCCGTACCGAGTGCACGCTGTCCCACAGCGACAAGAGGTACCTGGCCAGGAAAACGCTGAAGAAAAGGGCTGGGATCAGCCGGCTGAAGAGGAGCTCCCGCCAGTACCGGCCGGTGCTTCGCCCGCCGGGCTCCGCGATCCGTCCCTCTGGTTCCACATCATCCTGGACGTCCGCGGCCTTCATTCCCGGCGCCAATCTAGCAGCCGGTGCAGCGCTTTCCCTGTTTTGGAGGTGGAACCGGGCGTTCCACCCCTCGGAATTGACCTCCCCGGGGCCTCCGCTGTAGGATCACCGCCCTAGTTGGCACCGGGCGCGCAAGAAACCCGGACCAGGGCCGTCTAGATGAGTAACAACCTGTAGATCAGGAAAAAGGAGGTGAAATGCAGATGATGAATCTTTACTGGAAGCTCCGCAGTCTTACGACCCGTCAGGAAGGCCAGGGCATGGTTGAGTACGCTCTGATCCTCGTCCTCGTATCTATCGTGGTCATCGTGATCCTTCTTACGATGGGCAACCAGATCAAGAACGTGTTCTCAAACGTCGTAGCCGCTCTCGGCTAACGAGAACCAAACGTAGTAGCACCTTCAAAGAGAGAGCCCCGCAAGGGGCTCTCTTCTGAGTAGGGAAGCGAAGTGCAATCCCCCTAGCTACAATGCCTACGCTCGTAGAGAACACTTATTCGGAGGTGACGTTTAGCTTGGCCACTGCAGCACCATCCCGACCCCGACCGGGGGGCGGCCGTCTCTTCATCTTCATCGGACTGATACTTGCATTGCTGGCCGCCGGCGGTGTCTATCTGTTCGGCAGTTTCGGAGGAGGACACGGCGGAAACGCTTCGACTGTCGAAACCGTGATCGCGAAGCAGGCGATCGGGCTGCGTCACGCGATCAGCCTGGATGACCTGGACTTCGCACCGGTCTCGAACAACGTCGTCAACGTCTATACGAAGAAAAGTGACCTGGTCGGCCTGATCGCCGAGATCCAGATCAGCAAAGGCTCGATCATCACCTCTGACATGCTGGCCAGGGACATCGGGCTCGTTTCGGCGGGTTCCGCGCCTGCGTATCTGCCCCTAGCGAGCGGTTATGTCGCACTCACCATTCCGACCAGCGAGCAGGCGGGAGTGGCGGGTCACATCACGCTCGGCGACTACATCACCGTGATCGCGTCCGGCGCGATGAGCGTGTTCCCCAAGGGTGGCGGGAAGGCCATAAATGGGACGGTGAGCAAGACGGTATTCGTCAACGTGAGGATCATCGGACTTGGGCCCGCGACCGCGAACCTCCAACCGGCGGGTGGCGCTACGAGCGTCGGCGGCACGCAGGCCGCGAACGGCGGGGTCACGTCCAGCCTGACAATCGAGATCACTCAGTGCGACGCCGAGTACATGACCTGGTTCTTGAACAACATGCAGGTGAAGTACTCCCTGGAGTCGTTCGCCGACTACCTGAAGGCACCCCCGAGTGCTCCAGACCCGACCTGTCAGGACGTCAATGCCGCGCACGGTGTGTCGCTCCGGCAGGTGGACCAGCGGTATCACTTCTCTGACCTGGCATGAAATCTGAGCTGCGCCTCGGCGGTAACTGAACATGGGTCTCCTCGACAGGGTTAAGCAGAACCAGACGGGCACGCCGGCTGCCACAAGCCCCCCGAGCAACGGACCTGCGACAGCGACCTCACCGGGCGCAGCCACCTCGTACTCTTCGGCGGTTCCGGTTGCACGCTCAGCCACCGCTACCGTGCCGCCACCAACCGCGACGGCGCCACGTGGCACAGCAGTCGTAGGGGAGCAGATGCCGCCGGCGTTCACGGCGGCCAAGGTTCAGATCCACGCCAAGCTCATCGAGCGCTTCGCCGACCAGATCGACTCGAGCAACAAGCAAGGCGTTCGCGAAAAGATCCTCGAGCTCGCCGAAGAGTACTTCCGCTCAGCGGCGATGACGATGACGAAGACCGACAAGGAACGGCTTGTCGATTCAGTCCTCGACGACGTGCTCGGACTGGGTCCCCTCGAGGCGCTGCTGGCCGACCCCAACATCACTGAGATCATGGCCAACCATCCGAAACAGATCTACGTCGAGAAGGCCGGCGAGCCGGCCCTCTCCGCTGTCACATTCGAGTCGGAACGCCAGATGCGCCAGGTCATCGATCGCATCGTCAGCCTGGTTGGCCGCAGAGTGGACGAATCGACGCCGATCTGCGATGCGCGCTTGAAGGACGGTTCCCGTGTCAACGTGGTGATTCCGCCAATCGCGCTTAAAGGCCCTTGCCTCACGATCCGGAAGTTCACGAAGGAAAAGTGGGGACCCACCGACATCGTCAACCGGTTCCACTCTGCCAGCCCCGAGCTGATGACCTTTCTGCGCTCGTGCGTGCGGGCCCGGATGAACATCCTGGTCTCAGGAGGCACCGGTTCCGGTAAGACCACGCTGCTCAACATCCTCTCGTCCTTCATCCCCGAGACAGAGCGCCTGATCACCTGCGAGGACGCCGCCGAGCTCCAGCTGCAGCAGCCGCATTGGATCCAGTTGGAATCGCGACCACCAAACGTCGAGGGCAAGGGAGCGGTGCCGATCCGCGAGCTGGTCAAGAGCTGCCTTCGTATGCGGCCAGACCGCATCATCGTCGGCGAGTGCCGTGGCGGCGAGGCCCTGGACATGCTTCAGGCCATGAACACCGGCCACGACGGTTCGATGTCGACGCTGCATGCCAACAATCCGCATGAGGCGTTGGTCCGGCTGGAGACCCTGGTGCTCCAGGCGGGTCAGGATCTGCCCTCACGAGCCATTCGGGAGACCATCGGTGCTGCAATCCACCTGATCGTTCAGCAGTCGCGCCTTCGCGGCGGCATCCGGCGCATCGTCAGCGTTGCCGAAATAACCGGGATGAAGGATGGCGACGTCCAGTACCAGGAGATTTTTCAGTTCAAGCAGCTCGGCGTGAGCCCCGAGGGCAAGGCTCTCGGCTATCACACCGCCACTGGCATCATCCCGATGCGGATGGAGCATTTGAAATCGGAAGGGGAGGACGTGCCCGAGTCACTGTTCAATCCCACGCCTCAGCCACCCCCGGATAAGCTGTACTGACCCTCTAGGAGGTCCCAATGCCGATCTCGTTTCAAGTTGTTTTTGCGCTGGTAGCCTTTGGAGGAGTCTTTCTCTTCTTCCTCGGCATCAGCCGTATGCGGAGTTCAGCCGGAGGCGCTGAGGATTTTCAGGCCAGGCTGGCGGCCTATGGTGTCTCCACGACCACCGCAGGTTCGGCGATGCTGCCGCCCTCGAGCGGACTGAGAGAAAGCCTCAACCGGCTTTTCCAACCGGCTGCTGACAGGGTCGGCCGGGGAGACGCGAAGAAAGGCAAGCCGTCGGTCGCAGAGCAGCTGCTGCGCGCGGACCTCAAGCTGCGTACCTCCGAGTTCTTCCTCATCCAGATCGGCAGCACGGCGCTGTTCGCTTTGATCGCCACGATCCGGTTCGGATTGTCGGTGACGAGCGTTCCCGAAATTTTCATCGCCGCCGTCATCGGATACATCATCCCCGGGCGGTACGTGAAGTACCGGGTGGCTCGGCGCCTGCGGGCATTCAACAACCAGCTCGGCGATACGCTGACCCTCCTTTCGAACGCGATCAAGGCAGGGTATTCGTTCGCTCAGGCGATCGACACAGTCGCCAAGAACGCGGTGCCGCCGATCGCTGACGAGTTCGGCCGCGCGGTGCGCGAGATGAACCTCGGCGGCTCGCCCGACGAGGCCCTCTCGAACATCACAAAGCGTGTCGAAAGCGCCGACTTTGATCTCGTCGCCACCGCCTATTCGATCCACCGCACAGTGGGTGGGAACCTGGCGGAGATTCTCGACAACATCGCGTATACGATTCGCGAACGGGTCCGGATCAAAGGTGAAATAGCGACTCTGACCGCGCAAGCGCGGGCCTCCGGCACGTTGATCACGTTCCTGCCGATCGTGCTGGCGGTCTTCATGTATTTCGTCACTCCGACCTATTTCAGGCCGATGTTCGAAAACTTCATCGGCTGGATCCTGATCGCCATCGGCGTCTTCATGATCTTTATTGGCAACCTGATCATCCGGCGAGTGGTCGCCATCGAGGTATGAGCTGATGTCCCCCACCCTTCTTTTTGCGATCATCGCCTTTCTCGGTGTGCTGCTGATCTTCTACGGGCTGGCGCGCACGCCTTCCACCAACACCGCGGAGATGGTGCAGCAGCGCCTGCAGGTTTATGGCGCCGGGGGCACGCTCCCAGAGAGGCCGCTCTCGCTCGAGGAGGTTGAGCTGGCCAGGCCGTTCAGCGAGCGGTTCCTGCGGCCCGCGATCGAGCGCCTGGGCAACATCATGTCTCGTTCGACGCCACAGAAAGCGCGCCAGGACCTGGACAACCGGCTCGAGCTTGCCGGCCGGCCCGGCAACCTCACGCCGGCCGACTTTGGAGCCATTCGCATCGTTGCGGCTGCGGTCGGCGCTGCGCTCGGATTGGGTCTCGGATTGCTCATGGGCAACACGCTGTACGCCGTTATTGGCCTCGCGATCGGCACGATCCTCGGCTACTACGCGCCGGTCATGTGGCTGAAGCAGAAGGTTGACGCTCGACGAGCTGCAATCCAGAAGGGACTGCCGGACGCCATGGATCTTCTCGTCATCGCAGTCGATGCCGGGCTGGGCTTCGACGCGGCCCTCGCTCGCGTAACCGACAAGTACAAGAACGCGCTCTCCGACATGTTCGCGAAGGTCCTTCGTGAGGTGAGCCTGGGACGGGCGCGCCTCGAGGCCATGGACGAGATGGGACGAATGAGCGGCGTCGACGACCTGCACAACTTCATCCAGGCGATCATCCAGTCCGAGCAATTCGGCACCGGCATCGGCAAGATTCTGCGCATCCAGGCGGACGAGATGCGGCGCAAGCGCCGCCAGAGGGCTCAGGAGAAGGCCGCCCAGGCGACCCTGAAGATGATGCTGCCGATGGTCGGCTGCATCTTCCCGGTGCTGTGGATCGTGTTGCTCGGCCCGGCAGCCCTGATCCTGATGAAGCCAAGGTCCTAGGGGGCCCTCAAACGGCTTCGATTCTGCCGACCGTCAGCTGGTGGGAGCTTGTCATCCGGGCGGTCATCATCTATGTCGCGCTGCTTGTGGCGCTGCGCATCTTCGGCAAGCGCGAGGTTGGGCAATTCACCCTTTACGACCTTGTGTTCATCCTGCTGGTCGCGAACGCCCTGCAGCCGGCCATCACGGGGCCGGACAACTCGCTTGGCGGCGGCATCGTGCTCATCCTTGCCCTGGTGCTGACGAACGCGGGCGTCTCAAGGTTGGACCGGATACCGCGCTTTCATAGGCTCTTGGCGGCGCCACCGGCAGTGATCGTCCAGGACGGCCAGTACCTGCAGGAGGTCATGAAGCGAGAGGGGGTCGACCAGGAGGAGGTCGAGACCGCGATGCGTGAGCATGGCGTGGCCGACGTGAAGGAGGTGCAATTGGGCGTCCTCGAGCCTGACGGCAGCATCTCGATAGTGGCTTCCGGAAATGCCACCAGAACCAGACGCAAGGTCCGATTCCACCAGCGATCGCGCTAGTCGTCCCCGCCGAGGAAGTCCAGCGCAGCCTGCTTGAACTCCTTCGCCGTGATCACCGACATGTGATTGCGGCCCGGGACTGTCACCAGCCTTGCGGTCGGGATGCTTTCTACGAGGCGAGGCACCTCGTCGACGATGTCGTCTTTTTCTCCGACCACGATCAAGGTCGGGATCGCTATCGAACCTAGAGCGAGCGGGTCAACCTCGGGCTGCTGACCGAGGATGCATGCGGCCAACGCTTCGAGGTCGTTGGAGCGCTGGGCGGTCGCGAATTCGTAGAAGGACTTTGCCACCGGGCTTGTGGCCGGCTCGCCGCGCAAAGCCCGAGCGATCTCGTCAGCGGCATGGAACGCGCCGCCCCAGCCGAGCCCCCCGAGCACCACGTGGCGGAGACGGTTGGGGAAATCGAGCATCGCCTGCACGCCGATGCGGGCGCCCATCGAGTAGCCGATGTAGTTCGCAACTTTGATTTCGAGGTGATCCAGCAGGCGGCGCACGTCTGCAGCCATGACTTCGAGCGCATAGGCGGCGGGGTCGTGGGGTTTGTCGCTGGTACCGTGGCCGCGGCAATCGAGGCCGACCACGCGGTAGCCTGCGCCCGTCAGCGTTTCCATCCATCGCGAGCCGACCCAGTTGAGCTGGAAGTCGGAGGCGAAGCCATGCACCAGAACCGCCGGGGGACCGCCCTCAGGTCCGTGCAGCTCGAAGTGCAACCGGACGCCGTCACTGTTGAAATCCATATCCACCTTGTAATTTCAATACCAACTTCGCAGGGTTGGCCGGGGTTCTCCCGGCCATAACTTGTCTGCTCACCACTCCCATTCGTGGCGAGGAGAAAACTCGTCTGATCAAATCCCATCGATATACCGGAAAAGAGCGCCGGCCCTTCCAGAGCCTAATGCCTGAGTTCAAGAAGATCGAGGGCCGGGTGCGCGTCGGCAAAGCCAACCCGGCGATGAGGGAACCATCCGGGTTTCCCTCATACCTTCCCGGTAGGCTAGTCCATCGTGCGGGCGGTACATGAGCGCACCGGAAAGGTGCTTGCGGACGAGCTGGAGGTTCCGCGCACATTCATCGGCCGCGGGCTCGGTCTCATGTTTCGAAGCCGTCTCGAGCCTGCGCGCGGCATGTGGCTCAGCCCATGCAATGGCATTCACATGATGTTCATGAAGTTCGCGATTGATGCCGTCTTTCTCGACCGGCAGGAACGCGTCAAGAAGGTCTACCGGAAGCTTCCCCGGTGGTGGGGTGTGGTCTGGTTCGAATGGGGAGCCCATAGCGTGCTCGAGCTCGCGCCTGGGTCGACGTCTGACATCGACCTGCAACCAGGCGATCAGATCGCAATCAGCTGACAGCCGCGTGTAAAGGCGGGCTTGACGCGACAAGTAGCCTCGATTTGTGCTGACCCGCATCGTCGACCTGGTGCTGCCCCCGCGGTGTGGAGCGTGCCGCACGCTCGGGTCATGGCTGTGTGAGCGCTGCCGGGCGCGAGTCAGACGTTTGGAGGAGCCCATATGCCGGCGGTGTGGCGTGGAGCTCGAGTCTGCGCAGACCAGTTGCGCGTGCCGCGGACGCCTGAAGGGGCTCTCCCGCTTGAGGTCTGCGGTGTCCTACGAGGGCCCAGTCGAGCTCGCGCTGCAGCGCTTCAAGTACGGGGGATGGCGGCGACTGGCCGGTCCATTGGCGCTCCTGCTTGCGGAGAGGCTCGTGATCGAGGGGCTTGCGGCGAGGTGGGTCCTCGCCGTACCGCTCCACTCCGTGCGGCAGCGGCAGCGTGGGTTCAACCAGGCTGATCTACTTACGCGCGAGCTGAAACAGCGATTGCAGTTGGCAACGCCTGCCGGCCGGCTGGTCCGGACCCGTCCAACTCCTCCGCAGGTCGGCCACGACCGCCTGTGGCGCCTGGAGAACGTCCGAGGGGCATTCACGTGGAAGGGTCCCGATCTCGGCGGGCAATCCGTGCTTGTGGTCGACGACGTGGCCACGACGGGCGCCACCCTCGATGCTTGCGCAGTGGCTTTGAGGGCCGGCGGGTCGGGACCTGTAATCGGGGTATCAGTGGCCAGAGTCAGCGTATAGGAGGAACGAAAAAGCGCCGTGCCGCTTATAGTGGGTCGGCGTTCCCGTATCACAGCGCGGAGGCTGATTAATGGCAGTTCGGATCCCCGGCATCAACATCGATGAGTATTACCAGCAGCTCGGACCGATCGAGCCGCTGATCCGCGACGACCGCGTGACAGAGATCATGGTCAACGGCAGCGACCATGTTTACGTCGAGATGGGCGGCAAAGTGGTGCTCACCAACATCAAGTTCACCGACGAAGACCAGCTCCTCAACGTGATCCAGTTCATCGTGCGCACGGTTGGTCGGCGCATCGATGAGCGACAGCCTCTTTGTGACGCCCGCCTCGCGGACGGGTCCCGTGTCAACGCAGTCATCAGGCCGCTGGCCTTGAACGGTCCACTGCTTACCGTTCGAAAGTTCTCACGTGACCCGTTCCAGGTCGAAGATCTGATTCGCTTTGGCAGCTGCAACGAGGCCGGGTTCGGATTCCTGAAGGCTGCCGTGCTCGCCAAGGCCAACATCATCGTGTCGGGCGGCACCGGTACCGGCAAGACCACCTTCCTGAACGTGCTGTCGGGCTTTATCCCCGTCGAAGACCGGATCGTGACCATCGAGGACGCGGCCGAGCTTCAACTGCACCAGGAGCATGTCTGCCGGCTGGAGACGCGTCCGAGAGACATCAACGGCGAGGGTGAGGTCACGATCCAGCGGCTGGTCATCAATGCGCTTCGCATGCGCCCGGAGCGCATCGTCGTCGGCGAGTGCCGTGGCGGTGAGGCGCTGGACATGCTCCAGGCCATGAACACGGGCCACGACGGATCGATGACCACCATCCACGCCAACAGCCCGCGTGACGCTCTTGCTCGCCTCGAGACGCTTGTCCTGATGGCGGGCATCGACCTCCCGGTCAAGGCGATCCGTCAGCAGGTGGCCTCCGCCATCAACATCATCGTCCAGCTCAACCGGCTTCGCGACGGTTCGCGCAAGGTCACTGCTATCTCCGAGATCGTGGGCATGGAGATGGACATCATCACGATGCAGGACATCTTCGTCCTGGAGCAGAAGGGCGCCACCGCTGACGGCAAGGTGGTTGCGGAGTTCAAGCCGACCGGTTTGCGTCCGAAGATCCTCGATCGAATCTTCGCGCAGGGCATCCCCCTTCCGAAGGAGATCCTGACCCTTTTCCCGCCTCCTCAGGGGTACAGACCCTCGATCAAGTAGGCCGCAGGCAGGCGCCGCCCAAGGCGCGCGTGGGGAGCTTATACTCGGGTTGTGAAGGTCGTGCTGCACGACCGCACGGAGGCTTTGCCGCCGAAGCTGCGTGAGTACGCTCAGACCAAGCTGACCCGGCTTGCTCACCATTTTGGGCGGGTGGCCGAGGCCGATGTTGAGTTCTCACCCGAGCGCAAGCGTGGTGGGCTTACGACCGTCCTCTGCAGGATCAACGTGCACGTCGATGGCCGGAGGACGCCTCTGCTGTCGGCGCATGAGAGTGGTGCCGATCCCCAGGCCTCCTTTGACCTGGCCTTCGACAAGATCGACCGCCAGGTCGTCAAGCTCAAGGAAAAGCGCACGAACCGAAAGAAGGAGGCGTCGCCTGTCCGCGTCCCCCAACCCGAAACGGGCGATTCGGAGCGGTCGACCGAGCCGGAGAGGATACGCATGAAGCTGCGCCCGGTGTCGGTGGAGGATGCGATCTCGGAGCTGCTGGCGGACGGCCAAAGCTTTCACGTGTTTCTGGACGAGGATTCGGGCCTGGTCGAAATCGCCTTCCGTCGCACCGATGGCTCGATCGGGATAATCGAACCGGTAGTCCCCTAACCGGCAGCCGGAGCGGGGCCTGGGTTTGGCCTCCGCCGCTTCCCGGTAACCTAGATCCAGTGCCCATCCTGACGAAGCTTTTTGACCCGAACGAGCGGGAGATCAAGCGCCACCTCGCAGTGGCGAACGCCATCAGCAGCCTTGAGCCGGAGCTCGAGGCTCTCGACGATGCCGTCCTGCGCGCCCGATCGGACGATCTCAGGCGGCGGGCGCAGGAGGGGGAGGATCTCGACGATCTCCTGATCGAGGCGTTCGCCCTGTGCCGCGAGGCCAGCCGGCGCACCATCGGGCTGCGTCATTTCGACGTCCAGCTCGTGGGCGGGATCGTGCTGCACCAGGGCCGCATCGCCGAGATGAAGACAGGGGAAGGCAAGACCCTGGTGGCCAGCCTTGCCCTTTACCTCAATTCCCTTCCGGGAAAGGGCGTGCACCTGGTCACCGTCAACGACTATCTCGCCCGCCGTGACGCCGGCTGGATGGCGCCGATCTACCACTCGCTCGGGCTGAGCGTCGGCGTCAACGTCGGAACGGCCGGCACCTACATCTACGATCCGGACTTTCTTGATGAGACACATGGCGACTCGAGGCTGCAGCACCTGCGACCCGTGACCAAACGCGAGTCCTACCTCGCGGACATCACGTACGCAACCAACTCCGAGCTTGCCTTCGACTACCTTCGAGACAACATGGCGCGCGACCTCGAGCAGTGCGCGCAGCGCTCCCTCAACTACGCCATCGTCGACGAGGTCGACTCGATCCTCATCGACGAGGCACGTACACCGCACATCATCTCCGGTCAGTCGGAAGAGTCGACCGAGAAGTATTACGAGTACGCGCGGTGGGCGGCACGCCTGGTCGAGACCGAAGACTACGAAGTCGATTTCAAGCACAAGTCCGCCTCGCTGACCGAGGCGGGTATCGCCAAGATGGAGCGCTGGACCGGCATCCGAAACATCTATGACCTCGAGAACGTGATCGAGGCGCACCAGATCAACCAGGCGTTGAAGGCGAAGACCCTGTTCCAGCGCGACCAGGAATACCTGGTCAAAGACGGCGAGGTGATCATCGTCGACGAGTTCACTGGACGGACGATGCCCGGAAGGCGCTGGTCGGATGGTCTGCACCAGGCGGTCGAGGCCAAGGAAGGCGTCAAGGTCCAGCAGGAGCAGAAGACGATTGCCACCATCACAGTGCAGAACTATTTCCGCCAGTACGAAAAGCTGGCGGGAATGACGGGTACCGCGCTGACCGAGGCGGAGGAGTTCCACAAGATCTACGGGCTCGACGTGGTGATCATCCCCACGCATCGAAACATGGTCCGCACCGATCATCCGGACGTCATCTACAAGAGCGAGAAGTCGAAGTTCGACGCAGTGATCGACGAGATCGTCGAGCTGAACAAGGAGAGGCGACCGGTCCTGGTCGGCACCGTGTCGGTCGAGAAGTCCGAACGCCTCTCGCGCATGCTCGAGAAGCGGGGCGTGAAGCACAACGTGCTTAATGCGAAGCAGCATGAGCGCGAGGCCGCGATCGTCGCCGAGGCAGGCCAGCCCGCCGCGGTCACGATCGCAACCAACATGGCGGGCCGCGGCACTGACATCGTGCTCGGCGCGGGCGTCACCGACGTCGGTGGGCTGCACATCATCGGCACGGAGCGCCACGAGAGCCGCCGCATCGACAATCAGCTTCGCGGGCGTGCGGGCCGCCAGGGTGATCCGGGATCGAGTCGCTTCTTCATCTCTCTCGAAGACGATCTGATGAAGATCTTCGGTCCAGCCGCGGACCGGATTGGAAGGCTGATGGACAGCCTCGAGGTCGAGCCGATCGAGCACCCGTGGGTGGCGAGCTCCATCGCGGGGGCGCAGAAGAAAGTCGAGGGCATGCACTTCGATGCCCGCAAGCACGTGGTCGAGTACGACGACGTGATGAACAAGCAGCGCCAGATCGTGTATGAGGAGCGGCGCAAAGTGCTCGAGGGCGCCGACACCCGTACCAACATCCTGACCTACGTGGGCGACGTCATCGAAAAGGGCGTCGAGGCCCATTGCGAAAGCCGCCATCCCGAGAACTGGGACATGGACGGGTTGGTGCGCTACCTGTCGGCCTACCTGCCGATCGAGCCGGGATCACAGATACCGGACGAGGTTGTGAGCAGCGGTCGCATTGCACTGACCGAACATCTTTCGGCTGCGGCTGTGGCGGCCTATGACAAGAAGGTCGAGGAGGTCGGCGCCGATCTGATGCCACTGGTCGAGCGCGACATGATGCTGAGGACCATCGACTGGCAGTGGATGGAGTATCTCACTCAGATGGAACACTTCCGCGAGGGTATCGGCCTTCGCGCGTACGGACAGCGCGATCCGCTCGTCGAATACAAGAACGAAGCCTTCGAGATGTTCAACGAGCTTCGCGAGCGGATCCAGGGCTCGATCGTGGCAGGGATCTTCAAGGTGCAAGTCCAGCGAAACGCGCCCCCACCGACGCCCTCCCCGATCGTCCGGCAGGTGCTGGAGAGTGGGCCGGGCGACCCGGATGGTGCGGATGGTGCGGGTCGCAACGGAGCGCCGAAGCCGAGGCGAGGGGCTCCTGTCGGCGCTGGCGCGGCCCCCGGCGGCAAGATTGGCCGCAACGATCCGTGCTGGTGCGGTTCGGGTAAGAAATACAAGCGGTGTCACGGTAAGTAAAGCGGGGGGATCAGGATCCGCCCACTGGCCCCCCGCAGTGGCGCGACGATTGAGAGTCGATGGTGTCAAGTCGAGTCATGGCCCGGCGGAGCCGGGCCAACCATGCCACGCTAAATTGGAGAGTCGGATGGAGCGGGGGGATCAGGATCCCCCACTTGCCCCGCGGAGTGGCGCCACGATTCAGAGTCGATGTGTCAAGTCGAGTCATGGCCCGCCGGAGCCAGGCCAACCCTGCGACGATTGCTCCAAGTTGAGAGGAGTTTTGCAATGGACGCTGAGCTAAGCCCCAAAGAGTTGTTGGACCGGATTCTGCAGCTCAAGGAGCATCTTTGACCTTCAGGCCAAGGCCAAGCGCGCGGACGAGCTTGACCAGCTCCTCGTTCAGCCTGGTGTTTGGGACGATCCAGCCCACGCCGGCCAGATGGCCCGAGAGGCAGCCGACTACCGTCAGCTGATCGCGACCTGGGACCGGCTGGAAAAGCGCGCCCGCGACCTCATCGAGCTCGATCAACTGGCGGCCGGTGACCCAGAGCTCCGGGCCCAGGTCGAGGAGGAGCGAGCGGCAGTGACCGCCGAGCTACGTTCGCGCGAGCTCGACCTCCTTTTCACCGACCCCTACGCAAATCACAACGCCGTGATCACGATCTCGGTCGGCCAGGGTGGGGTGGAAGCGCAGGACTGGGTCGAAATGCTGATGCGGATGTATCTCAAGTGGGCTGAGCGCAAGCACTTCCAGACCGAGATCCTCGAAACGTCACCCGGAGAAGAGGCCGGCCTGAAGAGCGCAACATTCATCATCCGCGGCCCGCGAGCGTACGGTCTGCTGCGGTCGGAGCACGGAGTCCACCGGCTCGTTCGCATATCGCCCTTCGATCAGAACCACCGCCGCCACACGTCGTTCGCGCTGGTCGAGGTGATGCCTGAGCTGGAGCGGGCCGATGAGGACGCTGTCGCGATCAACCCACAGGACCTGCGGATCGACACCTACAGGTCCACCGGCGCGGGCGGCCAGCACGTCAACAAGACCGATTCGGCCGTGCGGATCACCCACCTGCCCACTGGCATCGTGGTCACGTGCCAGAACGAGAGATCTCAGATGAAGAACCGCGAGATGGCGATGAAGGTGCTGAAGGCGCGCCTCTTTCAGCGCCAGCAGCAGGAAGCGGCGGCGCAGCTCGATCAGATTCGCGGCCAGGTGATGCCGGCCGAGTTCGGGTCGCAGATCCGCAACTATGTTCTACAGCCCTACACGCTGGTCAAGGACGTGCGCACCGGGTTCGAGTTCGGCAATGCACAGGCGGTGCTGGATGGCGAGCTCGATCCCTTCATCGAGAGCTACCTGAGCTGGAAGCTGAAGCGGAGCGGCGCCGCCGTCAGCTAGTCACCCCATTTGGAACCGCGGGGGGCATGCGGTATACTGCCGGCGAATTAGCCGCACGCGCCCGCATGCGCCTTACGTCCTTGCAAGAGATTCAGCCTATGGTCCTGACACCAGATTTTGAAAGCCGGCCGATCATCAGCTTCCAGCACGTTTGGAAGACCTATCCGACCGGCACCGAAGCGCTTCGCGACATCAACCTGGTCGTACCCGAAGGAGACTTCCTTTTCCTCGTTGGGCCTTCCGGCGCCGGCAAGTCGACTCTGGTCCGGCTGCTGATCAGAGAGGAAAGACCGACCAAAGGGAAAATCTTCGTCGAGGGCGTGGAGCTGGGCCGGATGAAGCGGCGTCAGCTTCCGCGATACCGCCGCAAGATCGGCCTTGTCTTCCAGGATTTCAAACTCCTGCCCAACCTCACTATTTACGAGAACGTCGCCTTCGCTCTGAGAGTCCTTGGCGAGTCTGACAACCTCATCCACTCCCGCGTGGCCGACGCGATGGACACGGTGGGTCTCTCGGGGAAGGAGCAGACATACCCGGCGAACCTGTCAGGCGGCGAGCAGCAACGAGTCGCCATTGCCCGAGCGCTGGTGCACGCACCGCGTTTCATAATCGCCGACGAACCAACCGGAAACCTTGACCCGGCGACCGCGTGGGAGATCATGCAGCTTTTTCTTCGCATCAACGCCCGTGGCGCCACCGTCGTGATGGCGACCCACAACCGAGAGATCGTCGACTTGCTGCGGCGACGTGTTGTCGCCATCGATGCAGGACAGATTGCAAGGGACGATCGTTCAGGCCGATACCATGATGAAGTTACGAAACCTCAAATTCGCGCTCAATAGCGCCTGGCAGAGCTT
>JALZAL010000124.1 GCA_030948325.1 Candidatus Dormiibacterota bacterium
CCACCAGTGTTGCCATCACCACGGTCGTGACAAGAGCGCTCATTGCGAATCCCGAGCTGAGCAACGGATTTCGGAACATCGCCAATCGAAGCAAGGGAGCTGCTGCTTTCTTCTCGGCAAGCGTGAAGAGGGCGAGACCGAGGAATGCAGCCAACAATAGGGTGATGTTGAGCAGGCCGAAGTTACCGTTTCCCACTGTCATTGCGAGCGCATACGCCCCGAGCGTCAGCGCCAGCAAGAACGTGCCCATGCTGTCGAAACTGGTCCGGAGCGTGTTTGGGCGTTGGCGATCGATCGGCAGGTAGCGGTAGGCAAGGATTAGGGCCAGCAAACCCAACGGGACGTTGATAAGGAAGATGGCCGGCCAACCGAGCCCAGCGATCAGGACGCCTCCGAGCGTTGGACCGAGAGCGGTGCCAATCGCGGACGTGCTTCCGAGCAGCCCCATCGCACTCCCGGTCCTTTCAGATGGAACCGTCCCGCCGACAAACGCGATGGTGAGGGCCATCATGATGGCCGCACCCAGCCCTTGCGCCGCCCGAGCTGCAATCAGAAGCCAGAGCGCTGGGGCGGCACCGCAAAGGACCGAGGCCATCGTGAAGAGGAAGATTCCGGCCAGTAAGAGCCGACGGCGGCCCACGACGTCACCGAGTCGTCCGACACTGACGACCAATGTTGCGACGGCAAGGAGGTAGGCGAGGACAACCCACTGGACTTGCTGGAAAGAGGCCGTGAACGCCTGAACCAACGTGGGTAAACTGACATTGGCGATGCTGGTGCCAAGTGAGGACAGCAGCATCGATAGCGAAAGACCAGCGAGCGCCCAGCGAATCGAAGGAGTGCGTTCTCCGGCTTTTGTCTGAAATCGGCGTGAAATGACTGGCTTCAAAATGAACTCCCCGATTCAATCAGTGCGTCTCTCGTACTCGCTAGCCTGAGGCGTCACCCGGTAAACGGCATCGGCAGAAATGCTGATTGGATACTTAAGAGCCCGGCCGAGACCGTACTCAAAGGATGGGGACTGGAGGACAGGACTACCTGGCCGCCGCCGCCGCCGCAACGTACCCATTTGGCAACCATGCTTTCTCCTATATCTGGGCGCGGTGCGCAGAACCCGAGCGCCTGCATTTGTGCGGCCCTCGCGTCTTGCAAGCCCGCGGTCCTAGCCAGCGGCGGCGAAGGGCTGGCCGACGGAGAAGGGGCCGGGAATATCCCGGCCCCTATCTGGTTGGCGCTAGCCCTGAGTCGGCTCCGAAGACAACTCGGCGGTCTTCGGGCTTCGTACGCCGATCGCCAGCAGGTAAACGAGCAACGAGATTTCAGCGATTATTGACGGGATCGTGACGTAGCCGTGAATCGCTTTGCCCAGGTCCGGGATCAGGAACGCGGCGGCCAGGTCCACGATGTAGCAGGCGCCGCCCACGATCAGCACCACACCAAGCACCTTCGGAAACCAACCCGACTTGTACGCGAGATAGCCAAGTGGCACCAGCCACAGGCCCATGAAGATCGACGCGATTAGGAGCCCGTTGTGCTGGGCATCCACCAAGAGCAGCGCCAGGCCGCTCGAACCCGAAGAGCTGCTAGCTCCCAGGTTCAGCGCGCCGGTTGCCACCCGCAGGGCTTCATACTCGAAAACTGAGTTGAGCATCGTGATGCCGGCGCCCAAGGCGGCGAAGACCACCATCACGCTCGCCGCTGTCGTGCTGACATGCCTGAGCAGGCCATAGAGGGTTATCGCGAGTAGGACCCAGACCGTCGCCTGGAAGAGATCTGAAACGACGCCCACGCGCACAAGATCGGAGTTGGCTATCAGATCTCTGACGGTGTTCGTTGCGTTGCCGGCGCCGAACAGCTTCGGGTAGACGTAACCCTGGGCAAAGCCTCCGAAGATGCCGAGGAACAGATAGAGGCCGCCAGCGATCCTCGCGATGCGCTTGGGTGAGGAGGTTGTTTTGACCGGGGCGGCGCCGGTCTGGCTTCGGTTGCGAGAGACGGTTTGGACATCAATTACGGCTGACATGTAGTCCTCCTTGACTTTGTTTGCCGTCGAATGAGCGGCAACATCAGCCTGAGGTGGTGCCCATTGATCGGCATCCGCTCCAACTCGTAGGTGAGTACGTATCTTTCGCATCTGGTTCTGAGGCATCAGCTCTGCCTCCGATCGGCCCGCCGAGTGCTTGGCGCTTCAAACGCTCGTGCGGTCGCCAACAAATACGTACTGCTCTACGAGTCAGCGCCGATTTCGGATCTCTGCTCGCTGCCTAGCCTGATCTCAAGCCGCCGAGCGCGGTACCAAGGGAGAAAGGACATGAACAAGCAGGACCCAGGAGACGACACGGGGGATTGCGAACACTCTTGTATCTACTCACTCGACGCGGAGCTCACGGAGTTGATCGAGCTCGTATGGACCTGCGAGGCCGCCGCTCGGCGAGAAGACCGCATCGACGCGGCGATCAGGTACGGGACCAGTTGAGCAGGGCGAGCGAGCGAGTTCGCACCTTCTTGGTCGAGCGCCGGCTGCCCTCGATCACCGAGCGTGGCCTAGCGATGCTGCACGGCGCGCTCAAGGAAGCCAGTCAACGCTTTGCCGCTCGCGGCGAGCAAGTCGTCTATTTGCGCTCGACCTTCGTGCCCCGCCAGGACCGGCTCCTTTCACTTTTCGCGGCCGAGAACCTCGAGCTTGTTCGAGCCATCAACGAAACGTCCCTTGCTCCCTACACCAGCATTGAGCCAGCCTTCGATCTCCCTTACGGAGCTGAATCGACGGCGGAGTAGGCTGCCCTTGCCGTGAGGACTAGCGCCGCCAAGGCTCGGCCGTCGAACGTGCCGGTCGAATTGACCAGCTTCGTCGGCCGCCGGCAGGAGCTGCGCGAACTCAAGCGGCTGCTCACGACGACCCGATTGCTGACCCTGATCGGCAGCGGGGGTGCCGGCAAGACCCGCTTGGCACTCAAGGCGAGTGATGAGATGGCGCGTGCGTTTCCGGACGGCGTCTGGTTCGTATCGTTGGGTTCGGTCCAAGATCCGCTGCTCGTCAGTCAGGCGGTCTTCAACGCGCTGGGTGCGCGAGACCAATCGGCCGACTGGTCTCTCTCGACCCTCACGGACTACCTTGCCGACAGACGCCTGCTGCTGGTGATGGACAACTGCGAACACCTTCTGGACGCATGCGCGATCCTGGCCAGCACTCTCCTCAAGAGCTGCCCCGAATTACGAATCCTGGCTACCAGCAGGCAAGCGCTGGGAGTGACCGGCGAAGTCCGAATGCCGGTACCGCCGATGTCGCTACCGGCGGCCGGTGAGGATGCGTCGCTCGAGGGGCTAATCAACTCCGAGGCCGTCAGGTTGCTGAGCGAGCGTGCTGCGGCTGTCGTGCCCGACTTCGTGGTGAATGCGGAGAACGCAGGGCCTGTGCTGGAGCTGTGCCGGCGGCTGGACGGGATCCCTCTAGCCCTCGAATTGGCCGCCGTGCGCTTGGGCGCACTGAGCCTTGACCAGCTCATCGACGGCCTGGCAGCGGAGCGATCCGTTCTGGGTAGCGGGAACCGGGGCGCCGAGGCTCGCCAGCAGACCCTGGAAGCGGCCATTGGTTGGAGCTACGGCCTACTGCAGGAAGTGGAGCAGTTGCTCTGGGCACGACTCTCCGTGTTCGCCGGAGGATTCGACGCGGAAGCCGTCATCGAGGTCTGCGCCGACGAGCGAGTGCCGGGGGACCAGATCGTCGAGTTGCTGGGGGCGCTTGTCGAGAAGTCAATCGTTAAGCGCGATCTGAGGAGTGGGAATGCGCCTAGGTACTGGCTCTTGGACACGATCCGGCAGTTTGGCCGGCGCCGCTTGCGTGAAATCGATGAAGAACGCGGCGGCCGCGAGCGCCACCTGGACTGGATGGCGGGGTTGGCCAGATCAGTTGGAGCCTTTGATGGCCGCCAGGTCGAATTGTTCAAGCGCATGGACTCGGAGCGGGACAATCTCTGGGCCGCCCTAGAGCTTTGTCTCGGCGAGCGCCATCTGGCGCCACGTGCGGGCGAGTTCGCTGAGCACCTGGTCGCCTACTGGACGTGTCGGGGCTCGTTTGGTGACGTGCGCCGGGTGCTGACGTCCCTCGCGGAGCGAGTCCCAGAGGAGTCAGCGTCTCGCGCTCACCTTCTGCGTGCTGCCGCCGTGATGGCGAGTAGTCAAAACGACTTCGATGCCAGTGTTTCGCTAGGCCGCGACAGCCTGCGCATCTCAGCC
>JALZAL010000130.1 GCA_030948325.1 Candidatus Dormiibacterota bacterium
ACCTGCAGGATTGCGTCGGTCGCTCCGTCGACGATCGCCGTGAGCTCCTGCCTCTCGCGATCCAGGGTTTCGCGCAGCTGAGCGCCGCGGAACGCGACGGCGAGCTCGTGGCGGGAGAGCTGCACGACCCGCACTCCGTCCGCATCGAGCGGCGCACCATTCGTCGGCCAGAGTGCGAGGAGCCCTTCCGGAGGCTCCTCTCCGAGCGGCAGGATGATCGCATCAGCTGCGCCAGTCGAGCTCCTCACATCGTCCTGGGTGAGCGGGCCGCGATCCTGCTCGGAACCCGGGTGGCCCTTCGTAGCCCCTGCTCGCCGGTACACATGGCCACCCGGCTCGCTGAGCCACAGCGCGCCCGCGGCCGCCCCACACAGCCGGACGATTTCGGCGACGACTGCCATCGCCAGGTCGGACCGGCGGCCGCCGGATGCCAGGAGCTGGCTGAGCTGATACTGCGCGAACATCGCGTCCGCCTCGCGCTGGCTGTCTTCGAACGCGCGTCGAAGCTCGTGCTCGAGCGCGGCGATGCGTTTGCGGAGCGCCGCCTGCATAGGTCAGGCCGGGCGCCACGGCGGCACGATCGCGGAAAGCAGAATGAAACACGAAACCGCGCCAGGATCGAGATGGCCAATGGATCTCTCGCCCAGCCTGAGCGCGAGCCCGCGACGCGCAACCAGGGGTCGGGTGGAACACATCCCGCGCCACGCCGCCAGCACGGCCTCACCCACCCGGAGGGCCTTCCTGAGGTCCTTATCCGAAGTGTCGGTCGCAATGTGCGCGGCGGAGAATGCATCGGCGGCCGGCCGCAGCGTGTCCAGCATCGTCTTGTCGCCGACCACGCATCTGCCCCGGCGCGCCAATCCACTCGCCGCGGCGTCGAGCATGTGCCCAATGACCGTCCACTCCAGCTCCGGCTGGGTACCGGCGACTAGGCCGGCCTCGATGAGCGCTGTCCCGTAGAGCGGCCCAGAGGCGCCGCCGACCGTGGTCGCGAGGCGGTGCCCGACCGCTCGCAGGAGCTCACCCGGGCTGGCGTCGCGTGGGTACGTGGCGAGCAGATCGCGGACAGCCTGGAAACCGATAGCCATGTTGTCGCCGTGGTCGCCGTCCCCCAGCACAGCGTCCAGACGCGTCAGATAGTCGCGGTGACGGTCGATTCCGGCGGCGCACCGCTCCAGATATGCGCGCACATCGTCGGCCCGAACGAGCCGCGGAGCGGCCACACGATTGCGCCGAGTGGACCTCTGGTGCGAACTGACTGCCAAGGTGACGCGAGTGTAGCGATGCTACCCTCGAGTGGCAACGCCGAGAGGTGCCATCTGCGGAGTTCAGTCTGAATCTTGATATTGCCTTGCTGGCTTCTTGACGAGTCGTGCGCGACCATCGGAGAAGACCTCAGCAAGGATTGGAGGGACCCATTTGGTGAGTCTCGTTCTGGTCTCCCACAGCAAGAGCCTGGTAGAAGGATTGCGCGACATGGTCGTGCAAGTCGCCGGGGACGATGTGCGCGTAGCCACCGCCGGTGGTACGCCAGATGGACGACTCGGCACCAACGCGGAGGCCATCGTCGACGCGATTCGAAGTGTCGATGGAGGTGACGGCGTCGTCGTGCTGCTCGATCTCGGCAGCGCCTGGCTCAGCGTCGAGATGGCGCTCGAGGAGTTGTCGGGTACCCAACGAGATCGAGTGATCGTGAGCGATGCGCCCCTGGTGGAGGGGGCGGTGCTAGCCGCGGTGCAGGCATCCATCGGTGCCTCATTGGCTGACGTTGCCGCGGCGGCGGCAGGTGCAGCTTCGATGCCGAAGGCTCCGGGCGGGTCGTCACATGCCTGAGATGCGTATGACGGTCATCGACACATCTGGTCTGCATGCGCGGCCGGCAGCGCGGTTCGTGCAAGCCGCCAGCCGCTTCGCCAGCCGCATCGTCGTCCGCAACGGTGAGCGTGAGGCAGACGCCAAGAGTCTCATTTCACTGCTGGGCCTGACCGTCAGGCTGTCGAGCGTGATTACGGTCATGGCGGAAGGGTCGGATGCGGAGGCGGCCCTTGCATCACTCGCGGCAGAGCTCTCTCCGTACGTCACGGCGCTAGAGACCGTTTCGTAAGCGGTTCGGCCCCATTCAGAAATCAGAGGACCTACTATGTCGTCGTCCCCGACTTTGTCGCAGAAGCTGACTGCCGAGGTCATCGGCACCGCAATTCTGGTGTTCATCGGTGCAGGCTCGGTTCCGCTGACCGTCATGCTCACGGGAACCAACCCCTTCGGCAGCGCACAGCTGAGTACGATCTCGTTCGCTTTCGCGTTCGCGATCTTTGCCGCGGTGTACTCCGTGGGGCACATCAGCGGGTGTCACATCAACCCAGCGGTTACCGTCGCACTCGCCGCGACGAGGAAGGTTGACTGGTCCACGGCAGCCGCGTACATAGGTGCTCAGCTCGTGGGCGCCATCCTGGGCGCCGTGCTGACCTTCATCATTCTGATTGGCAACAATCCGGGCACACTCGGCCTCGGGTCGGTCAGTTACAACGCCGCCACCAGCGGTCCGCTCGTCGCAGTCGCCGCCGAAGCCATCGGCACGGCAATTCTCGTGTTCACCGTCTTCGGCTCAGCCGTCGACAGCCGCGCGCCTTCGGGCTTCGCCGGGATCATCATCGGCTTCATCGTCTACGGGATCATCATTCTGGTCGGTCCGATCACGGGTGCCGCACTCAACCCGGCGCGCCAGATTGGCCCGCTGCTCGTCGAAGGCGTGATTGGCTTTACCAAGTTTTCCGACCATCTCGGCCAGCTCGGCATCTATATCGTCGGCCCGATCGTCGGCGGATTGGGCGGAGCCTTCCTGTACGAATTTGTTGGCCACCATCGCTCGGCCGAAGTGCCAGGCGTGGCCGTGTCCGAGCCTGCTCACGCCGACGCCTGAGCATCAAAAGGAAACTACCATGACGACACCAACTGTGGCACCGCGACTGAAGAAACTGCTCAATCGCGTCGAGGATCTGGTTCCAGAGAGCCTGTCCGGGCTGGGCGCGGCACATCCCGATCTGGTGAAGATCGACGCCCAGAATCGAGTCATTCTGCGGGCCGGTGGCCCAACGCCCGGTAAAGTTGCGCTGCTGTCCGGCGGTGGGTCGGGCCATGAACCACTCCACGGCGGCTTTGTCGGCTTCGGGATGCTCCACGCAGCCTGCGCCGGCAACGTCTTCACCTCGCCAACACCCGATCAGATGGAGGCCGCGACGCGCGCCGTGGACGGCGGCGCGGGTGTCCTGCACATAGTCAAGAACTACACCGGCGACGTGCTCAACTTCCAGATGGCGGCCGACCTTGTCGCGGGCGAGATCGAGGTTGCCTCGGTTGTCACGAACGACGACGTGGCCGTCCAGGATTCGCTGTACACCGCGGGCCGGCGCGGCGTTGGCGTAACCGTGCTCGTCGAAAAGATCGCTGGCGCGCACGCCGAGCAAGGCGCAAGTTTGGCCGACGTGACGGGCACCGCGGTCAAGGTCAACGCGAATGGCCGCTCCATGGGCATGGCGCTTTCGAGCTGCATCGTGCCGGCGGCTGGAACGCCTACGTTCCAGCTCGGGGATGACGAGATGGAGATCGGCATCGGCAT
>JALZAL010000140.1 GCA_030948325.1 Candidatus Dormiibacterota bacterium
TATCCTCCAGGGTCGGCTGCTTTTCGACGTACTCGACCGTCGCTGGGGGGAGTAGTTGCTTCAGCTCGGCGAGAGTACCGTTTGCGATGATGCGCCCCTGATGAAGAATGGCGATCCGATCTGCGAGTTGCTCAGCCTCGTCGAGATACTGGGTGGTGAGCAGAACGGTGGCTCCCTGCTTGGCGAGCTCCTGAACGACCTGCCACACTTCGATGCGCGCTTCGGGGTCGAGCCCCGTGGTCGGCTCATCGAGGAACATCACCTTCGGCTGCCCGATCAGGCTCATGGCGATGTCCAGGCGACGGCGCATGCCTCCTGAATACGTCGACACCTTTCGCGATGCCGCATCGGTGAGGTTGAAGCGTGCGAGAAGATCATCCGCCACCTGGCCGGGGGCTTTCAGATGCCGCAGCTTGGCAACCAGCACCAGGTTCTCCCGACCGGAGAGGATTTCATCGACCGCGGCGAACTGTCCGGTCAGACTGATGGATTCTCGAACTCGGAGCGGGTCCGTCGTGACGTCGAATTCATTGACGGTGGCTGTGCCGGCGTCTGATCTCAGCAGCGTGGACAGGATTCTCACGATCGTGGTCTTGCCCGCTCCGTTCGAGCCGAGAAGGGCGAAGATGCTGCCCGGTGCCACATCGAAGTTCACGCCTCGCAGGACGTGCAGCTCCTTGTAGGACTTCTCCATGCCCTGCACACGGATCGCAGGCTCACGGTCCCGTGGCGTTGTCGACGCGATACCATCATGTGTGTCGTTCCCTTTCTGTTGGTTACCGATGTCATGCAACCACCATCGACGCCCGTCCTGACACCCACCTGTCACGCCCCTGACACCACAGCTGACATGATGACCGGCTGCTCGTCGGACCCAAGGGCGTTACGCCTCGGGTGTGATGAAGGCTCTGATCGGTCAGGCGGAGCGCCTTGAGCAAGGTCGAACGGAACTCGGCCCCAGATTCGCCGACGAAATGTTCCGCATCCATCCGCACCGCATCCAGAGCGTCGGTCTGGACGGCGACCAGCCGAGCCAGGACATCGAGCCCCGGTCCGTGTGATCGGAGGAGGCGGGATCAGCTCGCTTCCGCGACCGCCTCGGTGAACTGCGATTGGTAGAGATCGTAATAGAACCCGCGAGCGTTTAGGGATCGGCTGGCGGGACACCCCGGGTCGCTCAGTGGGGCGTCACGAGGGTCGCGTGGAGCTCGTCGGGGAGTCGATCTGGTGCTCCTGCCGCGTCGGGCGCGGCCGGCACGTTGCTCTACCGCCGCAACCGCCCTCAGTGAGCAGAGTTTTGGCCGGACCATCTAACTGATCGCTACATAACTTCCGGTCGAGCGAGCGAGCGGCTACCTTGATGACCATGAGCAAGCGGGACCACAGGACAGAGCAGAGCGTGCCGGACCACTTCGGCGCGGATGTCGCTCCGCGCTATGACCAGGACCACGCGGCGATGTACGAGCCGGTAGTCGTCAATCCGGCGGTCGATCTGCTGGCCGACCTGGCCGCTGGCGGGAGAGCCCTCGAGCTCGCCGTCGGCACGGGCCGCATCGCCCTGCCTCTGGCAGGGCGCGGCGTTGACGTGCACGGCATCGAGCTGTCGCAGGCGATGGTCGACCAGCTGCGCGCCAAGCCCGGCGGGCGCGAGCTCCCGGTGACAATCGGCGATATGGCCACCGCCCGGGCGGATGGAGAGTTCTCCCTCGTCTACCTCGTCTTCAACACGATCGTGAACCTCACCACCCAGGCCGCGCAGGTCGCCTGCTTCGCCAACGCCGCCGCGCATCTTCTGTCAGGCGGCTGCTTCGTCGTGGAGGTCAACGTGCCCCAGCTGCAGCGGCTGCCGCCCGGCGAGACGCTCCGCGCCTTCGACGCGAGCGCCACGCATTGGGGCTTGGACGAGGTTGATGTCGTCAGCCAGGCCATGACCTCCCACCACTTCACGCTCGCCGACGGCGAGATAGAGCACCGCCCGATCCCATTCCGCTATGTCTGGCCCAGCGAGCTCGATCTCATGGCCCAGCTGGCCGGGCTGTGGCTGCGCGACCGCTTCGGCGGCTGGTCGGGCGAGCCGTTCACCGCCGACAGCCGCAGTCACGTGTCCATTTGGGAAGCATCGTAGGAGCGGTGGGTGCGCATCTCCGAGGCTACCCGGGCCGCGCGGCTGTCAGGGCTCGGCGTTGAGCTGAGTCGGCGGCAAGATTGGGGCAGCGCGGACGATCTGTCCGTCGCCCGCCAGTTCGACCCCGTCGTCGCCGGCTCGGAGCGCCATCGTTGCGCGATTGAGTACATTGGCCAGCGTGCTTACGGAGCCTGGCGCACCGGACGTCACCTCGCCGGCCGCCCGAGCGTAAGCGCGCGCCGCAAGGACGACGCGGTTGAGCTGCTCGGGTGACGGGTCGGGGGTGTTCTTCAGCACGAAGATCTCGCCGAGCAACGCCTTACGGTTGATCGCCGCGACGCCGACGGCGTGCACGTTGCAGCGGGACACGTCCTCGTACCACCGTATCTCGAAACTGTAGTCACGAAAAATCGGGTTGGCGGTGGTGCTGCCCGTGCGCACCCCGCTTGGGACGATCGCCCCGGCCTCGCTCATAACAGCGGTGAACTCGAGACCGTCGATATTCCCAGGGAACCCGAGGTTCTTGATGTCGAGCTGGCTCCAGCCGTTGAAGTCGGTGATCAGGTAGCTGAAGCTGAGAAGGACGCCGTCTTGGGCCGGCTGTCCGTGGCCGGGTGCGGTCTCGGTCACACGCACTGGGATCGTCACCTGCTGCTGCGTGCCGTGGAACGGAAGCGAAACGCCGTTGACGCTCCAGGTGAACCGCGGGGCGAACGAGGCGAATGCCTGCGCCACCACACTAACCGGTGTGACAACGTCGATGATGCGGTAGGAGTACACACCCTCGCCGCACATCGGCCCGGGTTGAAGGGTAGCCAGGTGCTCGCCCTGTTGGATTGTGCGTGTCGAGGTGCCCAGTAAGGCGACCAGGACCACCGGTGGGTTCGCAGCGAGAGGAAAGACATTGTCGGTGGGCGGCGACTGAGTTGTGCCCGGCGGTAGGTGCGGGTTGAGCACGTCGCTGAACTCGGTGAACGCTGTATGCGACGGCCGACCGGTCAGCTGTGCGAATGTCTCGCACAGGTGAGCGCCCCACGATGTGGCGATCCTACGCCACGAGTAGTTCAGTTGCGCGTGCAGGTAGTAGAGAAACAGGATCGCGCAACCGTAGGAGAGCGAATTGAGGTCGGTGTTATCCGAGACCGTAATGAAGTCGTAGCGTGCCCCGGTGGCGTCGGCGTCCTGCACATTCCGGGTTCGGTATGCCAACTGTAGCCACCCGGTGGAGTGAGGGCCGTTGCTCGCCGAGCCGGATGGCCGATAGTAGCCAAGCTTGTGGAGCTCGGCCGCGGCCACCCGGGAGAGGCCTTCGCCGGCGCTGTTCGCCGGGTTCCAGCCGTTCGGCGAAAAGCGCATGAGCACCTCCGCGAGTTCGGCCACGAACAGCATCCGAGCCAACTCGTCGCGGATGGCGATCGACCACGTGGAATTGGACAATGTGGCACCGTACACCCAAATCTGCGGCGACTGGGATGTCCCCTGCCAATGATTGGCCGCATGCGGTCTCGGGTCATCGTCACGCCCGACGCTGACCCAGATGCTATACGGAAAGTCGTCCCAGTTCACCGCGAACCAGTCGCTGAGCGTCGCGAGGTCGGCCTCGCAGCCGGCTTCAATCGCTAATGCCGCGGCGTGCTTCTCCGATGTGAGGAACTCAACCGGACTGTCCGGCGAAGTCGTGATCAAAAAGTGCCTCGTCCGACCGACGACAGCCTCGCCGGCGAACGAATCCACTGCGAAGTCCATTTGGAAAGGATGCCTGAGAGGCGCGTTTTGTCAAGTGGTGTTG
The DNA here is from genome assembly GCA_030948325.1 of Candidatus Dormiibacterota bacterium. Next base: position 3,915 of record JALZAL010000140.1, read on the forward strand.
ACGATCACCGCGTCACGTCACGACGCCGCTGCTGGCCGGCCGGCGGGCAATCGGCATCGGCCGCCGACAGCTGCGGCATCTGGGTTCACGGTCGTCCCCACGCCCTGGGACGGCCCCATCTTCGACGAGAGGGGCCGTCGTGGTCGCGATCACCGGCTTTGACCATCCGCGGACTGGTCACGGCAGCGGACCGCAACGACTGCATCACCGCATTCGGCGAGTGGGTCGGCACACGGACGACCCGATCAGAGAGGCGACCACCGGCCCCCGTCCGGATTCCGGCAAGACGAAGCGACGCCCTTTGGTCCGGACTGCGGCATGCCTCCGCAACTCAAAAATCGGGACTAATATGGAGACCGCGCTCTTCCATGCTTCGCGCGGGAGGTGACATTCCATCCCCAACACGACACCGTCAACTGAGCTGCTCGCTCAGCGGCCCATAAACCGCTTCGGACCGCTGGACGACAGGCCACGGGCAGCACTGCTGGCCGAGCGCGCTTCCGCTGCAGACCTGAGCCGGCACTTGTCCATCTCGGAGGACGTTGCCGATGCGATCCTGGCGCAGGTGGCGGGAGCGGCGCCTCCTGTACCCGCACTGGCCTCGCTGCCGGTGCTCTCGCGCGACGTTCGCGATCGCGCAATCCGAAGCCTGATCCTGCCCGGGGACGACCGGCTGGCCATCCTCGACGTCGTCCCAGTCGCGGGACGGATCATGAGTGGCCAGCCCTTCGCGCTGGAGGTGCGTTTCGCAGCCAGTGCGCTGCAGCCGCCCCGCCTTGCGAGCGTGGCGGCAGAGTGGGCTGGCGAACCTTTCGTCGTGGAGACCTTCGTCCGGCCGGATGACCTGGAGCGTGGCTCCGTGGTGGTCGGCTTCGACGAACGACAGACGCTGCCGGTTGGATCGGCCACCTTCGAGGTCCGACTGCTGAGCGCGGTCGGCGCCATGGCCGCTTTCCGGATCACCTGCGCCGTACTCCCCTCCAATCCGCTCGCGCTGGTCCTAGGTCCCAATGGCGACTTCGTGACCGGCACATGGAGTGCCCGCGGCATCCGGCACGGAAACGCCTACGACACCGGGGTCGCGCTGACATTGATGAACGGTGACGGCTCGCCGGTCGCCATGCAGAGCGGGTTCCACTGGAGGTTCTGGGGCAGCGGTGTCGGGAGCTACATCGTGGAGGAGGGAGACGGCAACTTCAACGTGCCGGTATCGGTTCCTTCGTTCGGGACGTGGGGCGGGTGGATCGCCTTCCACTCCCCGCAGGGCAGCGGTATCTACGGCTTCTACGACTCGAAGAAGGACATGACGATCGAGATCACGATGCGACGGCAGGACGGGACGGCCGTCGCGGGGTCGATCACGGCGCGGACGATGTTCAGGTTCGGCGTCAATGTGACCGAGGTCGCGGGCGAAGACTTCACGTCGCAGGAATTCAGCGACCTGGTCACCGCGGCGAACGTCACCCGTAGCATCTACGAGCGCCGCGATCTCACCTTCGACATCGACTACCGGTACATCCCGCACGATCGCGTGGGGCCGTACGAGATCATCACCACCTTCGACGAGTTCCACAACCTCCTGTCGGACTGGTCAGGACCCGACACAAACGACAATATCGACGCCTTCATCGTCCAGGCGATCGCGATCGCCGGCACCAGCATCGATGGCATCGATGGCAGCATCCCCGGACCCACCTCGCACGCAGGGCCGGACAGTGGCGTGATCGCCAGCAAGACCGGCTTCGTGGACGGATCTGGAAGCCGGCGATTGAGTTCGGCCTACCTGGGCATGCTCATCGGCCACGAGCTCGGCCACTACCTCGGTCTCGTCCACGTCTCCGGCGCCGGCAACCTCATGCTGCCGAGTAGCGGCACCACCGATACCAACCTGACCTACGGCCAGTACAAGACCATGATCGGGCACGGTTGGGTGTTCATCGGTTGAGGAAGGAGGATTGATGGACGAGCCCGAACGCAACCAGCCGGCACCGGAGATCGCCGGCGGGCGCACCCGGGCCTCGACCCTCGCCGGACGACAGGGCCTGCTCGGCGTATTGGCACGCGAGCGCGTTACAGCAATCCTGCGGATCCACGACCTTGACGAGTCGTCGCGAGCGTTGGCCGAACTCACTGATGCCGATCAGGCGATGGTCCGCCAGATCGCGCGAGAAGGGGCCATATCTGGGGTGGAGCCGGCAGTCCGATACAAAGCCATCTCGGCCCTCGCCCAGCGGCCAGTCGCCGAGAACCTGAACCTCCTGGCCGACCTTGCACAGTTCGGTGAGGACTTCTACGTCCGCGGCCATGCCCTGATCGCCGTGGGCCAGACCGGCATGGTCGTGCATTTGGCGATCCTGCTTCCCCGCGTCGGGGCCTCCGAGCAGTTCGAGCGTGCAGCTGCTCTCCATGCGCTCGGGACACTCGCCGCGCGTGTCTCGCCGGAAGCGGTCGAGGCGCATGCCCTGGCACTGGGGGGGGACGAGACGCTCGCGAGGGCACGTGAGGCGCTCGCTGCTTCGCAAGCGGCCCGTACGGGCCGGACCAGCCAGCGCTCGCAGTCAGAGCGTCGGGAGGAGGCGTCCGGCTCGGCGACGACCTGACGGCCGTCGCGGTCTCCTTGGGCTCTGGTGGGCCTGTCGAAAGTCAGCATCGTCGGCCTCGCGCCGCTGCAGCTCGACGCTTGCGGAAGAGTCGTCACGCCACGAAGCGTCAGCCCTGCACTGCAGGCGGCTTAGTCCGCTACAGCGGGCTTGACTGCCGCCCGACGAAGGAATTCGTCGACTCACTCTCCTCCCGCCCAGGATCGGCCATGCGCGGCCTCGTCGACGTCCGGCTCACCCCTGCGGACTGCGAACTGTCGATCGCCGCCGGGACGTGCTCCTCCACAACTTGCCGGGTATCGGCGTTGCATCCGCCG
>JALZAL010000258.1 GCA_030948325.1 Candidatus Dormiibacterota bacterium
GCTCCGGGCGCTCGGCCAGCTCAAGGACGCCGGGGCACTGCTCGCGCGAGCTGCGGAGGAGGCGACGGCGCTCGAGCGACCCGATCTGCGCGCCGCTGCCCTGATCGCCCTCGCCAACGTCGACGCGAAGCAGGGTCGTGCGGCGGACGCGAAGCGACGGCTGGCCGAGGCGGCGTCCCTCGCAGAGACGGCGGGCGATCCGGTCCTGCGGGTGCGCGCGGCATTCGAGTCTGCAGCCGTACGAGCGCACTTCGAGGGCGCCGTCGACATGGCGATCGAGGAGCTGCAGACCGCGCTCAAAGCCGCCGCGCAGATGGAGGACCGCGCGCTCCTGGCAGAAGGCCACCTTCGCGTCGGGACGCTGCTGTTCAACGACGGACAGCTCGCGGAGGCCGCCGAGGAGCTCGGCCGCTGCATCGAGGTCGCTGCCGGATCCGGCAGCCGCCGTGACGAGGCCCGGGCCAGCTCGCTGTTGGGGTTCGTCAATTACTACCGCGGCTCGCTTGATGAGGCCGAACGGCTGGGCCTCGATGCAATGCAGTGGTTCGAACGAACCGGTGACACGTTCTTTCAGCTGCAGAACCTTCGCAAGCTCGCGTTGTACGCCCTCGCCCGGCACGACCCGCAGCTCGCCGAGAAGCGTCTGCTCGAGGCACTGCCGATCGCGTTCGAAACCGGCGGGTGGATCGTGACCGAGCTCTATCGGCTGTTGACCGACACCCTGTTGCGTCAGGGGCACATCGATGGCGCGCGCGAAATGGCCGCCCTCGCACGATCGAGCCAACCGGAGGAGGACGTGTACGCGACCGCCGCGGTGGCACTGACGGACGCGAGCATCGCCGCCGCAGAAGGAGATCGCGAGACGGTGCTGGTCCGCTTCCGGGCTGGGATCGCCTTGCTAGACGAGCAGCGGCTCGAGGTCGACCTCGGAGAAGCACGGATCGCGTTCGGGCGGGCGCTCCGCGATCTGGGTCAGGTCGAAGTCGCCCGCGCCCAGCTCATTCGCGCTCGCGAGACCTTCACTGCAATGGGTGCCGCCGGCATCGTCGCGGACATCGATCGCGAGCTTTCGGAAACGAAAAGGGGACCGGCAGCGCCGGCCCCCTTCTGAGATGGCGCACGGAACCGTCAGACGCTCGTGGATCTCCGGTCGGACGGCGACGGGGCCAGGCGATTGATCGGCGCCTTGCAATCGGTGCATGGCGGCGGCGGGTTGGTGGTTGCGCAGGGGGGGTTTACCACAGCCTGCATCTCAGGGGCCTGTCGACCTGGCGGGGTTCCTTGGACGCACAGAATCGTCGGATTGCACGTCGAGAAGGTGCAGGAGTTCGTGGCAGTAGTGCCGTTCTGTCGGAGGCGTTGGTTGACACTACAGCCCGGCAGGCTCTCGCAGTGTCCCATGATCGTTCCTTCGGTGAAGCTGCTGGTGTGAAGTTGTGTCTTATTTTGGTCGACATCGTTGCTGTTCTTGGGATTGCTCCCGTTTTGCGTCGCGCAGCAGAACTCTGGGCCGTACTGCGTCTGTACCGCTTTCGGCGGGCCTTGGAGCTTTTGGAGTTCATCCTGTCGCTCGTTGCCTCGCTGAACGCCGGCGCCGGTCTGTGTCACATGGCCGCACAAGCCGCTGAGGTCGCAGATCGGGTTTCCTGTCGCGCCTTGCTGCTGGTTGACCATGCCAGCGAACGGGCTGGACTGCCCTAGTTCCTGATCGTTGTCCTCGTCCTTGTCCTTGCCACCATTCAAGACGGTCGCGATCTCCCTGCTGGACTGCGTCAGTCGGGAGTCATTGGTGCTGTTGGTCGACGTTTGATTCACGGTGGCAATGCTGGTCGGATCGGCGCCCGTGTTCTGGTATTGATTGATCGTCCCGGTCGAGTTGTCCCCGAACCGAGCCTTCAGTCGCTGCGCGTTTGACTGAAAAACGTCCGAGACATTCTTGCCGTTCGACGGGCCGGTGCAGGGGTCTGCGCCTTGGCAAACGTCGGCACGCTGATGCGACTCCTGGGTCTGTGTGAGAGTCGCGTCAATCTTGTCAGAGTTCTGGGTCTGCTCGATCCACTGGCTGACCTGCGAGTCGTTCGTGCCTGTGTCGTTGGATTGACTGACCGTGGCCGTCTGCCTGGCGCTTTGTGATCCAACTGTATTCGGTTGGGACTGTTTGATTGATTGCGAAACGACAGCCTTGTTCAAGCCGGTCGTGTTGGTCTGGATGATCGTGCATATTTGTTCCGGCGCTGTCGGCTCGGTGTTTGTGGCACGCTGGACACAACGGGCGTCGTTCTTGCCGCCCGCGTTGTCCTGCATGATCGTGCACGGATTGAGATTGTTAGGCATGTAGTCGCAACCATCGACCCTGTTGACGCTCGAGAGCGCCCCGCCTGTGGCGATCTGAATGACGATCGCGGCACTTGTGCAGTTCCAGCCGCTGCCAGGACAGTTCGGGCCGGCGTAGTTTCGGGCGCCGACCTGGAAGACAGCATCGCCTGGGTTGATGCCGCGCGACATCAGTAGGTTCTCCGCCGCCACGCGAGCCGCTGCGACGTCCACCGAGATCTGCTTCTCCGCAGCCACAGCCGTGGACGGAACCAGAAGCGCGAAGGTCAACGCGAGGATCGCCACGTACGCGAATCTCGAGCGCATGCCCACTTCCCTCTCCCCATGACGCTCACCCGCGGCGGCGTCGGTCCGCTCCTAGTGGCCGCAGTCGGGAAGAGCCCCGATCGCGTCCTGCCACCGGTCGCCGCGGGACTATAGCCGACGCGCCCTGCGAATCCGGTTGAAATCAGAACCGGATGCAGCGCCAGCCCAGGAGAACGGCCGCGCAATGACGTTACTGACTTGCTACCGCCCGAAGGGTCCGCAGCGGCGAGAAGATCAGGAATGCGAGACCGGCGATCGAGCCGGCGACCGAGATCCAGATCGCCGTCCGGAGGCCGAACGCTTCGGCGAGGCCGGCGCCCACGAGCGCTCCGATCGGGCCGACGCCCTCAAGCAGCACGTGGAGCGTCGCGTTCACCCGGCCCAGCAGCCGTCCGGGTGTGACCTGCTGCCGCACGGTCAGCTGGTCGATCTGGCCGATGGTGGACAGGCCGTCACCGAAGAGCTGCGGAATGAAGAGGAACCCTGCGGCCACCAGCGGCGGTCCACCGGCGAGCGGCGTGAGGACGGCGAGCAGCGCGCTGCCCACGCGCGTCCACACGATCGTCGGCCCGTACCCGAAGCGCCGGGTGAGCGGACCCACGAGACCCGTCGCGGCGAGGGAACCCACGCCACCGGCGGATACGACGAGACCGAGGAGCAACGGAGACAAACCGAGCACGTTGAGCGCGAACAGCCCGTACAGCGCGTAGTAGAAGTTGCCGAACAGCGCACCGGTCACGGAGGCAAGGGCCATCGGGCGCAGCAGCGGATGGCCCCAGACGGCTCTGAATCCCTCGGCGAGCTGGCGCCGCAGGCCGGACGGGCCCTCCACGTCCTCGACGCCCTGCTCTGGCGCATGAATGAGGCCGATGCTGACGGCGGAGAAGACGTATGAGATCGCGTCGACGAGCATCGCCATCGGCGCGGTGATCAGCTGCACCAGGGCGCCAGCGAAACCCGGCCCTCCAACCTCGGCGATGGCGCTGGTCATGCCGATCTTCGCGTTGCCTTCGAGCAGCTGGTCCTTCGAGAGCAGCGATGGCAGGTACGTGCGGTACGCGACGTCGAACACGGAGCCGAGCGCGGCTTCAAGGAACGACACGACGTACAGCTGCTCCATCCCCAGGTTGCCGGTGAACGCGGCGGCCGGAATGGAAAGGAGCAGGACGGCGCGGATGGCGTCCGCGACGATCATCAGCGGCCGCCGCCGGGACCGGTCGACCAGGGCACCGGCGAACAGCCCGACCAGGAGCACGGCCGTGGACGCGGATGCGACCAGCAGTCCGACCTCGA
>JALZAL010000199.1 GCA_030948325.1 Candidatus Dormiibacterota bacterium
GAGCTCGACGTGACCGCGGAAATCGCGAAACGGATGGACGTCTCGGTTGGCATCGTGGACGTCAAGAACTACTACGTCGAGACCGCGGACGACATCGAGCAGCGCATCCGCGCGTGTCTCCGCTATGTGCCGCCCGACCGGCTCAGCGTCAGCCCCGACTGCGGACTCTCGCAGACGGCCCGCTGGGCTTCGTTTGCCAAGCTGAGTGCCCTGGTGCAGGGTGCCCGCCGGGTTCGGGCCGCGCTCTGATGCGCCTCCTGCTGCGCGGCACCATCATCACGCCGTCGGAAGAGATCGCATCGGGTTCTGTCCTTGTCGAAGACGGCTGGGTCACGTGGGTCGGTCCGGGAGAACCTGACGAGCAGGCTGGCGTCGAACAGCTAGGGGGGGACGACGCGATCATCGCGCCGGGATTCATCGACCTCCAGGTGAACGGCTTTGGCGGTCAGGACGCGGCCAGCGGGGTGGAGGCCGTCCGAAAGATCGCGCGCCGCCTGCCGGAGACGGGCGTCACCGGGTTCCTGCCCACCATAATCACCGCGCCGCTGCGGGACGCCGCCACTTTTCCGGCCATCGCCGCAGAGGCCTCGGAGGCTGACGGCGCCGGAGCCCGAGTGCTGGGCGCTCACCTCGAAGGTCCATTCCTGAACCCTCAACGGAAAGGCTGCCACGACGCCAGCCTCATGATCGAGCCGAGCCCTGACAACCTGCGGCCCCTTCTCGCCAACCCGTGCCGCTTGATCACCGTTGCCCCCGAATTGCCTGGTGGCATGGACGCGGTCCGGACACTGACGCGGGCGGGCGTCGTGGTCTCAGCCGGCCATTCCAACGCCACCTACGAGCAGGGTCGTGCCGCCATCGATGCCGGCGTCCGCTTCGGCACGCATTTGTTCAACGCCATGTCCCCGCTCCATCATCGAGAGCCGGGGTTGCCAGGCGCCCTGCTCTCCGCCGATCAGGCGGTGACGGGCCTGATCGCCGACGGACACCACGTTCACGAGGCGTTGCTCGCCGTCACATTCGCTCGCAAAGGCGAGGGCGGCATCGCGCTCACGACCGACCAGGTTGCCGCTGCGGGCATGCCTCCTGGCCGCTATCGGCTAGGCGGGGGCGAGGTGATCAGCGATGGTCAAACCGTGCGCCGGGCCGAGGGCATGCTCGCGGGCAGCGTCGCCACGATGCCGCAGCTCATCCGCATCGCCGCCGGCCTTGTAGGTTCGAGTCTCCGTGCCGCTCTCACGATGGCCTCGCTCACACCCGCGCGCGCGCTCGGCCTCCCGCTGGGCCGAATTGCACCCGGAGCCCCCGCCGACCTTGTCGTCATGGGTCGCGACCTTCAGGTTCGCGCCACCCTGGTGGCCGGACGGATCGTGTTCAAGGCGTGAGTCACCGGGTCAGCGTGACTTTGCGCAGGCCTGGCGGTGCATCGGGGTCGAGCCCGCGCACCTGCGCCACCAACCGGGCCAGCTGTTGAGCCCGCACCACGGCGGCGACAGGAAGGAGCGCCTCCGGAAGTGCGGCCGGGAGCGGGATCACCGCACGATGGCCAGGCCCGACCGTCGTCACTAGCGCGCCGCGCCGGCGCAGGTGCGCTCCAAGCTCGCGAGCATCGGCAGCACTGCCGCCATGACCCGATAACACCAGGACAGGAAAGCCCGGGCCGATGGTGGCGATCGGACCGTGCCGCAGGTCGGCGGCGGAAATGGCTTCCGCGAAGATCGACGACGTCTCGCGAATCTTGAGCGCCGTCTCGAAGGCGGCGGCTAGCATCAAACCGCGCGCAGTGACAATGACCCGTCCGGCGGACGCGATCTGGCGCGCCACGGTGTCCGATGGGTGGCCATCGTCGAGCAGCCCCGCTATCGTTTGCGGGATGGCCGCGATTTCTCGCGCTCGCCAGGGTACGCGGCCGAGAGCCTGAGCCACGACGGCGAGCGCCAGCAAAGTGGCGGTTACGCTCTTGGTGGCAGGGACCGCCCGCTCGGCACCGGCTTCGATGTTGAGGGTCAATTCAGCGTGCCGCTCTAGTGGACAACTTGCTTCATTGACGATTGCCACCGTGCGCGCCCCCGACGCCCGCATTCGGCGCAGCACGGTCACCACCTCCGGTGTCCGACCCGACTGGCTGATGGCGACAGCCAGGTAGCCACGAAAGTCGACCTTGCAGTCATAAAGGGTCTGAATACTCGGCGCCGCCAGCCCGGCGGGCCGGCGCGACGCCATCTCGAACAGATAGCGGCCGTACAGTGCCGCATGATCGGAGGAGCCTCGCGCGACCAGGACGATCCCGCTCAATGGACGGGGGAGAAGGGCGCGGACCTGATCGACGATTTGCACCCGCCGTTGGAGGAGCGCCGCCAGGATCGCGGGCTGTTCTGCCATCTCCGCGGCCATCAGGCGTCCCTTCATTTCTCGCTCCGCAGCTTATGCCTCGTCGGTATGCTGATGCGGATGCGAGCCGCGGTGATCGAGCGATATGGTGAGCCACCGGTTCTGCGCGACGTGCCAGAGCCGAAGGCCGA
>JALZAL010000214.1 GCA_030948325.1 Candidatus Dormiibacterota bacterium
GCTCGAAGACGCACTAGCGGAAACGCTGGCCTGGTACCGCGTGGCTCACCCGTCACATCCCGGGTACGCGAACCGGGCTCAGGAGCTTGCCATCGCAACGAGATGAGGCGAGAGATGCCAGCCCTCCCACCACACCTCCGTGCCGGCTGTCACCGGCAAAGCGCGCGAGATCCTGGCGCAGCTGCTGCAGCGCCAGGCGTCGTGGTGCGATGACCTGGGCTCTCCGCTGTACGCGTCTCTACTTCGATCGGCCGCGGACGACCTGAATAACGAGGGCGCGGTGTGGGGAGTGCTGAGCGGGTTCGAAGGCGAGCCCAGCGGTTCGGCCTTGGCGCTTCGATTCATGGGCGCGATACACAGGCTCGTGCTCATGGGGAAGGTGCCCGACCTCGCCTTGCATTACCCGTCGACCGGCGGCGATGGCGATGCGCGCGCGGCCGGGCACGCGTTCCGCAAATCTCTTGTCGACCTGCGTTCGGAGATCCGCAACCTGCTGCCCCGCGGCTGCCAGACCAACGAGGTCGGCCGCAGCGCCGCACTGCTCGGAGGCTTCCTCGAGGTCGCCAGGCGAACCGGAAAGCGACTCCGGATTCTGGAGCTCGGCGCCAGCGCAGGTTTCAACCTGCGCTGGGACCGCTACCGGTACGAGTCGGGCGCCGGCGGCTGGGGACGCCTCGATTCTCCTGTCTGCTTCCCGCATTCCTTCGAATTGCCGCCGCCCCTTGACCGGCAGGTCGAGGTCGTCGGGCGCAAAGGCTGCGACGTCGAACCGATCGACCCAACCAGCCCGGAAGGGTCGCTTGCTCTCCGCTCTTTTGTGTGGGCGGACCAGGAGGGTCGATTCCGGCTCCTGGAGGGCGCCATCGCGGTGGCGCGACAGGTTCCCGTCGAGGTCGAGCGCGTGGACGCCGCCACGTTTCTCGAGCGCGAGCTCGCCTCTACGCGCACCGGCGTGGCGACTGTCGTGTACCACTCAGTCTTCATGCAGTACGTCGACCCGGATGGGCGCCGACGCATCGAATCGGCTATCGAATCAGCGGCCTCGCGCGCTTCGCTCGTTGGGCCGCTGGCCTACCTCCGCATGGAACCAGGGGCTCAGACCTTCGAGGTGCGGCTCACCATCTGGCCGGGCGGTGGAGATGAGCTGCTCGCCCTGACCCGAGCCCATGGGACTGGCGTGCGCTGGCTCGTATCGTGAGCCTTGTGTTGAGGCGCCTGGCGCCCTATTCGATCGCCATCGGCGGAGCCATCGCGATCACTGTGGCGATCGCCCTCATCACCTCGCGCACGAATGTGCCCGGGCTGTCCGCGTTCTACCTCCTCCTGGTCTTGTGGCTTGGTGCGCGGTGGGGCCGAGGCCCGGCGGTCATGGGCAGCGTTGCTGCATTCCTGCTTTACGACTTCTTTTTCGTCCCGCCAGTCGGGACGTTGACCGTCAGGGGGCCAAGTGAGCTGTTCGAGCTCGTGGTGCTGCTCGCGGTCGCGCTGGTCACCAGCCAGCTGGCCGCCTCGCTGCGCCGGGCGCAGGCGGCATCCGAGACGTTGGCTGCGGACTCGCGCGTCCTGTACGAGCTGGCGACCGCAGCCTTGCGCACGCCACAGGTGACCGTGGCTCTGTCGATGCTCTGCGACCAAGCCTTTCGACTGGCGAGCGTCAGCCGCTTCGCCCTCGTCGCAATGGATTTCGGCGTGGCAGCCCCGTTAGCGGGCGGTGACCTGACGCCCGACGAGGTCCGGCAGGCGACGTGGTCATACGAGAACGGGCGTCCGGTCGGCATTTCGATCAGCGACGGGGCGGTGAGATTGACGAAGACGCACCCCGGCGCGGAGACTCCTGCCTACTTGCCACTGGCGAGCGGGGTGGCCGTGACGCGTATCGATACTGATCAGCAAGAACCCGGTGAGCTGCGAATGTTGGCGGCGCTAATCGGCCTCGCCGACCTCCTGCTCGACCGCCGCCGGGTAGCCCTCGAAGCCGAACGCGCCCGCGGCTTCGAGGCGTCTGACCGGCTCAAGGCCGCGATCCTGTCCTCGCTGTCCCATGAGCTCAAGAGCCCAATCGCTTCGCTCCGAGCCGGCCTCACCGCGCTGCTGGTCCCGCAAGCCGGGCTCCAACCAGAGCAGCAAGAGCTCCTGGTCGACCTGGACCGCCAGGCGACGCGGCTCGACCGCCTGGTCGGCGACATGCTTGCCCTGTCGCGCCTGGAAGCCGGGCTGGAGCTTGACAAGGAGCCACACGGATTCGCCGAGCTGGTCGGCACCGCCTTGCACCAGCTGCGCTCGGACTTGAAGGGCCATGAGGTCGGCGTCGACGCGCCCGATGACCTGCCACCCGTGGAGGTGGACGAGCTTCAGGTGGGGCGCGTGCTCACCAACCTGCTCGAGAACGCCCTGGAATGGGCGCCGCCGACCGGGGCCATCGCCG